>DATCFU010000250.1:0-11914 GCA_036509315.1 Acidothermaceae bacterium
CTCCGCTTCTAGGCGTTCTGCCTCAATGCGGTCGGCTTCGAGACGTGCCGTTTCTTCGGCTTCGAGGCGTTCGGCTTCGAGGCGTTCTGCTTCGAGGCGTTCTGCTTCGAGGCGTTCTGCTTCGAGGCGTTCTGCTTCGAGACGTTCGGCCTCAATGCGCTCAGCCTCAATGCGCTCAGCCTCAATGCGCTCAGCTTCGAGGCGTTCTGCCTCAATGCGCTCTGCTTCGAGGCGTTCTGCTTCGAGGCGTTCTGCTTCGAGACGCTCAGCTTCGAGGCGTTCTGCTTCGAGACGCTCAGCTTCGAGGCGTTCGGCCTCAATGCGCTCAGCTTCGAGGCGCTCTGCTTCCAAGCGTTCGGCTTCGAGGCGGGCAGCCTCTTCGGCAGCAAGGCGCTCCGCCTCCACGCGAGCCGCCTCTTCAGCTGCAATTCGCGCAGCTTCCTCGGCCGCTAGGCGCTCCGCTTCGAGGCGCTCAGCTTCAACGCGAGCAGCTTCTTCGGCAGCGATGCGCGCAGCTTCCTCGGCCGCTAGGCGCTCCGCTTCGAGGCGCTCGGCTTCGAGGCGCTCGGCTTCCTCCGCGGCCATGCGGCTGGCTTCCTCCGCGGCGAGACGGGCTGCCTCCTCGGCGGCGATCCGTTCGGCTTCGAGACGTTCGGCCTCGACGCGGGCAGCTTCCTCGGCGGCGAGACTAGCCGCTTCTTCAGCCGCAACACGCTCCGCTTCGAGACGTTCGGCTTCGACGCGGGTTGCCTGTTCGGCCGCGGCCCGAGCGGCCTCTTCGGCCGCTATGCGCTGCGCCGCGAGTCGGCGCTCTGCTTCGACCCGTTCGGCCTCAATGCGCTCAGCTTCGAGGTGTTCGGCTTCGAGGCGTGCTTCGGTCTCTGCGTGCTCACTTTCGCGGCGCTCGTTCTCGGCTCGGGAAGCCTCGCGCCGCGCTTCCAGGTCGACGACCTGAGCGATGTGGCCAGCCTTGCTTGTGCGCTTGGTCGCGTTGTGCTCGGCCTCGGCCTCGGCGTGCGCGGCTGCGAGCTCGGCCGCGGCGGCTTTTCGGATTCGATCCCGGCGGAGCTGGTCCTCGCTGGGGACGGCGGAAGTTGCGGCTGCGTTCGGTGCCGCGCGTAGCCGGATCTCGTCCGGCACGTGGAACGGGTCGACGAACGACGGCCCGGAATCTGTGCGTGGGCCTAGTGCTCGGGTGAGGGCCTCGGAGACCTCGGCCAACGACGACAGGCCCGTTGCCTCTCGCGGCTCAGGGCCATTCCATTCGTGCTGCTCGTCTGCGACGGCAGGCGGGTCCGCGATGGGTTCGCGCCCGCTCAACGCGAAGGCTGCTGCGAGTGCGGCCGTCCTGGAGAAGTTGTCGCGGGTCGGCTCGTCGGTCTGTTCGTCGTCGTCCGCGTCATGGTCGTCCCGAGCATGGACGTCGCCCGGCTCGTCGTCGTCTTCGTACAGCGGCGCGCCGTCTGGCCCAATGTCTTCCTCGACGTCGACGAGCCCGGCCTCGACGAGGACGCGCACGACTGTGCCGGCCTCGAACAGGGTGAAGCCGCACTCGCGGGCGAGATCGGCGATGCTGCGCTCGCCGTCGATCTTGCAGAGCAGCGACCACGTATCGGAGTCGAGCGTGATGTGGGCCTCGCCGCCATGGGCAGCGAGCATCGGCACGGCGTTGGGGCCATGCACCGCGTCGACGATTTCGTCCCAGGTCGACTTCCGGATCCGAACCTGATCGAGCAGCTGATTCAACGGAGTCGGCGGGGCGACGTCCTCGCGGGTCTTTTCGCCCTTCCGGAAACGCCAGCGACCCGACGTCCAGGTAAGTAGGTCAGTCAAGCCGTCGCGAACCTGTTCCTGCACGAAAGCCTCGACCACGTCTTGTTCGACGAAGCCGAGGTGCACGAGCAATTCACCGAGGCGCCAGCCCTGAAGTTCGGTGCGCTGCGCCTCAAGCGCCTCGGCCAAGTTCTCCGGGACGAGGGCGTTGCTTGAGATCAGTCGAGCGCCGAGCTGCGGACGCTGGCCCGGTACCGAAACCGCGTAGACCAGCCCAGTCTTGAGGTAGATAAGAGCCTCGCTGCCAGCGTCATCAACGACATGGAGACAGCCAGTGGCCTGCTCGTCCGCGAGGCTACTGAGGGCAATTTCGATGGGGGTGGTCGTGAGTTCGCCTTTGAGCACGGGCGACCTCCCACCTTGGAACGGCTGTTGTACTGACGCAAATGGACGCAAGGTGCCGATTAACCCTGCATCGAAGCCATCGGCAACTGGGGCGTATGCATTGAGCCATCCGGTCGAACATCCAGGCGTATTTGGCGTTCCGGAGCGTATGGATTCGTGCCAGCTCGTCCCCTGGCATGGCACCATGGGCGACGTCACTCCAAATGCCTCGCGGCATTACTCCGATCGGGCTAACCCAGCGGGCTAACCGAACGGGCTAATCGACGAGGTGCATGCTGGAAGAAGTAGCGCCGCACGATGAGCCACCGCACGACGAGCCACGGAGGCACCAGGTGTCCGACGACCGCAGTGACGCACCGAGCGGTCACCGCCGCATTGATCGGGTGCTGTCCGAGGGCTACCTCGATGGCTTGGCAAGTCTGCCGCTCTCCGAGGTGCGCGAGCTCCGCGACCAGGCCGAGCAGGAAGAAGCAGATCTTTCGTATCTGCGCAGAATGCTTCAGGGCCGGGTCGACATCATCAACGCCGAGCTCGCCCGGCGCCGTGGCGACGCCGGCGACGGCAGCAGCATCATCGACCAGTTGCCGCGCATCCTCGCCGACGAGCGCTCGCCGGCGAGAGGCCTCGGGCGGCACACGGTCATCGAGCCGTCGCGGGTCGACGAGCACCGCAGGTTGGTCGAACGGCTTGTCGGCGACTCGGACCTGTCGGCCCTCGCCGGCCGCACTGCTGAGCAACTGGAAGAGACGCTTGAGCGTTTCGGTGACCAGGAGCGGCAAATCTCAGAGCAACGCCACGCCGTCCAGATCGTCATGGACGCCGCCGCGCACGAGATCACCCGTCGGTACCGCGACGGTGAGGCCGACGTGTCTGCGCTGCTGCCGAGCGAGAACTGAGGCTCAGGTCGCGGGGCAGGTAGCTCCGGACGGCGGCAGTGTCAGGTTGATCAGGTAGCTGTTCACGTCGTTGGTGACGCAGGTCGTCTTGGGGTAGGCGGTGTGCCCGTCTCCCTGCCAGACCAGCAGCCGGCCCGATCCAAGCAACGCCGCGAGATGTTGCGCGCCCGAGATCGGTGTCGCGGGATCGCCGGTCGTGCCGATGACCAGGATCGGGGCCGCGCCCTTGTTCGCGACGGTGATCGGTTGGTCGGGCGGTGCCTTCCACAAACTGCAAAAGCCGAGGCTGGACGCCGCGGAGCCGCCGAAGAGTGGATTAGTGGCCCGCCACACGGGTTGCAACGCCTGCGCTTGCGCGATCGTTGGCCGTTGCGTCGCGTCGGCGCAGCCAATCGCAGCATTCGCATCTTCGAGGTTGGAGTAGGTGCCGTCTGCGCCGCGCTCGTTGTACTGGTCGTCGAGCGACAAGATGCCCGACGCGTCGCCCTTGTTCGCGTCCGCAAGTGCGGTGATCAAATCTGGCCATTGGGTTTCGTCGTAGAGCGCCGAGATCACGCCAAGCAGGACGGCGCCGTCGTCGGCCGTGCGCTTGTCGGTGGAGTTCCCGCTCGGAATCGGATGCGCTGCGGCCTTGGCCATCAGGTTGAGCACGTACTGCTGAGGGTCGGATCCGAGCTTGCAGCTCGAGCCCTTCGCGGTGCAGCTCGCCGCGAAGTGGCTGAACGCCAGTTGGAAGCCGGCCGCCTGCGTCTTGTCCTGGTCGGTCGAGGAGATCGTCGGGTCGACTGCGCCGTCGAGCACCAGCGCGCGGACCTTGTCCGGATATGCCGAGGCGTATTCGGCTCCGATCAGCGTGCCGTAGGAGTAACCGAGGTACGTCAGCTTGGGATCGCCGAGTTTCGCACGCAGGGCTTCCATGTCGCGTGCTGTTTCGGCGGTTGAGTAGTAGGTCAGATCCGAGCCGTATTCGGTGTAGCACTCCTGTGCGACCTTGGTCGCATCGGCGATTTCCGCCTGCCATTGTGCGGCTGTCTTCGGGTCGGCAGGGAGGTTGAGCTCGGCATCCTTTTGCTTATCGGTGATGCACTGGATCGGATTACTCAGGCCGATCCCGCGTGGGTCAAAGCCGACGATGTCGAACCTGTCGAGAATCGCTTGCGGCAGTTCGTCTACTGCGAGTGACAGTGCCGCCTCGATACCTGAACCGCCTGGGCCGCCTGGGTTTATGACGAGTGACCCGATGCGGTCTTTCTGGCTCGCCGAGCGAATCCGCAACACCGTGATGCTGATCTTCTTGCTCGTGACGTCGGCCCAGTTGAGCGGCACCTGCATCGTCGCCTTGGCGTACGAGAACGTGTGTTTATTGTCGCCCACTGCAGCGCTGAGCTGACTGGTGATGTCGGTCCAGTTGAGGTTGGTCGCGAAGGCGCCTGGATCGTTGCGGCCGTCGTTGCTCGCGCTCGCTATTGGGCTGGCGGCACTCGCTGCGCTGCTCGCCGGGCTCGACGCAGCTGCCGTGGTCGACGACGTAGCGGCCGATGGTGAGGCCGGTGTCGATGACCCGATCACCGCGGGTGCCGGGCTGCTGACGGTCTTTGAGGTGCACGCGCTGAGGAGTGCGAGTGCGACACACGCGGCGCTGGCCGCAGTTGCGACCGCCCGGCGCTGGTAGTGATGCAACAAGGTTGGACCCGGTTTCGACTGTGGCGCGGGATTCCGCTGGGTGGCTGCCGGTGAGCGATGAACTGCTCCCAGGCTAACGGCCGACATCCGTATTCGGAGCCAGCGTGCTAGCGGGGCGCTTGCAATAGCTAGCGCGCCGAGTAAAACTGGGTGCATGGCACAGAACTTCGATCTCGGTGAGTTCATCCGTGAGCAGCGGCGCACGGCGCAGATTTCGGTCCGTCAGCTAGCGAAGCTGGCGGGCGTCTCCAACCCCTACCTGAGTCAGATCGAGCGTGGGCTGCGTCGGCCGAGCGCTGAGATCATGCAGCAGATCGCCAAGGGCCTGCGGATCTCGGCCGAGGCGCTCTACGTCCAGGCGGGCATTCTCGACGAGCGCGTAGTCGGGGGCGTCGTCATCGACGCGATCATCGCCGACCCGACTATTACCGAGCGCCAAAAGCAGGTGATGGTCGAGGTGTACGACTCGTTCCGCAAGGAGAACCTGCGGCGCGACGCCGACGAGGCTGCCGCCACTCGTGCGCAGACTTCGAGTGAATCCGCGTCTCACGGTGAGTCCGATGACGCCGCCGGACCCCCGTCTTCGGCCGTCGGGTCGGCGTCGAGTCACGGACACACTGCGCCCAGCCACAACACGTCCGGCCATCCTGGCGCGGCGAAATCCGTCACTGCCCCCTCGGCGCGGGTCACCCCATTGCGCACCACGATGTCCCGTTCGACGTCGCCAAGGAGATCGCGATGAGCCGCACAGACGATTTGTTCAACAGCGTTCAGAAGGCGGTCGGCGACCGCCCGCTGCAACTCCTCGTTGGCGTCGGTGACCTGGTGTCAGAGAAGCTGCGCGAGTTGCCAGACGCGGTCACGACATGGCAGGAAGAGAACCGCGACTTCCCGATGCGCGCAGCAGGTGTGCTGATCGGATCTGCGTTCCGCGCGAACCTCAAAGTGGGCGAGCTGTACGACGAACTCACCCGACGCGGTCAGGACGTCATCACCAAAATGCGTGGCGATGAGGTGGTCGCCGAAGAGGACGAGCCGTTCGTCCACGAGCCGTTCATGCCTGAACCGGTTCGGCGGCTGCCACCGAAGAAGACCCCGCACGCTGCTGCGAAAAGCGCAAAGAAGCCAGCGAAAAGGGCGTCCACGAAGACTGCGACGAAGAAGGTAGCGGCCGAGAAGACTCCAGCTAAGAAGGCGCCAGTCAAGAAGGCCGCAGCCAAGAAGGCCGCAGCCAAGAAGGCCGCAGCCACGAAGGCGACCCGCGCCAGCTAAGGCAACACCCTCTACCTCGGCGACATCCTCTACTTCACTCTCTACCTCGCATCCCCTGTGGTCGTGAATAAGCACGAAACCGGCCGTTTTTACAACCACACGGGATGCGAAGTCGGATCGGTCGCTCCTGGTGCCGCCGCCGCGCGACGGCGAGGGTGCGTTTCGTAGGGTGGGCGGATGGGTGACATGACGTACCGCCAGCTTGGTGACTCCGGCCTGACCGTGTCGACCGTCGGCCTTGGTTGCAATCAGATCGGGCGCCGCCTCGACCTAGCGGGCACTCGCGCGGTCGTCGATGCAACCTTTGACGCGGGCATCACGTTCTTCGACGCTGCTGACGTCTACGGCAGTTCGCCGGGGGTGTGTGAGGACCTTCTTGGCCAGGCGCTCGAGGGTCGTCGTGACCGCATCATCCTTGCCACCAAGTTCGGCCTGCCCACGGGCGGGATGACGTTGCCGGCGCATGAGGCTCGTGGGTCGCGTCGTTACATCAGAGCGTCGATCGAAGGATCGCTTCGGAGACTGCGTACGGACTACATAGACCTGTACCAGCTACACCGGCCAGACAGCCTGACACCCATAGAAGAAACCCTTGCTGCACTGGACGAACTCGTGCGTGAAGGCAAGGTTCGCTACATCGGGTCGTCGCAGTTCGATGGCTGGCAGGTCATCGACGCCGACTGGGCGGCCCGTGCCAACGGCGGCGCACGTTTCGTCAGCACGCAGAACCAGTGCAGCCTCCTGGAACGTGGCGCCGAGAACGAACTGCTGCCCGCCGCAGAGCACGTCGGCGTGGGCTTCATTCCGTTCTATCCACTGGCACGTGGCCTGCTCACTGGCAAATACACGCGTGGCCACGCTGCCCCCGAAGGCACTCGGCTGGCCGGGGATGCAGAACTCCTCGAGCGCGCCCCCTGGGACGTGATCGAGGCGCTGCAGAACTTCGCGAGTGCGCGCGGTCTCAGCATGCTCGAGGTCGCTATCGGTGGGCTCGCGGCGCAGCCCGGTGTCAGCACCATCATTGTCGGTGCTACCAAACCTGAGCAGGTGCTCGCGAATGCCCAGGCGGTCGCCTGGGAGCCGGCATCCGTCGATCTGGCGGAGCTCGACCAGATCACGGGCGCCGCGCGCTCGTCGTGAAGCAGTCGGGCCGTCCCGAAACGCAGTACCGTGGTTGCTGTGTTGCACCTCTCCGCGTCGCTGATCACCGTTGTTCTGCTTGCTGCGTTAGTCCTGCAGCTCTATGCGCTGGTTGACGCCGCGCTCGCCCCTGCGGCGGCCTATATTGCGGCTGGGAAACTGACCAAGCAGGCCTGGCTGGCGATCCTCGCCGTGGCCGTGCTGGTCGTATTGCTGAGCGGATGGTTCGGCCCGCTGGGCCTGGCGGCGATCATTGCCACCATCGTGTACTTCGTCGACGTCCGGCCGGCCTTGAGGCGAGTTCGCGGCCGTTAGCTCAACCCGGCCGTGAAGTCGAGGTCTTCAGGTGGCGTTGTAGGGCAAACCCAATGCAGCCAGGGTTTGGCGAACTCGTCGTGGTAGTGGTTGGCCCTTCGCACCATCGCGCTGTAAGCGGCTTCGAACCTCCCAGCGTCCCCGGCCTTGATCGCAGCGCGTACCGGCTCGCAGTCCTCGGCTAGGTACTTGTTGATGGACTCCTCGTACTTTGGTCGTGAGAACGCACACAGGCTGAGCTGCTTCACCACCGAACGGAAGAAGTAGTCCGCGAGCCGCCAATTCCCGGCCCTGCCTGCGAAATACAGCCTATGCATGCGCGGACCTAGCTCAGCCATCAGGCGATCCAAGCCCGGTTGCGTAGCTGCCAGTTGGTCGAGCGTGAGATCGCGCTTGCCGTTGTTGACGGTGTGCACGTGACCGCCGGCACCTGATGTGAGGTCGGGTTGTGTCATGAGGTTCTGTGCACCTTGTATTGAGCGGCTTGGGCGAGAGGCTTGACGACGAGTAGGTCGACGTTGACATGTGGCGGCCGCGTTGCGCACCAGCTGATGCAGTCGGCGATGTCTTCCGCAGTAAGTGGTTCTGCGACGCCCCTGTACACCGCTGCAGCCTTCTCGACGTCCCCCCTGTTTCTGTTCAGGCTGAACTCTTCGGTGCGCACCATCCCTGGGGCAACCTCGGTCACCCGAACAGGTTGACCGTTCAGTTCGAGACGCAGGGTTTCGGTGAGCGCAGCTGTGCCGTGTTTCGCCGCCGTGTACCCCCCGCCACCTTCGTAGACAATCCGGCCGGCGGTCGAGCCGACGACTATGACGTGACCGGCTCCGGAGGCAATGAGCGCCGGCAGCAACGCCTGAGTGACGCGCAAGACTCCGAGCACGTTGGTGTCATACATGGCCTGCCAGTCGGCCGGATCCGCTGCCGAGATGGGCTCCGCTCCGATCGCGCCGCCGGCCACGTTGACGAGCAGCGAGCATGACGGCACTGCGTTCGCGAGTGCGGTCACAGACGTGGAGTCCGTGACATCGACGACCAGTGCACGACCGCCGATCTCAGCAGCGACGGCTGCGATCCGATCGGCTCTACGGGCCGCGCACACAACATCGAAGCCTTCTCGCGCAAGCCTGCGGGCGGTGGCCGCTCCGATTCCGCTGCTGGCACCGGTGACGACCGCGACCGGCCTGATCGATGGGGTCGTGGTTGGGCCTGCGCTCATGAGGGAATCTTGGCAGTGTCTGGTTCACTACTGGGCAGCCAGGGCAGGTACATCTGTGCGATCCAGTCTCGTGAGCCGTAAAGGTGTCTCGAGCGGGAATGGGCGGCGACGGTCAAACGTTGCGCAGCGAGGTGCCGTCTGGCCGCAGGCGCGCGGCGGCAGCCCTCGGCGTACGTTGGGATGACCGAGCGAGCGTGAGGAGGAAGCTTGTCGGACGAACTCCAGACCGTCGCGAAACTGCGTCGGCGCCCTTCCCGACTCGCAACCTCCCGAGTAAGCGCACCCCGAGGCACCGCGCCTAGACCGCCGGTGACCCTGCTCCCGGGCGGGCGCCCTCCTCTCAGGCGGCTGGCGATGTTGAGCCTGCACACGTCGCCCGTCGAACAGCCCGGCGTGGGCGACGCCGGCGGGATGAACGTCTACATCATGGAGTTGTCCCGCAGGCTGGCCGCTCAGGGCGTTGAGGTCGAGGTCTTCACCCGCGCCACGTCCGGCGAGGTGCCTCCGATCGAGCACATCGAGCCCGGCTTCATCGTCCGCAACGTCGTTGCCGGCCCGCTCGATCCGCTGCCGAAAGCGGATCTGCCTTCCCAGCTGTGTGCGTTCACGGCCGCAGTCCTGCGGGCCGAGGCAGCGAGAGAACCCGGTTGGTACGACCTGATCCACTCTCACTACTGGCTGTCGGGCCAGGTGGGCTGGCTCGCCAAGGAGCGATGGGGCGTTCCGCTCGTGCACAGCATGCACACCCTTGCGCGCGTCAAGAACGCGGCGCTCGCGGAAGGCGATGCGCCGGAGCCGTCGATGCGTGCGATCGGTGAGGCGCAGGTAGTCGACGCGACTGACCGACTGATCGCGAACACCGCGGCTGAGGCACGTCAACTCATCGACCTGTACGACGCCGACCCAGCCGCAGTTTCCGTCGTCCCGCCTGGTGTCGATCTTTCCCTGTACCGGCCCGGATCACGTGCCGCCGCTCGCGCGCGACTCGGCCTACCGGCGAACCGTGATGTGCTCCTGTTTGTTGGCCGGATCCAGCCGCTCAAGGCACCTGACCTGTTGATTCGCGCGCTCGCCGTCATGGTCGATCGCACTCCGTCGTTGCGCGATCGGCTGATGGCCGTGATCGTCGGCGGTGTCAGTGGATCTGGTGTCGCGGAGCCCGACCACCTGGCACGGCTCGCCGACCAACTCGGGGTCGTCGATTTGGTGCGCTTCGAACCGCCTGCCGTCAGCGATCGTCTCGCCGACTTCTACCGGGCCGCAAGTGTCACCGTTGTTCCGTCATACAGCGAGTCGTTTGGTCTCGTCGCACTCGAGTCGCAGGCGTGCGGAACGCCAGTCGTCGCCGCGCGTGTCGGCGGCCTCGTCACCACTGTCAGCGACTGTGTGTCCGGGTTGCTCGTCGACGGACACGAGCCGACGTCGTACGCAGACGTACTGACCAAGCTTTTATCGGACGCCGAGTTGCGGCGCTCCTTGGCGACGGGCGCGATCGCCCATGCCGCCGGCTTCGACTGGGATCGCACTGTCGATGGCGTGATCGATGTCTATGCCGACGCACTGCGTGGCGTCGCGGGCCGCAACGTCGAAGGGCTGCCCGTCGCCGTCTGGCGGTGAGTGCCCCGTGAGCTGGCTTGCGCGCGCCGAAATCGATGCCGTCATCAGGGCGACGCTCGAAGAACGCGAGATCCTTTTCGACCAAGTCGGCGAGTCGGCGTTTGTTGTCCGGCTCATGGGAACCCATCGCTTGGTGACCGCCGCGCGTCTTGTCGTCGGCGATCAGAGCCTGCTCATCGAGGCATTCTTCGTACGGCGTCCTGATGAGAACGCGCAGGAGCTTTATCGCTTCCTGCTAGAGAGAAACGGCCACATGTACGGCGTCCATTTCGCCATCGACGCGAAGGGCGACGTCTACTTGATGGGTCGGCTGCCCTTACTTGCGGTCACACCGGACGAGATCGACCGGCTACTCGGGTGCGTGCTCACATACTCCGACGAGACGTTCGATGCTGCGCTGCAGATCGGGTTCGCGGAGAGCATCCGTCGTGAGTGGGAGTGGCGGGCGTCGCGCAACGAGTCAGTCGAGAACCTGCGCGCGTTCGCGCGTTTTGCTGATCCAGCGGTTAGTGGTGGGCACGATCCAGCGGTTGGTGGGCACGGGCGGCATCGGCGCGCGACGACCTAACGCGAGTGAGCGACCCGACCGTCGCCGCTGCGAACGCGCTGACCCCGCGACCCCGCAGATAAACAGATCACCGCCAGTGATGATGATCAGTTTCTCTGCGGACTCGGCGCCGCATGCCGGGTAGCGAACCTCACGATGGCGCCTGAGTGAGCATGAAGCTGTGCGGAGTCAGTGGGCCACTCGGGCAGGCTACCCGCGGAGTTTGACCCGTTGCTCGCGGACGAAGCGGGGTCTGGGAAACTAGCGGTATGTCTGTGCGAACACTTGTCCTCCTGCGCCACGGCGAGAGCCAGTGGAACGCAAAGAATCTCTTTACTGGCTGGGTCGACGTCGACTTGTCCGCGAAGGGCGAGGCCGAAGCTGCCAACGGCGGCCGACTGCTGGCCGAGCGCGGCATGACGCCGGACGTCGTGCACACGTCGCTGCTGCGCCGCGCGATCCGCACCGCCAACATCGCTCTCGATACCGCCGAGTTGTCGTGGCTCCCGGTGCAGCGTTCGTGGCGATTGAACGAACGCCACTACGGCGCGCTGCAGGGCAAGGATAAGAAGGCGACACTCGACGAGTTCGGTGAAGAGCAGTTCATGTTGTGGCGCCGTTCGTACGACGTTGCACCGCCGCCGCTCGCTACTGACAGCGAGTACTCACAAAGCGCCGACCCCCGCTACGCCACGTTGCCGCCCGAGCTTCGGCCTAACACCGAGTGCTTGAAAGACGTCGTGCACCGGATGCTGCCGTACTGGTACGACGCGATCGTGCCGGATCTGCATGTTGGCAAGACCGTGCTCGTCGTCGCGCACGGAAACTCCTTACGCGCACTGGTGAAGCACCTCGATGCGATCTCCGACGATGACATCGCCGCGCTGAACATCCCGACCGGAATCCCGTTGGTGTACAGCCTCGATGACAACCTCGTCCCGATCGCGCGCGGTGGCGAATACCTCGACGCCGACGCTGCAGCTCAGGCCGCGGCCGCTGTCGCGAACCAAGGCCGCTAAGGCAGCTGACCCGAAATCCTGCGCATTT
>DATCFU010000251.1:0-4646 GCA_036509315.1 Acidothermaceae bacterium
GTGAGAAACTCGCATCTACGAGATGCCCTTCGTGAGCCACGGAACGGGACCTTAGACAAGCCCAATTCTGTTGCCACGCAAGGGCATTCTCGTGTTCCGACCCGCCCAGACCAACAAGATCATCGGTGGATCAGGGCTAAGTGTCACAGCCGGAACATGCGTGCACTGCCCAAGCTCAAACCAGGCTGCCCCCCGGCAAGACTCAGCGCACCGGCACCGACCGCAACGAGGAAACTCCGCCGCCCAAACGTCGTCGGCGCCTGATGCATCTACCCGAACCCTCCGATAAGCGCGGGGCCAACCGCACGCCGCGTCGACTCCCCACATTTGCACGCCCAACATGACGACCACGTGAAAGGGACGGGGGACCGCCCGACTTCGGTTGACCGCGTGCACCGGGACCGGCTGGGGACTTCTCAGCCGAGAACTGATCCATTTCGCTTGCCGTTGACAGATGTCCGAGCTGAGGCGCAGAGACATATTCGGCGGAGTCACTTCATTGGGGTCGCGTCGTTCACGCCATGCGGCGCAGCGCGACCAAGGATAAGCCGTGTCGCGAGCCCGCCGGCAGCGAGCGTGAGCACGCCACCAGCGGCGTCGAGGAAGAAATGGTTGGCGGTCCCAATGATGACGGCGAGTGTGAAGATCGGGTAGGCCAGAGCTGCTCGCCGCAGCCACGTCCGTTTCGTGAGAGAAAACACGGTGAGCGCGCACCATAGTGACCAGCCGATGTGCATCGATGGCATCGCGGCGTATTGGTTCGACACCTTCGCCAGTTCACCGGAGGCCAGTGATCCCCAGGTGTGGTGGACAACCAATGTGTCGATGAATCCGGCGCCAGGAAGCAACCGAGGCGGGGCGAGCGGGTACGCGTAAAACCCCACCAGGGCCAGCACAGTTGTGGCGAACAGCCAGGTGCGGCTGGCGCGGTACGCCAGCGGATGCTGGACATACACCCAGACCAACACGCCGATCGTGATCACGAAATGGAAGACGGCATAGTAATAGTTCATCCCGACGATCAACGGGCCTATTCGATTCAGCGCGTGGTTGACCGCTTGCTCGCCGTCGATGTGCAGCACCGATTCGATGTGCACGATTGTGCGCGCATGTGCGTAGCCGAGTGATCGCTTCGTGGGTACCGCGTTGCGGACCAAGGAATAGAGCCCGTAGCCGATAACGATCAACGCCAGTTCCACACGTAGCGATGGTCGACCCGTGCCGCGGACTCGCCGCCAGGTTGCGCGCCGCGACTTCGACTGAAGGTTCGACGACGTGGCGTTGTCGACCTGGGCTTGACGAAGACTGGTCACGTTCAGCGGGCCGCGCCGTTGGCTGCTCGAAGCGTGATCGTGGTGGCCTGATTCGATGGGCGGCACTCATCGACATCCGCAAGTTCGCGAACCAGGGCGCTCGGTGCTGGCAATGCGGCCCGGACCGCGGCCTGCGGGTCGGCGGACAGCCGTCGCATCGCACCACCGGACCAGCGTTCATGCGCCCGTTGCCAGTCCCGGAGCTGATCGCTGCCAGCGGCGGTAACGGCGATCACCCACGCACGCCTATCGCTCGGATCCTGCTGTCGTTGCGCCGTGCCCGTCTCGACCTGGGCAATGGGCAGTGTCTCCCAAGGGAATTCGGCGGATGCCGCCCGCAACGTCCGACGCGGCTGCGTGACGACCTCCGTCAGGAGCCGCGCATCTGACGCCGAGCCCAGGGCACGGCTAGAGGTCGCTCGGGCCACCATGGGCAAAGGGTAACTCGAATTCCATCGGATACCTAACCTTTCGCCTTCCGATGTAATAGCCCGCGCCCATGATGTCGGCGATGTGACAGCGCGCGGCGGCGACGGCCGATCGCCCACCCGCCGCAGTGCGGCACAGCCATTGGGGTCGTGCCAGCCGATGCCGAGATCACGTTCGCCGACCACGCCGGGAGGCTGTACGCGCGCCGGCACGGGATGGCGCCGATGGTGGGCCGGCTGCTGGGGTACCTGATGATTTGCGAGCTGGCCGAGGCGTTGCTTGCCAGCCGCAGCGCGATCGCCGGCGCGGTCAACGTGCTGGAGCAGCTGGGGCTGATACGCCGCTCCCGGGCGGCGGGCGAACGGATGGACCGGGTCGCCGTCGACCGCACCTCCCGGCGGGCTTTCGGGTTCGACACCGCGGAGTACCAGGAGCAGGCCGAGTTGGCGCGGGAGGGGCTGGCGGTGCTGGGTGAGGCCTCACCACGACGTCGGGCCGTCCTGCTGGAGGTGGCCGCCTTCGCCGACTGGCTGATCTCCCGACTGCCGGAGTGGGAGAAGGACTGGAACGCCCCCGCGAGGAGCTCCACAGGGCCGCACGTTGCCCGACCCGTCCGGCGCGGAGCGAAGCGAGGTCTCATGACGATCCATCGCGGTCCGGCGATCAGAGCGCAGGGTGTACGCAAGTCGTTCGGTGACCACATAGTCCTCGACCAGGTCGACTTGGAGGTCGCCGAGGGCTCGGTCTTCGCGCTGCTGGGCCCCAACGGTGCCGGCAAGACGACGATGGTGCGCATTCTCTCCACGCTGATCACCGCCGACGCCGGCGACATCCGCGTAGCCGGCTGCGACGTGGCGACCAACCCGGACGGGGTGCGGGCCGCGATCGGGGTGACCGGCCAGTTTTCGGCCGTGGATAACCTGCTCACCGGGCAGGAGAACCTGCGCCTGATGGCCGATCTGCGTCACATCGGCCGTGAGCGTGGCCGCCAGCGCGCAGCGGAGTTGTTGGATCAGTTCGACCTGGCCGATGCGGCGCACAAACCGCTGTCGACCTATTCCGGTGGGATGCGTCGACGGCTGGACCTGGCGATGACGCTGGTCGGCGACCCTCGTGTGATCTTCCTCGACGAGCCCACCGCCGGGCTCGATCCGCGTAGTCGTCGCACCATGTGGCAGATCATCGCCGAGCTGGTCGCCGGCGGCGTCACGATCCTGCTGACCACCCAATACCTCGAGGAAGCCGATCAACTCGCCGGCCGGATCGCAGTCCTCGACCATGGGCGCGTCGTCGCGCATGGCACGTCAGCCGAACTCAAAAGCCGCGTCCCCGGCGGCCAGCTCGGCACGGGCCTCGCAATGCACGGCAGCGCGCACCCGGATCGCCACGCCTGCCTCACCTACGTCGTGCCCGGCATCTTGATCATGACCGTGGCGTCGGCAGCGTTGGGGACCGCGATCTCGATCGCGATGGACATGACCACAGGAATCATTGACCGGTTCCGAACGATGGCCATCACCCGCGCCGCCGTCCTGACCGGACATGTTGTCGGGACCCTGCTGCAGAGCCTCGCTGTCCTTGCGTTGGTCATCGGGGTCGCCCTGGCCATCGGATTCCGATCCAACGCCAACGCTCTGCAATGGCTCGCGGCCATCGGCGTGCTCGTGCTATTCGCGATCGCCTTGATCTGGTTGTCGACCGCCCTTGGACTGGCGGCCAACAGCGTCGAGACCGCCAGCAACACACCGATGTTCCTGACGCTGTTGCCGTTCCTATCCAGCGGGTTCGTGCCGACCTCGACCTTGCCGGCCGGGCTGCGTCAGTTCGCCGAATACCAACCGTTCACCCCAGTCACCCAAACCCTGCGGGGACTGCTCATCGGCGGGCCGGTCATCAGCCATGCCCTCGCCGCCATCGCCTGGAGCGCAGGGATTGCGGCGACCAGCTACCTGTGGTCCCTCCGCCTCTACAACCGACGTCGCGCAGCAAATCCGACCTGGGCCTCGCTTCACAAGGACATGCAGCCGAGCGCACCCCCAACAGTGCACCGACAAAGGCCGTGGCGTGCGACGATGTGTGGCGCGGGGGGCCGACGCGGCGCCGCGAAGCACTGAGTTCAGCGCGCAGTAAGTTGGTGTGCCGTATACGCGGTAAGAAGGAGCGAGTTCGGTGCGTAGCAAAGTGCAGACGATCACCCCGGCGAAGGCCGCCGAGTGGTTGGACGCCAACACGACCAACCGGCCGGTGTCTCGAACGGTGGTACGAGCGTTCGCGGACGCGATGCGGCGCGGGGAGTGGATTGTCACCCACCAGGGGATCGCGTTTGATGTGTCCGGGGTGCTTATCGATGGGCAGCATCGGCTGGCGGCTGTCGTTGATGCGGATGTTCCGGTGGCGATGACGGTGTTCACCGAAGTCGATGACGGCACCTTCGACGTGTTGGACACCGGGAAGAGGCGCAACGCCGCTGACGTGTTGGCGATTGAGGGTGAGAAGTCGGCGACGATGCTCGCGGCGATGGTGCGCACCGTGTGGCTGTTTGACAACCGGCCGGATTTGAACTGGTCCGGGGGTGCGGCCGCGGTCACCAACCACCAGATCGTCCAAACCCTTGAGGATCATCCGAAGCTGCGGGACTTCGTTGCGGTCGGT
This sequence comes from Acidothermaceae bacterium, assembly GCA_036509315.1. Classification (GTDB taxonomy): domain Bacteria; phylum Actinomycetota; class Actinomycetes; order Acidothermales; family Acidothermaceae; genus PALSA-607. The sequence continues at coordinate 4,395 of DATCFU010000251.1, forward strand.
GAGCAGATCGCCGTAGCGACGGGGATGATCAAAAGCGCCGCCGGTGCGGCCAGCTACCTGGTCGAGCACGCGAACCGGCGGACTAATCTGACCGCCTGGTATGAGGGGATTATCGACGGTGCGGGGTTGAAGAAGAACGATCCGCGGTTGCTGTTTCGCCGGGTCATGTTCGCGATGGCCAGGAAACAAGCCGGGCAGGTGATGCGCCGCCGCGACACCCGCGAACACGTCGCCCTGTACATCAAGGCATTC
>DATCFU010000252.1:0-15747 GCA_036509315.1 Acidothermaceae bacterium
TCGGTCTTTCCGCGGGTCTGGGCGGCGAGCGGTCTCGACTACCCGGCGTTGCTCGACAGGTTGATTCAGACCGCCCTGCGGCGACCAGCAGGTCTGCGGTGACGGTGCAGGACGCTTAGAGGTGGACGACCGGGCAGGTCAGCGTGCGGGTGATCCCGTCAACGCTTTGGACCTGCGCGACGACCATGCGGCCCATCTCGTCGATGTTGCGTGCCTCGGCGCGGACAATGACGTCGTAGGGCCCGGTGACGTCTTCGGCGAGCGTGACACCCTTGAAGCCCGAGATCTCCCGAGCTACCGAGGCTGCCTTGCCGACCTCGGTCTGGATGAGGATGTAGGCCTGCACCACCATGGCGCGTCCCTCCGAGATCGTTGCCGGGCTGCCAGACGGTCGACCGGGCTGCGCGAGCAGGTCCGATCCGAGGATGTCCAACAATGTCGGTGACACCGTAGCAACTAAGGGGTTGGGAGTGAGAGATCAGTATCGGTGAGCTCGGGGAGTTCGGCCTGATCGATCGGATCACCGCACGCCTGCCCACCGGGCAGCACACGCTTCTCGGCCCGGGCGACGACGCGGCGGTCGTGACCGCCCCGGATGGCAGGGTGGTTGCGACCACAGACCTGCTCGTCGACGGACGCCACTTCCGCCGGGATTGGTCGACGCCCTACGACATCGGTCGGAAAGCGGCTGCGCAGAACCTGGCCGACGTGGCCGCTATGGGCGCGGTCACGACCTCGCTGCTGGTCGGGCTCGCCGCACCAGCTGACCTCGCCGCCTTCTGGGCCGAGCGGTTCGCCGACGGCTTGCGAGACGAGTGCGACGTCGTCGGAGCCGGGGTCGTCGGGGGAGACACGGTGCGCAGTGATGTGCTGGTGATCGCTGTTACCGCGCTCGGTGACCTGGAAGGCCGGACGCCCGTCACAAGGTCCGGTGCGCAACCGGGCGACGTCGTCGCGCTCGCGGGACGGCTGGGCTGGGCGGCGGCCGGCCTCGCCACGCTGAGCAGGGGGTTCCGGTCGCCACGGCTCGTCGTCGACGCGCACCGGCGTCCGCAACCGCCGTATCAAGCCGGCCCCGAGGCGGCGAAGGCCGGCGCGACGTCGATGATTGACGTCAGCGACGGCCTGGTCGCCGACCTTGGGCACGTCGCAACCGCGAGTGGAGTGTGCATCGATCTGCAGTCGAGTGCGTTCGCGATTCCAGACGCGCTGAGCCAAGTGGCGTCGGCGCTAAGCGTTGATCCGCTGACCTGGATCCTGCGCGGCGGCGAAGACCATGCGCTGGCAGCGACGTTTGGGCCCGAATCAGAGCTGCCCGCTGGGTGGCAGATCATCGGTTCGGTGCTCGACGGCACCGGCGAGAGCGCGGTCACCGTCGACGGAAAGCCTTACACCCCAGGCGGATTCGACCACTTCAGGTAGATATTAGCTCTGTGACAGAGACTTATACTGGTCGCGTGAACGAGGCAGGTCGGGCGTCTGAGCTCGACACCACGATGGCCGACGACCTCTTCGACGCGGTCGGGTTGCTCCGCCGGCGGGCGCGGCGAGTGGTGGGTCGGCCGTGGCCGATGGAGACTCTGTCGAACGCGCAGGTCGAGCTGGTCCGACTGGTCCGCCGCCGCCCGGGCGTCTCGGTCGCCGAGGCCGCCACCGACCTCGGGCTCGCCGCCAATACCGTGTCCACTCTCGTCCGGCAACTCACCGACGCCGGTCTGCTGCGCCGACTCGCTGACGCTGACGACCGGCGGGTCGTGCGGCTTCACCTGACTGCTCCCGCGCAGCGCCGCGTAGAGCAATGGCGTGATCGTCGTACTGGCTTGGTAGCGCAGGCGATCGCCGGACTGCCCGCCGCCGACCAGCGTGCTCTTGCGCGCGCCGTCCCGGTGATCGCCCAGCTTGCGGCGATGCTCGAAGCCGACGCGACCCTGCACCCAGAGACGCTGCACCCAGAGACGCTGCACCCAGAGACGCTGCACGCAGAGGCGGGCGCCGAATGACCAGCGCCGTCACGTTGCAGGGGGTGAGTTACCGGTTCGGCGATCACCTTGCGGTGAGCGACCTCGACCTGAGCGTCGAAGCTGGTGAGTGCTTCGGGCTCCTTGGCCCTAACGGCGCAGGCAAGACCACGACGATCCGCTTGCTGAACACGCTGCTGCCCTTGCAGGACGGCGAGTTGCGGGTGTTCGGCCTCGATGTGCGGCACGAGGCAATGGCCGTTCGACGACTCCTCGGTTACGTCCCGCAGCAGGTGTCCATTGAGGGCGCGCTTACGGGCCGCGAGAATGTCAGCTGGTTCGCGCGACTATTCGACGTCCCAAGGCGAGAGCGGGCGGCGCGGGTCGCCGAGGCACTCGAGCTGGTTGATCTGTCCGACGCGGCCGACCGGATGGCTGGCACGTATTCCGGCGGCATGGTCCGTCGGCTCGAACTCGCGCAGGCACTCGTCAACCGACCGGCTCTCCTCGTGCTCGACGAGCCGACAGTAGGTCTCGACCCGATCGCACGCGACAGCGTGTGGGGGCGGGTGCGCGACATGCAGAACCAGTACGGCATGACGGTTCTGCTGACCACGCACTACATGGAAGAGGCCGACGTGTTGTGCAACCGCGTCGCGATGATGCACCTCGGCAAGCTGCGGACCGTGGGGACGCCGACGGCCCTGAAGGAGACGTTGGGTCCCGACGCGAGTCTCGAGGACGCCTTCCGCCACTACACCGGAAGCGGCCTGCTCGACGAGGAGAGGGGAGGGTTGCGCAGTGTCCGCTCCACCCGTCGCACGGCCCGCCGTATGGGCTGATGCCCGCGCAGTCCGTGGGCTGCCCTTGCTCATCTCGCGCATCGGCACGTTCTGTCTCGTCGAGCTGCAGAAGCTTCGCCACGACCGCACTGAGCTGCTCACTCGCGCAATCCAGCCGATTCTGTGGCTGGTGATTTTCGGTAAGACGTTCAGCCGGATTCGGGCCATCCCCACCGGGAAGGTTCCCTATCTGGACTACCTCGCGCCGGGCATCATCGCGCAGTCGGCACTGTTCGTCGCGATCTTCTACGGCATCCAGATCATCTGGGAACGCGATGCCGGCGTCCTAACGAAGTTGTTGGTCACCCCAACGCCTCGGGCCGCGCTCGTGGCGGGCAAGGCGTTCGCTGCTGGCATCCGAGCAATCGCCCAGGCGATCGTGGTCATCATCGTCGCTGCCTTGCTCGGGGTTGCGATGTCATGGAACCCGCTCAGGCTGGCGGGCGTCGTCGTGGTGGTCGTACTCGGTGCTGCGTTCTTCTCCTGTCTTTCGGTGTCGATCGCCGGTCTCGTCTTGAAGCGCGACCGGCTGATGGGCATCGGGCAGGCAATCACGATGCCGCTGTTCTTTGCCTCGAATGCGCTTTACCCGGTGAGCATCATGCCGGCGTGGCTTCGCGTGATCAGCCACGGCAACCCGCTCAGCTACGAAGTCGCCGCGCTGCGCGGCCTGCTCCTGGGTCTGCCCACGAACTACTGGCTCGACTTCGGCGTGCTCACCGGAACCGCAGTTTTGGGCATCTGTACCGCCGCGGCGTTGCTCGGACGCCTCTCGCGTTAGCGAGTATCAGCCCGCCGTACGTGCGTCAGCCCGCCGCCGTGAGCATCGCGACAACAGGAACCACCACGAACACGCACACGACGAAGACGAGTCCGATGCTCGCCCGGCGAACGGCCGGCCGGCTCCAGTCGGGCCGGAACACGGCGCGCGTGTCGGGTCCGTCGGTCGACTCCGGAGCCTCGGGTGCCATGGCGACAGTATGGTCCGGCGTTGCCGGAAAAGCCCGGCCGTCGCCGAGGCGATCAAGGAGGTAGTGCAGCGAGGTCGCGGCCGAGGTGGCCATCGGCTCCCCTGGACATCTGTGGATCGAACGACCTACCCGCCAGTATGCGTCCTTCGTGTTACCCGGCATCATGACCGGAATGCGCGAGGGCGAGACGACACCCGGACCGGCGCACGAATTGGCGCTGCCATCGAGGACCGACCTCACGCTGATCGCGATCGCCGTGACCGCAGTCTCGACGTCCGGACCCTTGATCGTGGCCACCGCCGCGCCCGCCCTTGCGCTCGCCTTTTGGCGCAACGGCCTAGGTGCGGTCGCGATGATGTCCGTTGCCGTGACCCGGCACCGGTCGGAGCTACGAGGTCTGAGCCGCCGCGAATGGCGGCTGATCGTGATTGCGGGAACGCTCCTCGCCGCGCACTTCGCGACCTGGATTCCCAGCCTTCGCTACACATCGGTCGCATCGTCTACCGCTCTCGTTGCCTCTCAACCTGTCTGGGCGGCCCTTCTGGCGCGCACCCAAGGCGCAATGATCCGCCGCTCGGCATGGGTCGGGATCGTCATCGCCGTGCTCGCGGCCGCCCTGCTGACCGGGCTCGACGTTCGTGTGTCGGGGCGCGCCTTGACCGGCGACCTGTTGGCGTTGATCGGCGGCATGTTGGCGGCCGGCTACGTGACCGCAGGTGCAGCGGTGCGGCGAACCGTGTCGACCACGAGCTATACATCGCTCTGCTATTCGGTGACCGCGGTGTTGCTTCTCGTCGTCTGCCTGATTGGACGGCAAAGCCTGCACGGTTACAGCGGCGCCGATTGGGCTCGTATCGTCGCGCTGACTGCCGGTGCCCAGCTGCTCGGTCATTCGGTTTTCAATCGCGTGCTCAAGACGACGAGTGCGACGATTGTGAGCCTGTCGATCCTGTTCGAAGTGCCGGGCGCGACGCTGATCGCTGCGCTCTTCTTGCATCAGCACGTTCGGCTCGAGCAGATCCCGGCCGCACTCCTATTGCTGGGCGGGCTCGCCCTGGTCATCAGGTCGGGCACGCGTTCGATGCCCGCAGAGTAATTGGGGAGAATAGACGCATGACCGTGCCGCGCGTGCTGACGATCGCGGGCTCCGATTCCGGCGGCGGGGCAGGCATTCAGGCCGATTTGAAGACGATGCTGGCCTGCGGCGTGTATGGCATGAGCGTGGTGACCGCTGTGACAGCTCAGAACTCGCTCGGCGTCCAGGGCTACTGGGAGTTGCCAGCCGACGCCGTCCAGGCTCAGCTCAATTCGGTGCTTAGCGACATCCGCGTCGACGCGGTCAAGACAGGGATGCTCGCGTCGTCCGGCCTTGTTTCGCTTGTCTCTAAGGAACTTGTGGGCCTCGACGTCCCCGTCGTCGTCGATCCGGTCGGGGTTTCCAAACACGGCGATTCACTGCTGGCGCCCGATGCGGTCGGTGCGATCAAGGCCGAGTTGCTGCCGGTCGCAACAGTGGTGACGCCGAACCTGTACGAGGTTGCCCAGCTGACCGGCATCAAGGTGAACGACGAGGCGGGGCTGCGTGAAGCCGCCGAAGCCGTGCACGCACTCGGGCCGAAGTGGGTGCTGGTCAAGGGCGGCCATCTCGACGGTGATGCCACTGACCTGCTGTTTGACGGGACAACGCAATACCTTTACCGCGCGCCCCGACTCGACAACACGCACACGCACGGAACGGGCTGCACGCTAGCGAGTGCGATCGCGTCGTTTCTCGCTCTTGGGCATGAGGTTCCCGGCGCAGTGCAGCTCGCGAAGGACTACGTCACGGGAGCGATCGCGGCCGGATTTGCGCTCGGTCGCGGCATCGGCCCGGTCGATCACGGCTGGCGGTCGCGCTCGTGACAGACATCCAATTCAGCGCAGCAGCGCTCGATGCACCGGAGTCGCTCGAGCTCATCGAGGCTGTGCAACAGGAGTACATCGTGCGGTACGGCGGTCGTGACGTCACCGAGCTCGCGGTCGCCGAATTCACACCGCCACAAGGCATCTTTGTGATCGGGCGGGACGCCGGTCAGCCGCTCGCGTGCGGTGGCGTGCGTCTCGTCGAGCTTGATGTCGGTGAGCTCAAGCGCATGTATGTGATCCCGGCCGCCCGTCGTCGAGGCATCGCGCGAGCGCTGCTCGAACACCTGGAATATCAGACGCGCCAACTTGGTGCGACACGGCTACGGCTTGAGACCGGGCTCCACCAGCCCGAGGCGCTCGCGCTGTACGCGAGCGCAGGCTACGTCGATGGCGAACCGTTCGGGCACTACGCCGGCGCCCCACTCGCCCGACATCTGGCGAAGGATCTGATTGGCGTCTAAGCGCTGACCTTGATGATCGACAGCTGCACTGACTGCAGGTACCCTCTGCGAATCGCCGATAGTCCCAGTGCTTCGCCAGCGCCTGAGGGTTGGTGACATGAGCGCCATCGAGGGTGTGCGGGCTTCGTCGCCGACGCCCCGGGCGTTCGCGTGTTTCGTCGCTGCCGACCCGGCCCGCGTGTGGGCGGCATTGACCGATGCCCGGAACACCGGCGCCTTCATGTACGGGTTGTCGGCGAGTTCGACGTGGGAGATCGACGCACCTATCGAGTTTCAATCGGTAGGGGAGAGTGCCCTGACCGGCCGCGTGGTCTGCGTTCAGCCGCACCGGCGGCTGTCGTACCTCGTGCAGGCCGGTCCTGAGGATCCGCCGGTCTACCTCACCTGGTTGATCAGACCGAGCCCGGGCGGCGTGACGATACGGCTGCACGTCGACGAGATCGAATATCCGGACGACGACGAAGAGGCCGAGGACATCTGGCTGCCCATGTTGGCGGCCCTGCAGCGGACCCTTAGCGAGTGACGCTCAGCGGGTGACCCTGAGCGGGTGACGCTCAGCCCCGGGTTACTTTGCCTGCCTTAATGCACGAGGCGCAGACATTCAGGCGCTTGCGGGTGCCGCGGCCGATGATGGCGTGCACGGTCTGGATGTTCGGGTTGAAGCGACGGCGGGCGCGGTGGTGCGAGAACGACACGGCCATGCCGAAGCCCGGACCCTTGCCGCAGACATCGCAGACAGCAGACACGGGAGACTCTCCAAGCGCGAGGTGGGCGGGCAGTTGCCGCCGAACGTGACTCGGGCAACCGCACGAGACTATCCGAAGGGTCGCCGGTCGCGCCAACCGGCGAGGTGTCATGACAGCTGGCTAGCCTCGTCCCAGCAGGCGGACAGCCGGGCCAGACAAGCGTAGAGAGGGGACGCCGGGGTGCTGCAGGTCCTCGATGCTGACGCGGTCCGCCGGTGGTACCGGTCCGGCCTCGCCGCGCTTGAGGCGACGCGTGCCGAGATCGACTCCCTCAACGTCTTCCCGGTCGCCGACGCCGACACCGGGACGAACCTGCTCATGACCCTTCGAGGCGCAGCCGAGCCCGTGTCAGAGGGAGGCGCAGCCGAGCCAGCGGATCGAGGCGCAGTGGCGGACGGCGACACCGACCTCGCTTTCGAGGGCGCCGACCTCGCCGAGATCGTGACCACGATCGCTCGGCGGTCCCTGCGCGGCGCCCGGGGCAGCTCGGGGGTCATCTTGAGCCAGTTGCTGCGTGGGATCGCGGAGGTAGTCACGGCGCAGACGGGGCTGGCCGACGGTCGAGTGATCGCAGCTGCCCTCGAACGGGCGGTAATTCTGGCCTACGCGGCGGTGGCCCAACCGGTCGAGGGAACCATGCTGACGGTCGCCCGGGAGGCTGCGGAGGCGGCCCGCGCCGCGGCGTCCGACTCGCTCGTCGTCGTTGTGCAGGCAGCCGCGCAGGGTGCGCGCGACGCGCTCGCCCGGACGCCGTCGCAGCTCGACGTCCTCGGTCGGGCAGGGGTCGTCGACGCGGGCGGTCGAGGGCTCGTCGTGCTGCTCGATGTCCTTGACGCAGTGGTCGCCGAGCGCACAGTCGTGCTGCCGGAGTCGCGGCTCGCATCGCCACGGCTCGACCCCTGCGAGCCTGTCGACGGGCTGTCTCCCGCGTACGAAGTCATGTATCTCATCGACACCGATGATGCCCGCGTGCCCGCTCTGCGCGCCGCACTCGACGAGATCGGCGAAGCCGTCGTCGTGTCTGGGGGAGACGGACTCTGGAACGTGCACGTCCACACCGACGACGCGCCTGCTGCGGTCGAACTGGGTGCGGCCGCCGGCCGGCCGCACGACGTGAGGGTCACCGAGATCGGCAACCACCGCGATCGGGACGGATCGCCCGGCACCCCCGACAGCGTCGTCGCTGGCCGCGTCGTCGCGGTGGTCCTCGCAGCAGAGTCCGGGGCGCTGCCGATCTGTGACCTGCTGACCCGTTCCGGCGCGTACATCGTCGAAGCAGCCGAGCTGGTCGAGCTGGGAGCTTCAGAGCTCGTGATCCTGGTTGAGGAGCAGGGATCGCTCGTCGAGCGCGTGCGTGGCGTGGTCGAAACGTCTGGCTTACCCGCCCACGCTTTCGGTGTTGCGGCGCCGGTGGAATTCCTCTCCGCGATGGCGGTCCATGATCCGCACCGATCCCTCGCCGATGACGCGGCCGCGATGCAGGCGGCTGCCGCAAGCACGCGCAGTGCAGTCGTAGGTCCGGCGACCGATGATCAGTTGACTGCCGATGCCGTGTGGGCGATTTCGCAGTTGCTCGTCGATGGCGGCGACCTGGTGACGGTTGTCAGTGCGGAGGGGATTGGCGGCCGTATCGCCCACGAGATGGCAGCCATTCGGCCCGACATCGACGTGAATCACCTGAGCGTCGAAACGCTGCCATCGGTGGTCTGGCTCGGGGTGGAGTGATGGCCGGCCTGGATGCACCGCTGCGCCCCGTTGTCGGCGCGATCGCCGCCGTTCTGGGTGACAAGCTCGGTCTGCACACGGTCGGTGACCTCGTGCGGCACTATCCCAGGCGTTGGGACAAGCGCGGGGAGTTGACCGACTTCCGCGATCTGATTCCAGGCGAATACGCGACGATCTTCGCGGTCATCTCCAGGGTGACCAGCAAGAACATCGTCACGAAGACCAATAAGCGCCTCAATAAGACCGACGTCACGGTGACTGACGGCACCCGGAAGCTCGTGCTGACCTTCTTCAATCAAAGGGTCTGGCAGCAGAACCGTTTCCCAGAGGGGGCAGCGGCGTTCTTCTCGGGCAAGGTCGAACTGTTCAACGGCAAGCTGCAACTCGTCAATCCCGAAGTCGACATCGTCGATGACGACGACGTTGTCGGTCGATCCGACTTCGCTGGCGGGATCCTGGCGGTCTACCCAGGTGTCAAAGACGCCGACACGGTGAAGATTCGCCGCTGCATGAGGCTCGTGCTCGACACTCTGGATCTGCCCGAAGACCCAGTGCCGCAAGCGATTCGCGACAAGCTCGGGTTCATCGGATACCGAGAGGCGCTCGAAGGCATCCACCGACCGAAGACCTTCGATGAGAGAGACCGGGCTCGCGATCGGCTCGCGTGGGACGAAGCCTTCATCCTGCAGATCGTCCTTGCCCAACGCAGGGTCGCCGCCGCGGGACTGCCGGCCACTGCACGACGTCCGGTCAATGACGGATTGCTCGCCGCATTCGACGCGCGACTGCCGTTCGAACTCACCAACGGGCAGCGCAGCATCGGCGACCTGATCGCCAAAGAAGTCGCGGCGGACCATCCGATGCACCGCTTGCTCCAGGGAGAGGTCGGCTCTGGCAAGACGGTCATCGCACTACGCGCGATGCTTGCCGTCATCGATGCCGGAGGCCAGGCGGCGCTCCTCGCACCGACCGAAGTGCTTGCGCAGCAGCACCTCCGCTCGATCACGGACATGCTCGGCGACCTTGCACTGGGCGGCCAACTCGGGGGCGCCGAGAAGGCAACGACCGTGACGTTGCTGACCGGATCGCTGTCTCAGGCGGCTCGACGCAAAGCCATGCTTAACGCTGCATCAGGCGCGGCGGGCATCGTGATCGGCACACACGCATTGCTCGAAGAGAAGGTCCAGTTCGCCGACCTTGGTCTCGTCGTCGTCGACGAGCAGCACAAGTTCGGAGTAGAGCAACGCGACGCACTGCGCGCGAAGGCGCGCGACGATCGGCGGCCCCATGTTCTCGTGATGACGGCTACGCCGATTCCGCGCACGGTTGCGATGACGGTGTACGGCGATCTTGATGTTTCGACCCTCGAGGAGTTACCGAAGGGCCGCGCACCGATCACGACGGCGGTAGCACCGCTTGCAGGTAAGCCTGAGTGGGCCGAGCGGGTCTGGCAGCGTGTGCGCGACGAGGTTGCGGCCGGCCACCAGGCGTACGTCGTGTGCCCACGGATCGGCGGCGACGAGCCCGACGAGCCGGACGATTCCGGTGAAGAGCTCAGGCCGGATGACACCGAGACGGACACCCTCGACTTCGGCGCTACCGAAGGATCGCGCGGCGGCACCGGTAGCCGACCCGCAGCACCGCCGACGCTCCCGCCCATCGGCGTCCTCGAACTCGGCCCACAACTTGCCGACGGCTACCTAAGCAACCTCCGGGTCGAAATCCTGCACGGGCGAATGCCCAGTGAGGCCAAGGACGCCACGATGCGCGCGTTCGTCGATGGTGCGGTTGACGTGCTCGTAGCGACCACCGTGATCGAGGTCGGTGTTGACGTCGCGAACGCGACGATCATGGTGATCATGGACGCCGAGCGATTCGGTGTCTCGCAACTTCACCAACTCCGGGGTCGGGTTGGCCGGGGGTCCGCGGCGAGCAGGTGCCTGCTCGTGACTGAGCTTCCCCCTGGGCATCCGGGTCGCGCGCGACTCGACGCCGTGGCCGCGACCTCTGACGGTTTCGAGCTTTCCGAACTCGACCTCACGTTGCGACGCGAGGGAACCATTCTTGGCACCGATCAACACGGCAGGAGCGATCTGAAGCTGCTCTCGCTGGTGCGCGATCGCGACCTCATCGGGTCGGCGCGAGAACAGGCAACCCGCATCGTCGACGGCGATCCCGGACTGCTCGACCACCCTCCGTTGGCAGCCGCGGTCAACCGGTTGGTCGCGAACGAGGACGCCGACTTCCTCGAGAAGGCCTGAGGCCTTCCGCGCTTGAGATGATGACGAGGTGACTCGGATCGTGGCCGGCCAGGCGGGCGGGCGGCGCCTCGCGGTACCGCCGTCCGGGACCCGCCCGACGTCCGATCGTGCCCGCGAGGCGCTGTTCTCCAGCCTCGACGCAACGCTCCACGGCCTGACCGGCGTCCGGTTTCTCGATCTGTATGCCGGCTCGGGGGCCGTCGGGCTCGAGGCGTGGTCGCGCGGGGCCGCGCGCGTGGTCCTGGTCGAATCCGCGGCTGCCGCCGTGAAGGTGCTGCGTACGAACGTCACGAACCTGCGCTCATCGCATGCGCCCGGGCCGGCGGGCAAGATCGACGTCGTGGCCGCCAAAGCAGAGCGAACGGCGGCCGACCTCCCGGCGTCCGCCTTCGATGTCGTTTTTGCTGATGCGCCCTACGATCTGCCCGCGGTTCAGGTCGTCGGAGTGCTGGCGACCCTGGCTCAGCGGGGGGTGCCGCGGCCCGGCGCGATCATCGTCGCGGAGCGGGCAACCCGCGATAAGTGGGCCTGGCCGCTCGGCTATGCGGGGACCCACGATCGCAAATACGGGGACGCCACCTTGCACTACGCGACGTTCGACCCCACTCTGCTCTAGTGGCCATAGTGGCTGCCGGGGCCATAGAGGCAACTTTTGGAGGTTCACGCGTGCACAAGGCGGTGTGTCCCGGCTCGTTCGACCCGGTCACCAACGGGCATCTCGACATTCTCGGTAGAGCCTCGAGGCTCTACGACGAGGTCTATGTCGCCGTGCTTGTGAACAAGTCCAAGAGCGGGATGTTCACCCTCGAGGAACGCATGGAGATGGTGCGCGAGACCACACTCGACTACGGCAACGTGGTCGTCGAGTCCTTCGGCGGACTGCTGGTCGACTTCTGCCGCGAGCGCGGGATCCAGGTCATCGTGAAGGGTCTGCGAGCGGTCAGCGACTTCGACTACGAGTTGCAGATGGCCCAGATGAACCACAGCCTCGACGGCGTCGAAACGCTGTTCCTGTCGACTAACCCGCTGTACAGCTTCCTGTCGTCCAGCCTCGTCAAGGAGGTTGCCACGTACGGTGGAGATGTGTCCGGCCTCGTGCCGCCGACGGTGCTGAAGCGCCTAAGTGAGCGGCTGCAAGGCGACTAGTACTCATATGACGATCGTTTAACCGGCTGGAGATGCCCGCACCGTGGAACTCAAGGACAAGCTCGACGAAGTCGTCACCCACGTCGAATCGGCGCGGGCGATGCCGATGTCGGCGTCGTGCATCGTCAATCGCGGCCAGGTGCTCGCGATGCTCGATGAGATGCGCGACCTCATTCCCGCCGAGGTCCAGCGCGCCGAATCCCTCCTGCACGAGCGTGACGACGTCGTCGAGGCCGGCCGGCGCGAAGCCGAGGAGATCATCGCCGCTGCCCACGCCGAGCGCGACCGCCTGGTGACCGAGACCGAGGTGCACCGCGAGGCGCTCGCCGAGGCCGAACGTGTGCTGCACGATGCCGACCTCGAAGCGCGGCAGATGCGCCGGGAGGTCGACGACTACGTCGACACGAAGCTGGCGAACTTCGAGATTGTGCTGAACAAGACGCTCACGGCGGTGCTGCGTGGCCGCGAGAAGCTTCAGGGCCGCAACGAGATGGAGCAGCTGGCCGATGTCCACGGCGAGGAGATGCCGCTGCCCGGCGGCTGAGGCTGCGTCGACCCGGCGATTCCCTTGCAGTGGGGCTGGAATCGCATTGATCCGTTTCGCGGGGTATCCTCGTCACGGTTTCGCCGGGAAGGATCGGCGTTGATCAGTTCGAAGCGGTTTCGGCATGCCCGAAGGGAGCAGGAGACCCTGACGCGCCTTGACCCCCGCGCTCCGCTCGTCGTGGATACCCGCGACCTGCCGCGGCGTCCGGGATCGATGCGCACGGTCACCCGCACTGTTCCGGCACCAGCAGATGTCCGTGGCGAACTGATCGGCCCCATTCCCGGCAGCGACCTCGTTCTCGACCTGCGTCTTGAGTCGGTCAGCGAGGGCGTTTTGGTCTCCGGCACGATCCAGGTCATGCTAACTGGGGAGTGCGCACGGTGCCTGGATCCGTTGACTTCGCACCTTGCGGTCGACATCCAGCAACTGTTCGTCTATCCCGGCAACGAGATCGACGAGGACGACGAAGACGACGAGATCGGGCAACTGGTCGACGACTACGTCGACCTGGAGCCGGTATTGCGTGACGCGGTGGTGCTCGCGCTACCGCTCGCGCCAGTGTGCCGGGAAGACTGCCCGGGCCTGTGCCCCCAATGTGGGGCGCGGCTCGCGGACGTTGATCCAGGGCATCGGCACGACGAGGTCGACCCCCGATGGGCCGCCCTGCGAGCAGTGGGTACCACTCGAACATCAGGTAACACCGACGACCGCCAACGCATCGACGAAGACCAGGAGAACTAGCCGTGCCGGTTCCGAAGCGGAGAATGTCGCGCAGCAACACGCGCAGCCGCCGTTCCCAGTGGAAGACCGCCGCAGTCACGCTGGCGGCTTGCAGCAACCCGGCTTGCCGGCAGCCGAAGCTGCCGCACGTCGCGTGCCAGAACTGCGGCACCTACAACCGGCGTCCGGTCGCCACGAGCTGATAACCCACTCGTGGCACGGGGGTGCAAATGACCGGCAGCAGCGATGCGCTCGAGCAGCTCGAGCGGATAGCAGGAGTCGAGCTTGACCACGATCTGCTCGAACGCGCGCTGACGCATCGCTCGTACGCCTACGAAAACGGCGGCCTGCCGACAAACGAGCGCCTCGAGTTCCTCGGCGATTCGGTGCTCGGCGTCATTGTCACCGAGACCCTGTACCGCCGCTATCCCGACCTCGCTGAGGGGCAGCTGGCGAAGTTGCGCGCAGCGGTCGTGAACATGCGGGCGCTGGCCGACGTCAGTCGCACGCTCGGCCTCGGCGAGTTCATCAGGCTCGGCCGCGGCGAAGAATCGACCGGCGGCCGCGACAAGTCCTCGATCCTCGCCGACGGGCTCGAGGCCCTCATCGGTGCCGTGTACATCGACGCCGGCTTGGCCGGCGCGACCGGTCTCGTGCACCGGCTTTTCGACGACATGATCGACGACGCCGCGCGCCTCGGTGCCGGCCTCGACTGGAAGACCTCGCTCCAAGAGCTGACCGCGAGCCAACTGCTCGGCGTGCCGTACTACGAGGTCACCGAGAGTGGTCCCGACCACGAGAAGACGTTCGAGGCCGGCGTTCGCCTTGGCGGCACGGTCTTCGGCACTGGCTCCGGCCGCAGCAAGAAAGAAGCCGAGCAGCAGGCCGCCGAGGAGGCGTGGAACCGGATCCGTCAGGCGATCGAGGCGACGCTCACCGCGGCCGAAGGTTCGCTCGATGCGGCCGAGGGTTCGCCTGCTGACGTCGCCGAAGGCTCACGCCTTGACGTGGCCGACTAGCACTCGCTGACGAGAACGGGTGCCTGAACTTCCTGAGGTCGAGACCGTCCGGCGCGGCCTCGATAGCTGGGTGGTCGGCCGTCGCATCTGTGCGGTCGAGGTACTGCATCCACGAGCGATCAGGCGTCACGTGCCCGGTGCTCAAGACTTCACAGACGTCCTAATCGGACGTCGAGTGGTTGGCGCCCGTCGTCGCGGAAAGTACCTGTGGTTGCCGCTTGATTCGGGCGACGCCGTGCTCGCGCATCTCGGGATGAGCGGCCAACTGCTGATGCTCGAGCGGTCAGCGCCGCCCGGCCCACATCTTCGGGTGCGGATCGCCTTCGATGATGACGGGCCGGAATTGCGCTTCGTCGATCAGCGCACCTTCGGAGGGCTCTCGGTCTCGATCGGTGGCGCCGACTTGCCGCCCGAGATCGCCCATATCGCGCGCGACATCTTCGATGACGAGTTCGACCAAGCGGCATTCCACGCGGCACTTCGTCGTCGGCGGACCGGACTCAAGCGCGCCCTCCTTGATCAGAGCCTGATCTCCGGAGTCGGCAACATCTACGCCGACGAAGCGCTGTGGCGGGCGAAGTTGCACTATGCGCGCGCCACCGAAACGATGCGCCGGCCGGATACGACACGCCTGCTCGACGGCGTCCGGTCGGTCATGGCAAGTGCTCTAGAGCTTGGCGGCACGTCGTTCGACAGCCTGTACGTCAACGTCAACGGCGAGAGTGGCTACTTCGACCGGTCGCTCGCCGTGTACGGACGGCGGGGCGAGCCGTGCCCCCGCTGCGGGTCCCCGATCAGGCGCGAATCGTTCATGAATCGCTCGTCGTACTTCTGCCCGCATTGCCAGCCGCGACCACGGCATCCGCATTGGTGAGCGAGTCTCCTGGCAAGAACGGCGAGGTGGGCAGCGAACCGGTCCGGCTGACGGCGTGGATTCGCGGGCGGGTCCAGGGCGTCGGCATGCGGTGGTGGGTGCGTTCGCGCGCCCTCGAGCTCGGTCTCGTCGGAACCGCGACGAACCTGGACGACGGGCGGGTTGGGGTGGTCGCGGAGGGCAGCCGTGAGGCGTGCGAGGCACTGCTGGCGGCGCTTCGAAGCGAGGGGACGCCGGGCCATGTGACCGGCGTCACGCAGCGGTGGGACAGCGCGCGCGGTGGGCTCGTCGGCTTCAGCGAGCAATAGCGTCGGATGGGGTAAATCACTCGGATGCGGCGCCCGATTTGCCTGTTTTATGTACCATTACATGGCAGTTTGCCCTGATATGGTGTCGTAACCGGATCGTAACGCAGGCCTTGACCGGGGGCCTACCGGATGCGACCCTTGAGGTAACCACCAACGCACACCGCTGAAGCGGCAACCCCGAGCGGATTTGCGCCCGGCGACCGCGTCCGGCATCCAGTGGAGGACCTCCATGGCAAAGGCGCTACTCGGTCACCTCGGTGGTCC
>DATCFU010000253.1:0-10615 GCA_036509315.1 Acidothermaceae bacterium
GCTCTGGCACATCGAAAAGTCCTTCCGAATGAGCAAACACGACCTGCGCGCGCGGCCGATCTACCACCACAAACGCGAATCGATCGACGCGCACCTGACCATCGTGTTCGCCGCCCTTGCAGTCACCCACTTCATCGAGACCCGCACCGGCTGGTCGATCAAGAAGTTCATCCGCACCGCACGCCGCTACCGAACCGTGCAGATCCAAGCCGGCAAGCAGAGCCTCATCGCCGAAGACCCACTACCAGCAGACCTACGCGAAGCGCTCGCCACGATCCACGGGCACGGTAGTGGACACTAATTTGAGCCAAGTCGGGCCGCCACACGCCGACACGTTGACTGCCGAACTGAGTCGTGGAACGTGGATCGCGGTCACCGTCGCGCGACCAGGCCAGCCTCGACCGCGGACCACCGTGGCGTGAGTGCTAGCCGACCAGGCCCAGTCCCATCCCTGCACCCGGACGGCGTTGCGCCGGCGACGGATCCCGCACACCATCCCCGTGCATTACGCGCCGCCACTAAGGCCAACGACGTGAAATCTCGAGGCTAGCGCGAGAGCCCTAGCGCGAGAGCCCTTGCGCGAGTCGGTAGTAGGCCTGGTTCCACCGTAGCTCGCGGGCGAACCGCGTCGTCGTCGTATCAGCGTCGATGTGGACGAGTTCGATGTCGGTCATCACCGCGAAGTCCTCGAGAGCATCGGTTCCGACGGCAGTGCTCAGTGTCGTGTGATGGGGGCCCCCCGCCGTTAGCCAGGACTCCGCCGACGTGTTCAAGCTGGGGGCAGGTTTCCACACGGCGCGCGCCACTGGCAGGTTCGGTAGCGGTTGGTCAGGAGCAACGATCTCGATGTCGTTCGCGATCATCCTGAAACGATCGCCGAGATCGAGGAGGCCGACCACGAATCCTGGCCCCGGCGCCGCGTCGAAGACGAGCCGCACCGGGTCCTCGCGGCCGCCGATGCCAAGTGGATGAATCTCGCAGCTGGGTCGGCTACCGGCGATGCTCGGACATACCTCGAGCATGTGCGCGCCGAGGATCTTCGGTTCGCCCGGCCCCAAGTGATACGTGTAGTCCTCCATGAAAGAGGTGCCGCCAGGGCGCTTGGCGGCCATGACCTTCATGATCCGGACCATCGCCGCAGTCTTCCAGTCGCCCTCGCCTGCAAAGCCGTAGCCCTCGGCCATCAAACGT
The DNA here is from genome assembly GCA_036509315.1 of Acidothermaceae bacterium. Lineage (GTDB taxonomy): Bacteria > Actinomycetota > Actinomycetes > Acidothermales > Acidothermaceae > PALSA-607. The sequence continues at coordinate 1,192 of DATCFU010000253.1, forward strand.
TGGACGGCGATCCCTGGCAACTGCCGAAGCGCGCCGAGGTCTTCGAAGTTCGAGGTGAACGCCGTGAAGCCGCCCTGTTCGAGGAAGCTGCGCAAACCGACCTCGATGCGCGCGGCGTAGCGCAGTGAGTCATGCCGGCTGCCGGTCTTAGCGAGTTCCGGCGCAATCGCGTACTGACGTTCGTAGTCGGCGATCGTCGAGTCGATCTGATGCGTGTCTGCAGCGTCGACAGCTGCCACGAGATCGTTAACGCCGTAGGTGTTGACCGAGATCCCGAGCCTGAGCTGGGCCTCGACCTTGTCGCCCTCAGAAACGGCGACGTCGCGCATGTTGTCGCCGAACCTCGCAAGCCGCATCGTGTGGGCCGCGTGAAAACCTGCCGCCGCTCTCGCCCACGAGTCGATGCGCTCACGCACGGCGGGGTCGCTTGCATGACCGGCCACGGTCTTGCGCGGAATCCGCATCCGCGTCTCGATGTACCCGAATTCGCGGTCACCGTGGGCGGCCTGATTGAGATTCATAAAGTCCATATCGATGCTCGCCCACGGCAGCGACACATTCGCCTGGGTGTGCAGGTGAAGCAATGGCTTTCGCAGCGCGTCGAGGCCGGCGATCCAAGCCTTCGCGGGCGAGAACGTGTGCATCCAGGCGACGACCCCGATGCAGTTGTCGTCGGCAGTGGCTTCGATGCAGGCTCGTCGGATCGCTTCGGCATCGGTCAGCACGGGCTTCCATACGAGCCGGACGCCGATCTCCGGCCCCGCATTCAGGGTCGAGACGATCTCGCTCGACTGCTGATCGACTTGTCGCAGGGTGTCTTTTCCGTACAACCCTTGACTGCCGGTGAGGAACCAGCACTCGAGCTTGTCGTTACGGTCGGGCACGTACGCCTCCGGGGTTGTCATAGGCGCTGTCCATAAATGTTCTGGTAACGGTCATACAGTCGGTCGATGTCGGCGGGTTCGATGGTCAAGGGCTGCCCAAGCTGCCTGCTGATATGAACGGTGCGTGCGACGTCTTCACACATGGCCGCCGCCTTTACCGCGTCACTTGCAGTCTCGCCGATCGCGAAGACACCATGACTCTTCATCAGTACCGCCGGTGACCGACTTTTCCGCAACGTATCGACGATGCCCCGGCCGATCGAGTCATCACCAATCAGGGCGAACGGACCGACCGGGATCTCGCCGCCGAACTCATCGGCCATCGCCGTGAGCACGCACGGAATCGCTTCACCGCGGGCCGCCCACGCCGTCGCATAGGTCGAGTGGGTGTGGACGACGCCGCCGACTTCTGGCATCTGCTGGTAGACGAATGCGTGCGCGGCAGCGTCACTGGACGGCGATCCCTGGCCCGACATCTTCTTTCCGTTCAGGTCACACACCACGAGTGAATCCGGGGTGAGCTCGGTGTACGAGACGCCACTTGGCTTGATGACCATGCGGTCGGCTCCCGGGATACGCGCCGACACGTTTCCCGCCGTCCACACGACCAGGCCCCAACGGATCAATTCCGCATGCAGATCAGCAACCTGACGGCAGACGGCCTCGAACACAGCCGGTTCGACGCCCGGAGGAACGCGAGTGGTCATCGACGTGCGTTTCTAATTGCCCTTAGGCGGTGCAGCACGTCATTCTCGCCGCGTCCGAAGTAATCGTGGAGTTGGACGTATTCGGCGTAGAGCAGATCGTATGTTGCGGTCACGGCCATATTCGGGAGGAATACGTTGGGGCGCTTCTTCCCCATAACCGACGCGGCAGTGGAAACGTCGGGATACTCTCCCGCTGCGATGGCCGCGTGAATCGCCGCGCCCAACGCGGGGCCCTGGTCGGTATCGATGACGCTGATCGGGCGCGCCAGCACATCGGCGTAGACCTGCATCACGAAGTCGTTCTTGATGAGACCTCCAGCAGCGATGAATTCCGATATCGCGACACCGGAGTCCTCGAACGAACTGAGAATCAGCCTCGTGCCGAACGCGGTCGCCTCGACAAGAGCTCGGTAGATGTCTTCAGGTTGGGTCGCCAACGTCAGGCCGACGATAACGCCTGACAAGTCTGCATCGACAAGCACCGAACGGTTGCCGTTGACCCAATCCAGCGCCACCAAGCCGTGCTGACCCACCTGTTGGTCGGCGGCAAGCGCGCTCAAGTATTCGTGAGTGTTCTGGCCCGCTACGCGCGCGGCATCATTGACGTCCCCTCCGACGATGTCGTCGGCAAGCCAGGTGTAGATGTCGCCAACCCCGCTCTGACCAGCTTCGTAACCGAAGAAACCGTCGACAATCCCACCGTCGACCACGCCACACATGCCGGGCACCTCGGCAAGCAATTCGGCGTTGACGACGTGACAGGTCGAGGTGCCCATGATGGCGACAAGTTGGCCCGCTTCAACGGCTTGGGCAGCCGGTGCGGTCACGTGTGCATCGACGTTTCCGACCGCAACTGCGATACCCGCGGGCAAGCCGGTCCAGCTGGCGGCCTCCTCGGTCAGTGAGCCAGCCCGGCCGCCCAGCGGTGAGAGCGGAAACTCCAGTTTGTCTGCAACAAACCTCGCAAAGCCCGGATTGAGTTCTGCCAGGTATTCAGCGGAGGGATACTGCCCGTCCTGGAAGATGCCCTTGTAGCCAGCGGTGCAGGCATTACGCGTCTCGACACCAGACAGCTGCCAGACGATCCAGTCGGCTGCCTCGATCCAGCGCTCGGTTGCCGCGTAGATCTCAGGCGCCTCTTCGAGCACTTGTAGGGCTTTGGCGAACTGCCATTCTGCGGAGACCTTCCCGCCATAGCGTGCCAGCCATGGCTCGCCACGCTTGCGCGCGAGTTCGTTGATGCGGTCGGCTTGCCCTTGCGCCGCGTGATGCTTCCACAACTTGACCCACGAGTGCGGCTCGTCGGCGAATTCCGGCGCCGCACACAAGGGCGTACCGTCAGCACGGGTCGGCAGGACCGTGCATGCCGTGAAGTCGGTGGCGATCCCGACGACGTCGCTTGGCGACACTCCTGCCGCGGCAACGGCCGCTGGCACTGCATTTCGCAACACGTCGAGATAGTCCTCGGGATGTTGCAGAGCCCAATCGGGAGGCAATCGTCGGCCGGAGGGCAGCGCGTTTTCGAGCACGCCGTGGCGATATTCGTGAACGGCCGTGCCGAGCTCCGCGCCGTCCGACACTCGAACCACGAGCGCGCGGCCAGACAGTGTCCCGTAATCGACACCGACGACGTAGGTTGCTCTACTCACCGCGCTACTTCCGCCCATCACGAAGGTCCGCCACAGCTCTTGATGGCTGGTTCGGCTGAGGCCCGCTCACGATAGCGCAACATTCTTAGCGCTAACATCGCGGGCCCGCAGCCACCATCGAATGACTACGATGCCTACTGCCCGCCTGCCGAGGCGGAGCCGCGCCGGCAGGCGCTGGCGGGTCGAGCGATCTCCCTGGTGCTGTCACGGACAATCAAGGTCGTTCCGACCACCACGCGCCGCGCCTCATCCACGCCCGCTTCGATCTGCTCCACGAGGAGCGCGAGGCCACGACGGCCGACCTCCGCGAAGTCCTGCCGCACGGTGGTCAGCCGAGGCGTCAAGTAGGCGACCTCGGGAATGTCATCGAAACCGATGAGGCTGACGTCGCCCGGCACATCGCGACCGTAGTCGTGAAGCGCGCGCAACACGCCTAGTGCCATCGAGTCGTTGGCGGCGAAGACGGCAGTGACATCAGGCATCCGGGCGAGGACGCGACCTGCTTCGAACCCGGAGCGAGGGCTCCAGTCACCGGACAGCGGTGGCGGGACCTCGGCGCCCGCATCCTCCAGCGTGGTTTGCCAGCCGGCCGAGCGATGCCGAGCCTCGAACCAGTCCGGAGGGCCAGCGACATGCCACACCGTTTGATGCCCCTTGCTCAACAAATGCTCCACTGCCGCGCGCGCCCCGGCCCGTTGGTCAACGGTGACGGTGTCGATCTCGGCGTCGGCATCGCCTTCGACCGCGACGACGGGCAGGCCGGCAGGTAGGTCGGCAAGGGCTTCGGCGACCGATTCCAGCGGCGCGATGACGACAATTCCGTCGACGCCTTGGTCCACCAGCCGACCGATCGCCTGCTGCACAGCCGCTCGGTCGGTCGAGCGCAATGTCGCGACCGTGACGAAGTAGTGCGAATCGAGGGCGGCTTGCTCGATCCCGTAGAGGGTCGACGCCGGCCCGTACAGCGTACTGTTCAGGCTGACGACCCCGAGCGTCTGCGAGCGGCCAGTCACCAACGTTCGGGCGGCACTGTTGCGCCGATAGCCCAGCTCTTCGATCGCCGCGAGAACCCTTACGCGTGTCGTCGGTCTGACGTTCGCGTGGTTGTTGATGACACGCGACACGGTCTGATGCGACAAGCCCGCCAGCCGAGCGACATCGGTCATTGCCGGGCCGCGGTAACCACCAGCTCCCGCCGGACCGTTAGCCACGGCCGAACTCGTATGTGCGAATCTTCCGCAACTGCAACCGCCCGTTCATTGGAGCGTTAACACGCTAGGGACAGCCTTAACATATGGGGGAGACTAGGGGCGGCTCTTGGTGATGTCAACGTCGGTTTCCCCTCGGTCGAAGCCGAGTGCTCGGGGTCGCCGGAACCACTTGAGCCGCGCCGCCGGATGCCCGCGGCAAGCCCGGTGCAGGCCGACGACCGGTCCATGGCACGCCTGGTTCGTACGGTGTTCGTATCGGGTTCGTTCCCGCTTCGCATGTGCAGGGCCTATTTCGGGCACTACGGACCGCCCGCGGACAGAGCTCACGGCAGTCTCACGTCGGTACGCGAACTCGCGTGTTTTGTCCACCAACGGCTTGCCTGGATGAACGCGCCGGATCAGTTGTTCCGATTGTAACGACACGGACACGATCGTGTACTCGCTCTCGATCGTGTCTTGACGGATCTGATGTTAACGTACACACTCGGCGTCGATTGACTCTTGGGACCGCTACTTGTAGCCCTCCCTCGACGAAGAAGGTCTTCGAATTTGGACCTGGCCACGTCCAAATTCGGCCGTAGACAGCCGGATCCGATCCCGCACAAGGTCCGGCTCATCCGTGCCGGGCTCAAGGCCCGTTGATGTTGGCGTTCATTTGCATTCGTCAGGTGCTCCGCACCGGAATCGAAAAGGAAGGTATGGAATGTCCGCAACACGTCGAATTTCGATCGCTGCACTGGTGGGGCTGACTCTGGTCGCCACTGCCTGCTCGTCGAAGAAGAGCACCTCTAGCTCTCCTTCCAGCTCCGCGCCCGTTACTACGGCGACCACGAGTGCGCCGGCGTCGACACCGAGCGCCGCAACCAGCGCGCCCGCGGCCAGCGCGCCCGTGGCCAGCGCGCCCGCGGGGGCTTCGAGTGGGGTGGCGGCCGCGCTTTCAGGGGACGTCAGCTTCAACCAGGCAAAACTGACCGAGCTTGATGGAAAACTGAAGGCTGCTCTCGCCGGCAAGGATCTCTCCAAGGTCAACATCGCGATGGTCGTCAACGTCGCCGCTGACTACTGGAAGGCAGGCCAGACGGGCTTCCTCAAGGGTTGCTCGGACATCGGCCTCTCGAGCAGCAAGTGCACGTTCTTCGCGCCGCCGAACGGCAAGCTGACCGAGCAGAACTCTGAACTCGAGACCTTGCGCTCGCAGGGCATTACCGGATACTCGATCTCCGCGATCGACCCGGCGTCCGCGAAGGCCACCATCGCAACCGACGTGTCGAAGGGCGTCTTTGTGCTCGCGATCGACTCGCCGCTGCCAGGGACGGCAGCTGCGGGTCTGTACCTCGGTACCGACAACTACACCGCCGGCTTCACTGCAGGCACCGCCATGAAGGCCGTGCTGAACGGCACCGGCAAGGTCGCGATTCTGGTCGGCTCGTTGACCGCGGCCAACGCCACCGAGCGCATCCAGGGTTTCACGGACGCGATCAAGGGCACCAGCATCACGATCGCGCAGAAGGTGAACGACAACCTCTCTGCGAGCACCGCAACGAGCGATGCTGAAACCATCATCGCGAACAACCCGGACGTGAACGGCCTGTACGGCGTGTACTCCTACGACGGCTCGGCACTGGCCCAGGCAGTGACCTCGGCCGGCAAGCAGGGCACCGTTCACATCGTGTCCGACGACTCCGACTCCCAGACCGTTGGGTTCATTACGTCCGGCATCATCTCGGGTAGCGTGTTGCAGATGCCGTACGAGCAGGGCTACACCGGCGCATGGATTTTGACGGCTGAGAAGGTTCTCGGAAACGCCGCCACGCTGGCTATCGTCAAGCCGTACCTCTCGTCTGACGGCAGCACCCTCAGCTCGGGTGTCGGCCTGCTGACGAAGGGTGACTTGACTCAGTTCGCTGCGCTCCAGGCTCAGCTCGGTATCAGCTAAACGATGGCCCTGTCGGATACCGACACCCGGAGCCGCGCGGTCGCCGCGCGGCTCCGGGGGGTCTACAAGTCCTACGGTCCAGTTCGGGTACTCGATGTACCCGAACTGGACCTTTACACGGGCCAGGTGGCTGGCGTCGTCGGAGAGAACGGCGCGGGCAAATCCACCCTGATCGGAACGCTGTCGGGCTCGGTGTACCGCGATGGCGGTGACGTCGAAGTAGGCGGCCAGCCGTTGGTGCCCGGATCGACCGAAGCCGCCGGGCGCCTGGGCGTTGCCCTGGTCTCCCAGGAGTTTCCGTTGGTCGGCCAGCTCTCCGTCGCGGAGAACATGCTGCTCGGGCGTCGGCCCCGCGAGTCCAAGCAGCGCTTCCTTGTCGATAGGCGCGCGATGCGCGCTGAGGCCGAGGCCATGCTGATTGAGATCGGCCTCTCCCCGAAGGCGGTCCCTGTGGGCCGCAAGGTGCGAAGCCTCCCGGTCCCTACCCGCCAGCTGATCGAGATCGCAAAAGCGTGGGGCCGCGAACCGACGCTGCTAATCCTCGACGAGCCAACGTCGTCACTCGGCCCACTCGAGGCGCAAATCGTTTTGGACCTTGCCCGACAGCTCGCCGAGCGCGGCGGCGCCGTCTTGTTCATCGGCCACCGTCTCGACGAAGTGCGCAGGGTCAGCGACCGGATCATCGTGCTCCGCAACGGAAAGCTTGTCGCAGATCTCCAACCGAACGAGGCGACCGAGGACCGACTGATCCGCGAAATGGTCGGTGGCGAACTCGCGAACGGCGAGCCCAAAGACAGGCCTCCGCACACCAACGTGATGCTGAAGACCGAAGGTTTGACCGCGGACGGCCTCGGCCCCGTCGACCTCGAACTGCATGCTGGGGAGATCCTCGGCGTGGCTGGGCTGATGGGCTCAGGTCGCAGTCGGCTGATCCATACGGTCGCTGGCGCGCAGCCAAGCACTGGTGGTTCGATGGAACTGTCGGGCCGGCTGTACACGCCCCGCAGTGCCGGTGACGGCGCAGCGGCGGGGATCGCTCTGATCCCGGAGGACCGCAAAGAGCAGTCGCTGGTCCCGTTCCAGCCGATCCGGTCAAATGTCACTGTCTCCGTACTCAGACGGATCAGTTCGCACGGCTTCCTGCGGCCGAAGCGTGTCCGCAGCGAGGCGGTGAGCATCACGAAAAGCGTCAACGTGCGGATGCAGTCGGTCGACCAACCGATCAGTTCGCTATCGGGTGGCAATCAGCAGCGGGCAATCTTCGGTCGGGCGTTCGCTACCAAGCCGAGGGTGCTTCTGCTCGATGAACCGACGCGCGGTGTCGATGTCGGCGCCAAGGCGGAGATCTACGACTTGATCGACAAGGCCGCTGACGACGGAATGGCTGTGTTGCTCGCGTCCTCCGAACTTGAGGAACTGCTCTGGATGTGCCATCGGATTGCCGTGATGAACCATGGGGTCGTTGTTGATGTGATCGACCGCGACGATGCCACCAAGGAGCGCATTATGAGAGCAGCGGCAGGCACGTCCACCGAACCAACGCAGCCGTCGCCGCCTGACCCTGCCACGAACGGAGCAGTAGCGTGACCACGCAGACCAAGCCCTCCGAGCTTGCACCGAGCAATCCCCGGCCGGAGCGCAAGAACATCGCGGCGAGGTTGCTCCGCAAGCTGGCCGAGTCTCCTGAAGCGGGCGTGATGACCGCGTGCGTGCTGGTGTTCCTCTTCGTGTCACTGAAAGCCCCGACCTACCACAACGCCGGCAACCTGCAGGTGATGGCCCGAGACCTCAGCCAGACCGGCATCCTCGCCATCGGTGAAGCGCTGGTGATCCTCACCGGCGGAATCGACCTTTCGGTCGGCGCTCTCGCCGGTCTAGCCGGGATCCTGGCCGGATGGTTCAACGTGCACGAACACGTCCCAGCCCCGCTGTCAATCCTGCTCACACTCGCGATCTGCGCAGCGGTCGGCTTCTGGCACGGCACCATGGTAACCAAGCTGCAAGTCGCCCCGTTCGTGATCACGCTGGTCACGCTTACCGTCTCAGAAGGACTGGCGCTCGCGATCACCACGGGTACGCCGATCAACGGAATCTCGCCGCTGTTCACCCGGATCAGCCACTTTCAGGTCGGCCAAGTACCGATACCTGGGGTTATCTTCGTGTTCGCCGTGGCCATCACCTGGTTCGTGCTGGAGCGCACCTATCTTGGGCGCCAGATCTACGCCGTCGGCGGCAACCGCGAAGCCGCCCGCCTGGCCGGCATTCCGACCGCCCGACGGATCGTCTCCACGTACGTCGTAAGCGGGTTGCTCGCCGGCGTCGTCGGTGTACTCGTGATCGGCCGTATGGACGTCGCGGACCCCTCCGTAGGTGGCAGTGGTTGGGAGCTGGTCGCGATTGCAGCGGCCGTCGTCGGCGGCGTCGCTCTTACCGGCGGCGAAGGACGCATCGTTGGCGTCGCAGCCGGCGCGATCCTCCTCGAGTTCATCACCAACGGCTTGCTGGCGATGCGGGTCAGCCCGTACTTCACGCAAGTCGTCCAGGGCGCGGTGCTCGGCATCGCGATCCTCGCCGACCGGTTGCGGGCCCGCCGGTTCGGCGGCACCCGAAGGTGACAGTTAGACCGGGCGACCCGTGCGGTTGCGCACGATCAAGGTGAATTCGACGACGGCGTCAATGCGCGGAGGCTTCTGGGTCAGATTACGAGTGGGGCTCAGCCGAGGCCACCCGTCGCCGGCGATCGATGTCGATGTCCTCGACGTGACCGCGCACGAGCCCTCGATGAGTGGCTGACGGCCTCACATGGAGACGGACACGCGGGAACCAAGGCTGAACGCAAGACCCTTCCGCCCGCCACGGAAGAACTGACAACTCTGGCAGTGGGCACGTCTGCGTGACGAGCCTCGACAGTCATCAGGGCGTGTCTGGCGCAACGGAAGGCCAGCCCCGGCAGTTCTTGATGTGGTCGAAGTTCAATGTCGACCGGCACATATCTGCGACCCGCTCTGTCATCGGCCGTGTGCGCATACTCGGCGTT
>DATCFU010000254.1:0-11399 GCA_036509315.1 Acidothermaceae bacterium
ATCCGCGTCCCGCCGAGGCCTACCCACCCTCGCAGTGTCGCGCGCGTTGTCCAGTACTTCCGTCATGGCATGTCCTCTCCAAGGCACCGCAGTGCCCCAGCTTCGAGGTCAAGCCCTTACACAGACCGTCTGACACGCCCCCAGCGCGAACAGTTGCAGATCCGTGCAGCGCAACGCGTGCAGCGCAGCGCGCAGCCTCGGATCGACGCCGAGCGCGCCGGACTCCGCGATGTCCGCGACGTCAGGACTGTGCTGTTCGCGCGGCAACCGGTTCAGGAAGTCGCGGTAGCGGCGGGTGCCGCGGGCCACGTTGCGGCTGAGGTTCGTCGCAGTCACCAGCAGCCACGGCAGCACAGAACCATTGACCAGCCGCACGTCCGCACGCCGGCGCCACAACTCCAAGAAGGCTGCCGCGACGACGTCTTCTGCTGTGGACCACGTTCCGGTCAGATGACACGCGTGGCGAAACAGCCGATCACGGTGCCGATCGAACAACACCCCGAACGCGTCCCCATCACCAGCGACACTGCACCGCCACAGCACCTCGTCGCTGACCAGATCCGCCGGCTCCACACCGCGTAGTGTCCGCCAGCCGGCTCCCGGTTGCAGCCGTGCGGTGAGAAGAGACGGGCCCAGCGCCGGACGCGACACTGCGTAGCGGTGCGTGACAACGCAGCCAAGGCGGCGCGGAAGGGTCGCACCGTTTGTGGGTCCCCCGTTGCCTCATGTCAATACCTCCGGGAAGGTTATGACGTTGCCTCATTTGATTTCCTCCGCCAGCCTTGATCGTTCCAGGCGTGGTTGACGGGGGGTTTGGACCGGGGTGCTGTCTTGGCCTGGGCAAGGACTTCGAGTTGCCCGGTCAACGCCAGGATCTGCCGGGACAGCGCGGCGGGCTTGATGGGTTTGAACGTGGCGTTCATGGTGATGATCGGGCGTTTGCGGATGCCCGTGTGGGCGACGGCGCGCTGGTGTGGGGTGGCCGCGATGTCGTAGCGCTTGGTCACTTTCGCGCCGTGGCGCTGTTTGAAGATCAGCTTCTGCTGCGGCAGCAGGTAGTTGGTGAAGGTCGCGTCGAGTTCCCAGATCTCGTTGAGTTTCGCCAACTCGGCGGTGGTGTCGTAACGGTAGTAGCCGACCAGCTCGCGCACCCGCGCCCAGTTCTTCTGCTCCACGTGCGCACCGTCATTTTTGTTGCCCGGCCGCGACCGGGTGAAGGTGATCTTGTGGTCGATGCAGTAGGCCAGCAGCTGGGCGTTGATGAACTCCGAACCGTTATCTGAGTCGATTCCCCTTATCGGAAAAGGAAATTGTGCGCTGACATACTGAAGCGCCTCGAACACCCAACGCTGCGCCTTGTTGCGCACCGAGCGGTTAATCGTCCACCCGGTCGCGATGTCGGTGACCGTCAACGTGAAGCAGAACTCCCCATTGGCGTTGCCGCCCTCATGGCCAACCAGGTCGATCTCGACGAACCCGGGCGCGGCGTCATCCCAGTCCGCCCAGGTGCGGATCGGGATCTGCGACTTCAAAAGACTGCCCGGCTTGGTGTGAGACCGCCCACGCGGCATCAGCGCGGCCCGCTGGGAGGCCAGCCGCCGGTCGATAGTCGCCGCGGACATCCGAACCAGCAGCACCGCCTCATCGTCGGTCAAGTCCAGCTCGCCGTCACGGCGCAGGATCGGCACCAGCACGGCAAGCATCGGCGCCAGCCGCTTACCCGCCGGCGCACGCAGCACCGCCCAGCAGATGACCAGCGCGGCGATCACCCGCGGCCCGTACGTCGGCGCCCGCGGGGCTCGGGTCTGCACCACTTTCAGCTTCAGCGCGTCCCGCAACGCCGCCCGCGCCCAGTCGCGATGCCAGCCGGTCAACTCGACCAACTCATCGAGGATCTGAGATTTCTCGCCACGGCCGGCGCGGGCATACGCCCGCGCCTTCACCTTGGTCACTGCCTGGCGTTGGCTCATCGTCAAGTCCATCCACCGGGCGTACGCCCGACGCGAGACCTCGACCGTGCGACACACCGCTACGCGGAGGTTTTCAGGTGAGGCAACGTATCGGACTACGCGGAGGTATTAGGTGAGTCAACGCGCGGTCTTGCGCTCGCGCACGTTTGGCCGTTCAGTAGACGGGAGACAACGGACGGGGTCGCCCATGAAGGATCGCTCGGAGCACCACAACTCCAACGTCGTCAGCGACGTCGCGGCGGCTGGCGGGTGCGGTTTGAAGAATCTGACGAACGGCGCCACCTGCGGACTCCCGGCCCACCACGCTGGCCCCTGCGACTTCATGGCACCACATGCGGTACCGGAGGCCCTACGCGAAAAGGGCATCGACCTGCGATCGGATGCGCAGTAAGCCCACCGTCTGCTGGGCTTCTTCGCCCGCACCCGCCGTCACCTGCTGACGCCAGGCCCGCTACGCCGGGCCACCCGTGCGAAGGTCGGTCGTACCACATCGGGTCCCACCGTCACTGCTTTCGGCGAAAGCGATAGGGCACCGATGCGGACGACGCGGGGTAGGCGCCGGCCTCAGTTGATCTTGGTTCTCGATCTGTCGTATCGGTTCGCGCCGATAGCCTCGGCCGAAGCGGTGAAAAGACCTTCGACCTTACGGCATCACCGCCCCTCAACTCATGGACCCCACAGACGGTGCAGGTGCCCGCCACCACCGACGGCGACCCCGCCGAGTTCGACGCCGTCGTGCGTATTGACACCCCCGGTGAGGCCAACTATTTCCGGCATGGAGGCATCATGCAGGACGTCCTGCGCCAATTGCTCCGCTGATTGACCCGCACACAGCCGACGTGATCCGACAGCCACCGCCTCGTCCGAACCGCCGCATCGGCCCTGCAACTTCCGGACCTCGGCTGTGATGATTTCGCGTTGCGATGGTGCGACTATTCCCACACCGTGGGGCTGAAGGTCGGTAGGGTGCACGCGGTCAGTTCGCAACGTGCACGCACGCCCACTGTTCACTCACCGCAAGTGTTATGAGGGCCGTCGGTCACACGCGAGTTGTTCGTGCCATCGGCATTGCTAGGACTTCGCGTCCTGACATAACAGGTGGGCGACCAGTGCGGTCCATCCGGTCTGGTGAGAACTGCCCAGGCCCTCGCCGGTATCGCCGTCGAAGTACTCACTGAAGGTAATGTGCTCACGCCACAGCGGGTTGTCGGTGGCCTCGATGCGGGATCCGTCACACGGGCGTCGGCCACTGGAACCGCGCCGGAACAGGGAGACCAGCCGTTGTTCCACCCGTTGCGCAGCCTGGGTGAGGGTGACACGGTCGCCGGTACCGCTAGGGAACTCCACTGTGACCGTGTCGCCGAAGTAAGAGCCGTACTCGCGCAGCGCTGCCACGAGCAACACGTTGACCGGGAACCAGATGGGCCCACGCCAGTTCGAGTTACCCCCGAACAGCGCGGTGCGTGACTCGCCCGGCTCGTAGTCGATGGACATCTCCTGCCCGTCGACGCGCTGGGTGTACGGCTGTCGGTAGGCCGCCGACAGCGAACGAAGGCCGTGCTGTGAAAGGAACTCGGCCTCGTCGAGCATGCGCGCGACGACCCGCACAAGCCGCTGTGGGTCCACCAGGCTCAGCAGCTGCTCACACGACCCGCCGTCGCTGCTTCCGTCGTCCGACACGTCGCCGTCCGCGCGCTGCAGCAGGCCGTCGAGCATCGCGGGTCGTCGTTTGCGCAACCACGCCAGGCGTGACGTCAGGTCCGGCAGTGCGTTGGTGGACCAGGCCGGTGACCGCGCCACCGCCAACAAGGGAAGCAGACCCACCATCGAACGCACCCGGAGCCGCTTGTGCGTGTCGTTGGCGCTGACGAATACGTCGTAGAAGAAGCCGTCGTCGTCGTCCCACAACTCGACGTCGTGCGAACCGAAACTGCGGACGGCGCGAGCGATGAGCAGGAAATGCTCGAGAAACTTTGTCGCGGAATCATCCCAGATCGGGTTATCGTGCGCGAGCTCCACCGCGATCTTCAGCATCGTGAGGCAAAAGAACGCCATCCAGCTCGTGGCGTCGGATTGCTCAAGCCGACAACCCGATGGCAGGGGTTGCGAACGGTTGAACAGGCTGATGTTGTCCATCCCCAGGAAACCGCCCTCGAACAGGTTCGAGCCGTTGGGATCCTTGCAGTTGACCCACCAGCCGAACGCAAAGACGCATTTCGTGAAGACGCGGGCGAGGAAATCGTGGTCGCGGGCACCGTCGATGAGGAACACCTGCCAGGCCGCCCACGCGTGTACCGGCGGGTTGACGTCGCCGAACGCCCACTCATACGCCGGAAGTTGCCCGTCGGGGTGCATCGCCCACTCGCGGCACAACAGCAGCAGCTGGTTCTTGGCGAACGCGGGGTCGACGTACGTGAGCGTGACGCAATGGAAGGCGAGATCCCACGCGGCGAACCATGGGTACTCCCAGTCGTCGGGCATGGAAATGACATCGGCCAGCGCCAGGTGCGTCCACTTCGCGTTGCGTCCAGCCATCCGCTGCGGCGGAGGCGCCGGCTGAGCCGGATCGCCCTCGAGCCACTGCTGCACGCTGTAGCGGTACAGCTGCTTGCCCCACAACAGCCCCGCGAAGGCTCGACGCGCGATCGCCTTGCCCTCGTCGTCGAGTCTTGCCGGAAGCACGGCGGCGTAGAACTGATCAGCGTCCGCACGGCGCGCCGCCAGCACAGCATCGAAACTGTCACCGAGCCCCGCGGCGTCGGGGGCCTGGCGTGCCATTCGCACGCGGACGCGCACTGTCTGACCAGGCGCGACGCTGTCGAACTGCCACCACAACGCCGCCTTCGTCCCGACGCCGTCGGGATTGACTGCACCGGACTCGCCGTGGACGACGCGGCGGTTAATGCCGTCCTTGGGAAACGGCGACGCGTTGCGTACCGCACCAAACAGCGAGACCGCGTCCGTCTCGTTGTCGCAGACGAGAACCTCGCCGGCGACGCCGCTCTCGCAGCTGGCCGCGACGACATACCGTCCGAGAAATGCGTGCTCGCACTCGACGGCCACCACGCCATCGTCGCCCCCATCGACGACACGCAGCTGGGCTTTGCGCGGGTCGCGTCCCCAGGCCCATGTGTTACGGAACCACAGTTGCGGCAGCAGGTGCAGCGGTGCCGCTTCCACCCCGTGGTTGGTGGCCTCGACGAGCAGGCACACGTCGTCGGGGCCCGCTTTGGCCCACGTCATCGTAACGTCGAAGAAACGGTTGTTATCGAACACGCCGGTGTCGGCCAACTCATACTCGCGATCGGCCCTACCTCGCCGGGCGTTCTCCTGACGCAGTTCGTCGTACGGGTACGCGACCTGGGGGTAGCGGTACAGCCAGCGGGCCCAGGAATGGGTGGGCGTGCCATCCAGCGCCCACCAGTACTCCTTGACGTCCTCGCCGTGATTGCCCTGCGCGTTCGTCAAACCAAACAGGCGCTCCTTCAACAACGGGTCAGCGCCATTCCACAGCGCCACGCCAATATTGAGAAAACCGTACCGGTCGCAGTACGCGCCGAGACCGTCCTCTCCCCAACGGTAGGCACGCCGGTGCGCCTGCTCGAACGGAAAATACGCCCACGCGTCGCCGTCGGCGGAATAGTCCTCACGCACCGTTCCCCACTGCCGGCCGCTGACGTACGGCCCCCACAGCCGCCAAGGGCTAGACGCATCAGGCGAAGCGGCCAGCCGCGCATGCTCAGCGCTTAGTGCTGCCGACTCGGACGAAGCGGTCACGCCACCAGCCTGGCACACCCACGACCACCTACAGCAACAGAACCGGCCTCATCCCTTGGTCGGTGGCAGTTGAGCCGTTCGAGAAGTGCGAGCACCCGAGAGTCGCTCGGCACGGCGTTCTCGCACCCTGAACCGGATGCAGCTGCATTCGATCATGCCCAACGGCGGATGCACGGGATTGGTACGCGCCGGACAGATCGATCTGTGCATCGCGCCGAACGCCCGAGGCCGGGGATAACGACCGCTCCGCGTGCTGGGCGCTGTGGTCTTGTAGGTCACGATTCGGTAACAGTACCGCTGCGTGGGTGCTGCCGGCCGAAAGGGTCAGCTTTTAGGGAAGCCCTGCTGAGGACTGTGGGTCCCGGACCGCGGTGTGACCGCGTGATGGGAGGCAGTCATGATCGATCAAGCCGGATCGCCGGGCCGGGTGCGCAGCGGCCTTGGCTCCGTGGAGGGCTTCCGCGCGGCGATGGCGCTGGTGGACGCGCAGGGTTGGGACGGCACGGCTGGCCGGGAGGTGTTGCGGTATGCCCGCTCGGAGCTGGTCCTCCCAGCGGTTGATGCCCGGCAGCTGTTTGGGTATGCGCGGGATGATGCGCGTCGCAATAGAACGTGCGATTGGCGCCTGCTACGTCGCCGACCAGCACGGCGCGTCGGTCAGGACTGGTTGGCGCCGAGTCGCTGACGGCGCGCACGCGCCGGTCTTCGCGCCTGCCGAGGCGGCGACGTTGGAACGGGCAGCGAACCAGAGCACGGACAACACGGTGGCAATCGTCGCCAGCTGCATCGGACTGGCATTGGGACTGCTCGACGACTGGCTATCAGGCGACGACCCGAAGGCACCCAAGAAGCTCGGCGAACAGGTTCGTCTTCCGGCAGGACACTGGCTTGGCGAACGCGCCGCGAACGACATCCTCGTGCTCGCCCGCAAGGGACGCGCCTTCCGATCCCTGCACACCCTGATCAGCCGCCAAGGAGGCGAACAGGTCCTCTACCGCAGCGCGCTCGCCCTCGCCGCGGCCACCCAAACCTGGGCCGCGAACACCGACACATCGCTATCCGAGACCGTCCACGCCGTCATCCGCTGAACACGAATTCCACTGCACTAGTTCGAGCCGCCACCGTGTTGCGACGATCACTAGACCCCGATCCGGCCATGGCGGGCCAGCAGCGCGGCGATCTCGCGATACCTGTTCAGATGCTGTGGTCGTAGCGACAGTGACATTCCCACCAACTACCCAGCACGAGCATTCAACCAACCTCGCCGGCGATGGCAAGTGTTGAACGCAGAATCCCGGGGCACCAGCCACGCACCGATGATTTGCGGTTAGGCCGCAGCTCAGGAGGGGCACGATCATGATGGTTCTCGGTGTTGTTCTGCTCATCATCGGATTCGTCGCCAATATCCGATCTTGTGGACGCTTGGCATCGTGGTGCTTGTGGTCGGACTCGTGTTGTTCCTGCTGGGATCCGCGGGGCGAGCTGTCGGTGGTCGTCGGCACTCCTGGTAGCCGCGCCGGTGCATCGGCACCAACGAGTTGCAACTGCACAAAGGGACCCGGCGGATGCTCGCGCCGGGTCCCTTTCGGTGCGCCTCGATGTGCCCATCGAATCGGGCCGTCAAACCGGCGCGTCAGAGCGGGGTGGGGGGTTGACTTAGCGCAGACGGCCCGGTGTTACCGATGTTGCGCGTCGCGGACCGTTGGGGAGGGTGCACAATCCGGGGATGCTTCCCGACGCCCCCGGCACCAACGGGGACCCGCTTGAACAAGACGCCCCTGACAATCCGGTGGATGACCTGGCGATCCTCTCGTGGTTCCTGGCTGAGGGTGACCGGGCGAACCCGTGGACTGACCTGCGCGCTTTCACCACCGGCAACCTGGTTGTGCCGCTGATCGACGGTCGAACCTATTTCGCTCGGCTGTGCGCCGAGCTCGAAGCGACCACAGCCGGCGACCAGGTGTATTTCCTGGACTTTCGCGGCGACTTTACGGAGCGCCTGGGCGGCCCGGGGTCGGAGGTCGGTGAGGTGCTCGGCCGGGCCGCTCACCGGGGGGTCCACGTCTTTGGTCTGCTGTGGCGTTCGCAACCCAAGATCTTGCAGCAGTCCGAGGCGGCGAACGCGGAGTTCGTCCGACGCATTGACGAGGACGGCGGTCAAGTGTTGCTCGATGCGCGGACGCGCCGAGCGGGAAGCCATCATCAAAAGCTGGTCGTCGTTCGACACCCCGGGTCCCCGGATCGCGATGTCGCGTTCGTCGGGGGCATCGATCTCGGGTACGGCCGGGGTGATGACTCGCGGCACGAAGGCGATCCGCAGCCGATGGACTTCGCCGCAGCCTACGGGCCGCGGCCGCCCTGGCACGACATCCAGGCCGAGGTTCACGGTCCTGCGGTTCACGACCTTGAGCACACTTTTCGTGAGCGTTGGTACGGCAGCAGCGT
The DNA here is from genome assembly GCA_036509315.1 of Acidothermaceae bacterium. Lineage (GTDB taxonomy): Bacteria > Actinomycetota > Actinomycetes > Acidothermales > Acidothermaceae > PALSA-607. The sequence continues at coordinate 8,193 of DATCFU010000254.1, forward strand.
CTTCGACGTTCCGAGCCCGATACGCCAACTCTACGACCGCGCCTACCACATCGGGGCGATGACGGGCCGGCCGTTGCCGCCGCCGATAGCCGACGATGAGCAACGCCGTGGCAGCCACGCGATCCAAGTCCTGCGCACCTACCCGGCGCGGTTGCGGCGGTACCCGTTCGCGCCGCACGGGGAGCGGAGCATCGCCCACGCCTACCGCAAGGCCTTCGCGCGAGCCCGCGCCCTGGTATACCTGGAGGACCAGTACTTCTGGTCACATCCGGTCTCTGACATGGTCGCCTGCGCTTTGCGCGACAACAAGAATCTGCGCGTCATCGTGGTGGTGCCCCGCTACCCCGACAGCGACGGTGTTTCCCGGGTGCCTGAGGTGCTAGGCAGACACGACGCTGTGCGCGCGTGCGCGGCCGCGGGCGGTGCTCGGTTTGCGCTGTATGACCTGGAGAACCATTCCGGCATCCCGGTGTACGTGCACGCCAAGACGGTGATCGTCGACGACGTCTGGGCGATAGTGGGGTCGGACAACCTCAACCGCCGCTCGTGGAGCCACGACAGCGAGCTGTCCATTGCGGTGCTCGACGCAGACCGCGACAGCCGAGAACCCCACGACCCGGCCGGTTTGGGGGACGGCGCGCGAAGTTTCGCCCGAGACCTCCGGCTACGTCTGTGGCGCGAGCACCTCGACCGCGACGACGGCGATGACGATGACCTGCTCGACCCGAAAGTGGCCTTCGAAGCTTTCAAGCAGCAGGCGGACGCGCTCGCTGCGTGGCACCGCGGCGGGCAGAGCAGCCCCCGGCCACCCGGCCGGGTCGTCCCCCACCAGTTGACCCAAGTGACCCGCGTCCAGCGGGCGTGGGCATCGCTGCTGCTCAGATTCGTGTACGACCCAGACGGCCGCCCCTGGCGCGACCGCATTCGGGGCCGCCTCTAACGTCTAACTGCCGAACGGGTCCAGCCGACGTCGGGGCCTATGTCGGCACTTCGCGTCGACGCCAAACGAACCAAAGTCCAATCAGGACAGCGAGGAGTGCGCCTGCGGCGATCGCGTAGGTCGGTCCGTGAAAGCCGTTCGCGACGTGCCGCCAATTCGCGCCGATGGCATATCCGATCCACGCCAAGGCCACAGTCCATGGCAGGCAACCGGCCACCGTGTACACCCCGAACCGAAGGGCAGGCATCGCGGCGAATCCGGCCGGCAACGAGATGAAGGAGCAGATGACGGGCAGGAGACGGCCGAGAACACCGACGTTGCGACGTGGCGTGCGAACCATTGTTTGCGCTCGATCCACGTCGTGCAACATCAGGACAAAAATCGCTGATACCCGTAGGTGACGATCAGGTGTTGCACCAGCGTCCTTCCTTCCAGCGGTGCGTATAGCTCACGCATAGTCGACATCGATAGCGATCACGCAACGCCATCAGAGCCGTTTGGCGGATTTCGCTTACCGCAAGGGATCCATCGCTGGGCCGCCACCTCCGAGGGAATCGGAATGCATGCCGCCTCGGCCAACATCAAGACAACGATCCCGAGATAGCCGTAGGTGACGATCAGGTGTTGCACCAGGGCCCTTCGTTCCAGGGATGCTTGTAGCTCACCCGCATACCCGAGATCCGTGGCAGTGACGCGACTGCATCAGATTTTGCGACGCCACATCAACACTGGCCCGGCTACGGCGATGCCAACGAGGTACGTGCCCGCCAGTGTTGCCCCAAGCGTGTTGTGGAACGCGAGGCCAGCCACCACACCGTCGGCCGCGAAGATTCCCGACAGAAACAGCAGTGAGCGCAACTGGTGAGACGCTGCCCGGTCGAGTGTTCGGCTCATCGCATTCCTTCGCGAACCACCGACGCGTCCGCCGAACGGGTGAACCGCAAACGTGAGATAAGTGTCCAGAACCAATCTGACGACTCCGTGAAGATCGCCACCAGCGATCCACCACCGGGCTACCAACTCGCCTCGTCGAATCGCCAGGCGTTCGTTTGTTCATCGTCGCTGAGGGCACATTGTGCCGCACGGATCGAGATGAGCAGAGGCGGCGACTGCGTGCACGCCGCGCTTTCCTTGAGGATTTGTCGGCGTCTCGGGCTCTTCGTGAGCGCGTATTTCCTGCGCGAGCGCGGAGGATCCGGGCGCGACAGCGTTACATGCTGACGTACTTTTCGCGCTAACGCTTTTCTCCGGCGCAAAGCTGACGGCGCGGATTGTTTGAGTTGCGCCACCCGGGGCGACTTGCATTGCATCGTCCAGCCGTTTGTGGCAGACCATTGACTTGGGAGGGTCTCATCTGGATCGGTGCTGAAGTGGCTTCCGGGTTTCCGCGACGGCTACCAGGCGACCATCGCCGGCCAAGCTGACGGGCAGCCGGGCTGGTTGAAGCTGTGGTTCCATTTCCGGACGAACCTGCAAAGCCCGCATCCGTTTTTCTTCGCCTACCTGGTCGCCGTCTTGGAATCCCTCATCGGGGTGGCGGTGATCATCGGGTTCGCACGCGAGTTCACCTACTTGGCGGCGATCGTGATGAGTGTGTTGATCTGGTCGACTGCCGAGGGTTTGGCAGCCCCTACACCTCCGGCGCCAGCGACATCGGCACTGCCATCATCTACGCACTCGTCTTCGCGGCGCTGCTCAGCTTCAGCTTCTACCAGGGCACCGCCCGGACGCGAGCAAACTGCCGTTGACCCGGTGTGCGGAATGACGGTGCGCCTGGACGCGAACACCATTCGCAGTGCGTACGGGGGCGTGGATCACGCCTTCTGCTCCGTGGGGTGCCGTGATCGGTTCGCCGATGACCGATCGCGGAGCTTGCCGGTCCCACCGCCTTGGCGATCCTCGATGTGGCGTTCCACGTCGGCTCGCACGGAGCGGGCCGTCCGGGTGACCGGCGGTCTGTCGAGAGCTGCGCGGTTATCCGCGACGGCGCCGCGTGAGGAGTCCCGTCGCCGCGGATAAAAGCAGGCCGCCGCCGATGAGGACGCGTCGGTGTATCGACATCCACAGTTGCGGGTCGCGGGCGTGTGCCTTGCTATCGAAGGACCCGTGCGCGCCGCGGTCGTGCTCGGCGTCTTGGGGCTCGAAAACGTTCGACCCCCAGCGTGGTAGCTCCTCTTCGCTCTGTTGGGATTTGACGCCGGTGCGTCCGAGGTAGATGTCAAGGAGCTTGGGTGCGATCCGTTCGCCGAGGATCGTGTAGGCGGTGG
>DATCFU010000255.1:0-5187 GCA_036509315.1 Acidothermaceae bacterium
GTGGGTGCTTTGGCACCGACGCGCCCCAAACGCGACGTGAGCGACACGTCAACGACGCGTCCGCGATAGCTCAGCCGGCAGCCATCGCTGACGCCGCCGAGCCAGCCACGCGGAGGTGCGCCACAACGACATCACCATCACCAGTGCGATCAGGGTCAGACCAGCCGGCGTCCATGGATACGCCGCTTCATCAAACGGGGTCTCCACATGCAGGTGACGCCCTCCGGTCCTAACGCGCAACGTGACCGGCTCGCCGCTGTCCACAACAGAAGGTGTTCATCAGCGAGGCGCGCACGTCGCGGCAGAAGCGGACATTGCGCCGAAGGGTCCGCAGGTTGAGGGTGTGCGGTGCGTCAGTTCGCGGGACCGAGTTTGTCGATCGTTCCTTGGAGGCTGACGTAGATCGAATGAGCTAGCTCGACGAGATATGCGCTGGCTGCGACGGGTGCCTGTGCAGTGATGGCGAGCGACGTTGGGTCGAGCCGTAGCACGCGACCTGTCCCGGAAAACCAGATGCCGTCGGGTTGGACGCTGAGCGGTGCGTCGATGTCAGGGATGTCGGGGGAAGTGGCGAGCAGGTGCCCGCTTTTGGGGTCGTATCGCACCACGGAGGCCGCCGAGGTCACGTACATGCCTTGGTCGCCGGCGACTAGTCCTGCGGTCTCTTCGCAACCGGCGCACAGGTCAGGCAGTGTGCGGACGACGTTCATGGTGTTGGGGTCAATGACCAGGACCGGTCCGTTGTGGCTGGTGACCACGATGTCTGGCCCGATCGCGAGCGGAACGGTCTCACCGTCCCCGGCCACGACATGTGAGCCGGTGATCGCGCCGGTGGCTGGGTCGATCCGCAGCAGCCGCTGCCTGGTCGAGTCGTCAACAGATGTGCAGCACACGGTCACCCACACCGCGTCGTCGCCGACCGCGACTTGCGATGGTTGGCCGGGCAACGTGACCTTCAACGTCGCGGTCATCGTCGCAGGATCGACCCGCCACAATCCTGCGTCGGCTATGTTCAGCACCCACGCGGCGCCTGCACCGTAGGCAACCGACAGCGGTCCAGTGCGGGCGGTACCGACCTGCAGCGTTGCGGTGGTGTTCAACGTGGTCGGGTCAAGCCTTAGTAGTTGGCCCGAATCCCACAGCCCGGCGAACACCCAACCGCCGCCGGCAGCGAGCTCGGCTGGGTCGGTCCCGCCGACAGCGGCAGTGGCCAGCACCTTCAGTATCTGGGGTTGGGTTGGGGTCACCGGGCGTCGCCCACCCGGCTGCGCCACAACGATCACCACGGTCACCGCCGCGGTCGCGGCAAGTACCGACGCTGATGCCTTGGCCCAAAAGCGCCGCCGTCGCCGCGCACGCTCAACCGCCCTAGGCTGCGCGTCCACCCAGGGCAGGCCATCGACCGGCACTGCGTCCAGTGACTCATGCAGCCGGGTACTCAACCGTGCCGCGAAGTCGTCCAGGGGGCTGCTCATCGGTTCACCTCTGATTGTTCCGGCTCGATCAGCGTCGCTAACTGGATGAGCGCTTTGGAGGTCTGACTCTTCACAGTGCCGACCGAGACGCCGAGCACTAATGCCGTTTCCACCTCGGATAAGTCCGCGTAGTAGCGAAGTAGCACACACGCGCGTTTGCGCGTCGGCAACTGGGAGACGGCAGCTAGTACCACCGACTGCTCGACAACATCTCTTTCAGTCGGAGTGGGGTCGCGGCGCAACGTTTTGCTAGCGAGTTCGCGCACCCTGCGGCGCCGCCACCGCCCGCGCACCCCGTTCACCACCGCGGTCCGCAAGTAGCTCGGCGCTGAATGGACGTCACGCAGCGACGACCACCTACTCAAGAGAGCAGCGAACGCGTCCTGGACGACTTCCTCGGCGTCGCCTCGATCACCCAGCAAGCCATACGCCAACCGAACAAGCTCCGCGCGGTGCCGGTGATACAGCACCGCCGCCAGCTCATCACGGCTCGGCCGAGGCTCGACGACGTCATCGCTCACAGCCAACAAGAGTCCTCGGCTGGCGCAAAGGTTGCCAACCACCACCCCGTCAGCCGCCCCGGGGAGGAGACACCCTTCACGACCCGGCTGCCACAACACCAAGCCCACCGAATAGCCGCACCCGCGTCGCGCCAGGTGAGGTTGATCCTCGACCTGTATGTGTCGACGGCTGCGTACGCGATAGACGCGAACGACCCGAACGGGTCAGTTCCGACCCCTACTCGACGCTCAATATCTGTCGGTGGACCACCGCGCCCATTTTGGCCTGCGGGTCGGCGGCCTTCGACGATCGGAAGGAATCCGTCGAGAGTGCGTCCCACAACTCGCTACGCCGTATTCGTTGGTGACCGCGCGCTATGAGAGAACGGCGCGAACGACGATGACGTAACTGAACGTGAGGCCGTCGACCTGCCATGCGTAACACCCTGGCGCCATCACCCAGGTGCCTCCAGGCGCAGTTCGCCATCCCGGGCCGCCGTTCAGGGTCGGGCCCGGTGGCACGACGAGCGTGCCAACCGTAGGTCCCTCGCCCATCACGATCACCCCGTCGAGGCGGGTGGCTCGGATGATGAACGGACCTTGATAAGTGGGCACGCTGAACCACAGCGTCTTGACCCCGAGCCATGGGGGCACGCTGGTGGGGTTGATGAGGTCGGCGATGCCGCGCTGTGCGTCGTTGACCGGCTCGCCGGCGATGATCGGCCGGACTGGCCCGGTGCCGAGCGCGATGCCGCCGAAATCGGGGGTGTCGACCTCGCTGCCTGGTGTTGCCGGGCAGGCCTGGCCAGCCCGAAGTACCGGGAAGCGTAGAGCTCGCATCAGCGTCGCGGGGACAGAGCCCACAACGTCATTGGATACACAGACTCCTCCCTCGCTCGCGCACGCGTCCCGGTAGCCCATCGGCGCCGATGAGCCGGCGGCGGTCGCTGTCCCAGGCGCCGCGGTCGACGGCCCGCCGGTTGGCGCTGGCGATATCGAAGTCGACGCGGCCCGGCTGGCTGAAGTAGCCACCCCAGTGGGCTGCGAATGTGGTTTCGACCCGCCGCTCGTGCACGCCCCGAGCAGAAACGGAAGCGTCGCAATCGCGGCGCACCTCAGGAAAGTGGCCCGCCTCACCGACCGAGCGCGGCCGTCAGTGTGGTGCGCCATTCGGACCACCTCCAGACTCACCAGCGAAGATCATCACGCTGACGCCGGTCCTCGGACCGCCCTGGCCACCCAGCCAAACCCCGACGATCTGTAGCTCGCCATTGTCATCGACCTCGTCAAGCAGCGGGGACTCCGTCAGTTCCGGCACCGGGCGATGTGTCGACCGGAGGTGGTGCAAGACCGGATCAGGGATGCCTTCAAAAGTGATGCCCCACAACAGCATGCGCTCCCGCGACACCTGTTGTGCAACGCGCGCTCATCGGCACGATCGAACGCGCGTCAATGCGGCATCACAGGATGTTGAAGCGTCGGGGTTCGTCATCTGAGGTTGCTGGCGGCCAAGTGTCAGGATGGTGCAACGCCAGCTGATTCGGATGCGTCGAAGCCGGTAGGAGGTCGACCTATGCGCGATGCCGTGCCGTCGGTGGGCCTGCTGGCGATGGCGATGGTCATGTCGGCGTGCGCGTCGTCGAGTTCGCCGGGCGCTGCGTCAGCATCCGGGTCCGTGGTCGCCGTCAGCTCGCCCGCCGTCAGCTCGCCCGCCGTCGGCTCGGCGTCGCCGGTTCAGGTGAGTTCGTCCGCCGCGGGGTCGGCGTCGTCGATTCCGGTGAGTTCACCGGCTCATGCATGTCCGGCGGTGGCGGGCTGGCCGAGTGGGTCGACATCATCCACGCCCAGTGGTCGGCTTTTCGTGGCTGGTTCTCCGACGCTGGCGACGTTGTGCCAGTACGTCCTGTTCACCACCGACGGCAGCAGCCAACCGCCACCGGTTCTGGTGCAGATCACCGGAGCCACCCTGACCAGTCTGGTCCCGTCGTTGAACGCGCTTCACCGGAGCCACCCTGACCAGTCTGGTCCCGTCGTTGAACGCGCTCGCCCCGACCAATGACGAGCCCGACTGCCCCGCCCCGGCGCAGGCCGACGTGCTGGTTTTCGTCGGCGCGGGTCCGTCGAGCACTATTCGGCTCGACCTTGAAGGGGGCTGCAACCTGGTGTGGAGCGACACCGGAGTGCACGCTTACGCGTCGAATGGGCTAGTCCAACTACTCGCCGCGATCGTCGCGAACGCGCCTGGGTCGGCGTCCTCCGCCGCGACGATCACCGTGACACCTGCGACAGGTCTCATGGACGGGCAGACGGTTCAGGTCACCGTGGCGGGCCTTCACCCCGAAGACAAAGTCTGGTTGTCCGAATGCGCAACAGCAGCCGACGTCAACCCGTTCGGGTGCGGCACAGGCCTGCCCGAGATGCCGTTCTTGATCACCGACGACACCGGCCACGCGAGCGGATCGTTCACGGTGACCGCTGACATTCCCACCGCCGCTGAAGACGGAGCGATTCAGCCATGTGTGACGTGCGTGCTTGCCGCCGTCAGCGGCGACGCGGCTGGTAGCCCGCCCGCACCCACGGCCTCAACCCCGCTTATGTTCGCGCCGACCAGCGCAACGGACTTGCCGATTCAAGCCGCTGCTCCGCCGGTCGGGTCAACTGTCGCGGCGACACCCGAGCCAGGTGTGACCGTCACCTGCCCCGACGTTGTGCACGGCGACCCCGGACTCATTGACTGGCAAGGATCGGGCTCCCGTCCGCCGCCATCACCATCGGCCGCGATCCGCGCGGTCGTTCGATGCGCACTTGTAACTCGCACCTACGCGGGACTCGGCGTGTGGCAAGTTGAAGTCGCCAAAGTCGCGTACGGCGTTCCAACCCAGCTGATAGCGCAACTTCGCGTACCGTCACAACCTGCTACTGCTGCTTGCGCCATGGGATCGCAATACGGCTACCCCTGGTTCGTCTTCGTCGAAGCAGACGGTCACCTCGACCAGCCCGCCCTGCCAACCCAAGGATGCGACCCGCTGCCATCCGCGGTCGCTGCCGTCAACCAACTCCCCTTCAAGGTCGTCGACGCCGTGCGCATTCAAGCCGAGGCGACGAGCTAGCCCCGTGCATGTGCGCTCCGCTCTCTACTCGCCATCTGACGGTCGATCGACGCGTCGAACCACATCCGCGCATCGGCAGGACCGAACGCGCGTCAACGCGGC
>DATCFU010000256.1:0-31980 GCA_036509315.1 Acidothermaceae bacterium
GATGCCGTTCATCATCGGCGGCGGCGGCTTGCTTTCCCTCGATGCACTCGTGGCTAACGTCGTCGCCGCTCGACAGTCGTGGTCGGGTGCGCCTATTGACGTCGACCGGCGGCGGGTCCTTGGCGCTGTCACGTTCGCGGCCGCAGCGGCTGCGGTTCTTGGTACCGGCGCGGCTGCTGGGTTGGGCCGCCTTTTCAACAACGGTTCGCCAGCACCGTCGTCGGACGAGCTGTCGAATGGACTGAACTCAGGTGCAGCTAGCAGCCCTGCGGCATCGTCTGCGACTTCAGGCAGTCCAGTGTCCGGCGGTGCGTCGCCGGCAGTGGCCGCTAGCTCATCACCGAGCGCTGCCGCACCGACGGCGAGCTCATCAGCTTCGCCGACAGCGAGGCAGGCAACCCCGACGACTGCGAAACCGACCGCTGCAAAGCCGACCGCTGCAAAGCCGGCTGGGAGCAAGATTGGCCCAGCAACCGCCGTCCCGGTTGCTGGTGCTGCGTCATTTCAGGACCCGGCCACTGGTGACCCGGCCATTGTCGTCCAACCCAAGGCTGGCGATTTCCTCGGTTTCGACGCCGTCTGCCCACACGCTGGCTGCACCGTCGGCTATGACCAGCAGCGGGTGCGGTTCGTGTGTCCCTGCCACGGTTCGGAGTTCAACTCGAACACCGGCGCGGTCGAGGTCGGCCCGGCGGCCCGCGGGCTGCGCCGTATCACGGTCGCCGAGGGGTCGGACGGTCAGCTGTATGCCAAGTAGCCACGGGAGATATCGCCGCGATCGGGCGTTTTCGGATGACCGCGATGCTCGCGTTCGGTTCGTGGCTGGTGCATGCTTGAGCCGAACCGGGCGCCTTTGTCCGGCGCAGGGGGACGGATGACCTGGATGGGTGGGCACGCCAGTTGGATGACTCGGGTCCGGAACACGATTCCGTCCCACGCCGGATCTGCCAACTGTCTGTGCACATGCTCAGCATCAGCGGCGCAGGTATCTCTATGGTGACAAAGACCGGCAACCGTGGCGTCGTATGTGCCACTGACGACGTCTCGGCGCGCATCGAGGACCTTCAATTCACCCTGGGCGAGGGCCCTTGCGTCGACGCCGCCCAGTTCGGCGCACCGGTCATGGTCCCTGACCTGCGGACCCCAGATGACATCGTGGTCGATCGCTGGCCCGCGTTCCTCGAGGGTGCGGGAGCTGCCGGCGTCCGTGCGGTATTTGCATTTCCGCTACGAATCGGGGCAATTAACGTCGGAGTGCTCGACGCCTACCGAAGCGTTCCCGGGCCGCTTCGCGACGGCCAGTTGCGCGCGGCGCTGCTTGCTGCCGACGCGGCTGCCTTGGCGCTCCTGGACATTGATCCCACCGGCGACCTGTTCTCCGACAATGCCGACGCCCGTTCGACCTACCAGCTCCAAGTGCATCAGGCCACCGGCATCGTGCAGGTTCAACTTGAGATCCCAACGGAGGAAGCGTTCCTGATGCTTCGCGCGCGTGCGTTCGCGCTCGGTCGACCGTTAGTTGACGTAGCGACGGATGTCGTCGCGCGTCGTCTTCGTTTTTCGGTGGAGGATCAATGAGTAGCGGTGATGTGGCCGGTGGATCGGCCCAGGACCGAGACCGCGAGCAGTTGCTCGCGGAAACGTTCGTTGTGCTGGCCGACACTCTTGTCGATGATTACGACGTCGTCGATCTACTGCACCAACTGGTCGATGCGTGCGTGAACCTGCTCGGCGTGACAGCTGCCGGCCTGCTGCTCGATGATCAGCGCGGCAACCTCGCCGTCGTCGCCTCCTCCAATGAGGAGACCCGCTTGCTCGAAGTGCTCCAGCTGCAAAGCGACGCCGGGCCGTGTCTCGACTGCGTGCGTAGCGGCGTGCCCGTCAGTGTCGATGATCTCGAAGCCGATCAGAACCGCTGGCCGGTGTTCGCTGCGGCCGCAATGTCGGCCGGGTTCCGGTCGGTGGCCGCCGTTCCGCTGCGCCTTCGGTCAGAAACGATCGGTGCGTTGAACATGTTTCACGGTGCGCCACATCCGGTGCCCCTCAACGATCGACGGCTCGCGCAGGCGCTGGCCGACGTGGCAACCATCGGTATCTTGCAGCGGCGCTCGACCCATCGCAGCGCGATGATGGCTGAGCAGCTACAACACGCACTCAACAGCCGGGTCGTCATCGAGCAGGCGAAAGGTGTGCTTGCCGAGCGAAATGGGGTTGATATGGACACCGCCTTCAACGCGCTACGCCGTTATGCCCGCAACCACAACCGCAAGCTCAGTGAGCTGGCGATGGAGGTCGTGCGCGGCGAGATCGATCCGAGCTCGGTCCAGACCGAACGCCGGGTCACCTGAGGCGCGACGTCTGCGTCGCCTTTCGTCGGCAAATGCTTGGCACGTCGGTTCGTCACCGTTTGCGATATTTTTGTGCCATCATGGGATAGTTCCACGTGCTTGGGTTCGTCTGGACCTTGCCCCTCGGCGCGTCAGCCTCTGACCGAAGGCGGCGAGCGCATGACCGAGCGGCTGATCGAGGCACCTGATGCCTTGCTCCCATCGCAACCAGTCGTTGTTTGTGCCTGCGGCCACGACTCCGCACGCCACGATCGGACGGCATTGCGCTACTGCCTGGCAACGGCATCCAGCGAGTTGCGTCGCGACTGCATTTGCAACGTCGCGCAGGCCCAGCCCATGAGTCGACGATGAGGCGCCCAAAATGAGGGCAGCTATCGAGGACGTCTTGGTCGGGGGTGAGCGCGGTGCCCCTGCTGCAGACCGGCTATGTGCAGCTTGCCTGCCTCTGTTGGGAGTCGATGCTGCGGCCATCTCGCTCATCGACGAAGGCGAGAGTCGCGGAACATTCGGTGCGAGCGACGCAGCTGCCAGGCTGCTCGATTCGTTGCAGTTCACGGCGGGTGAGGGACCGTGCCTCGAGGCGGCGGAGAAGATGGTGCCGGTGCTGGTGCCCGACATTCATGCCCAGGACGAACCTAGGTGGCCCGCATTCAAGGACGCCGCGGAACGCGCCGGCGTTCGAGCCGTTTTTGCTCTGCCGATTCGGGTCGGCATGATCGGTCTTGGAGCCCTCGACCTATTCCGCTCCGTGCCCGGTCCACTGTCGCCGGCACAGCTAACCGACGCGCTCATGGTCGCCGATGCCGCGGCGCAGGTGCTGCTCGACCTCGTCGATGAGTCGAGCGTTGCAGCGGGGAGGGGCGATCCCGTGGCGCAATGGGCGCAAGTCGCGTCACTGTCGCGTGTTGAGGTCTACCAAGCGACCGGGATGATCATGGCCCAGCTCGATCTGTCACCCGCATCGGCATTGGTGCGTCTGCGTGCGTACGCGTTTGCGAACGAACTCACTGCTTCCGAGGTCGCTCAGCTGGTCACGTCCCGCGATTTGCGTATGGAGGCTTGAGCAGAGGCAGATTGGACTCGGCGCCAACCGGCGACGAGCGTGTTGCTCCAGAAACTGGCAACGCATCCCGCACAGCGTTTCTGCGGAGGTGGGCTGCAGTGGCGGCCACAGGGCAAGGTGCGCCGGACGCGGACGTTGCTGCGCTTGCGGATGTGTCGCCGGGTTCGGTTGATTTCGAACCGACGCTCGGGATCCCCTGGCAGAGTGGCCTTGATCCGCTGACCGGGTTGGCGGACCGCCGTTGGTTTCTGCGGGCGGTCGCCGTATCCGACGGTTCAGACAGTGGCGGTGATTCGCAGGCGGACGACGTCGGCATCATCGCCGTTCGCATCAACGGGTTGCGGAGCCTTCGGGCGAGTCACGGCCAGGTCGCCGCCGACGGCGTCTTGTTGCTGGTCGCAGAGGTGTTGCACGGTTGGAGCCGCGGCGACGACCTGGCCGCCCGACTGGGTGTCGACAGTTTCGGCATCCTCGCGCATACGGATGCTGAGGGCCTGACCGCAACCGCTGCGCGGCTGCGGACAAAGCTCGCCGACGCCGGCGTGTCCGCGACGGTCGGGTCAGCCATGCGCGCCGCGCAAGGCGGAGCATCGCAGGCATTACGGACTGCGAACCGTGACGTCGGCAAAGGCAACGGAACTCGACGTGCCGATGAGGCGGCGGCGTCCCGCGCGATCCGCGGCGCAAGCGCTGGAACTGCGGCCCAGGTAATCCAGGCGCAGGCGACCGGCATTTTAATGCAATGGCATCGCTGCGGCGCGGATCGCGCGCGCCTTGAGCTCGCCTACCAAGCCCACGAGATGGGCCTCCCAGTCACCTCGATGGCTCGGTTGCTCATAGCGGTTGCCTCGGGCGCGCCGCTTAGCGATCAGGAGGCCGCCTACGGCATCGATCTCGAACGCTCGACGAGGCTGGCCGCCAATGTCAGGGACGGCATGACGCCACAAACGGCCAACCCCAGCAGCGATCAGATTGCAAACGGGGACGTCGCACACGACGACGGCGCGTACACACCGAGCCGTCAGATGCAGCCGGTCTGGAGTATTCGACCGCCGAACTCCGCGAGCGGGCTGCTGTCGTTGGCGGGTTCAGATGCGTCGATCAGGTCCGAGGATCTGCTGCTCGCCGGCCGCTACCGCGGCGCCGCGAGCCCGAGCGGTTCGGGAGGTGATTGGTTCGACGCGTTCATCCTGCCTGACGGCACCGCGGCACTGGTTCTGGGTGACGTTGCTGGTCATGATGCGCTCGCGGCGACGACAATGATGCAGCTGCGAACCCTCTTGCGAGGCTTCGCTGTCACGCGCGAGATGGTTCCGAGTGAAGTGTTGCGGAGGCTCGACGTGTTCTTCGCCCACCTCGATCTCGACGTGCTTGCGACGGCGTTCTTCGGCTGGGTGCACCCTGATCCGGCCGGAGGGCTGGTGCTTCGTTGGTGCAACGCCGGTCATCTACCGCCGCTCGTGGTCGGCGCCGACGGCGAGACGGTCATCCTCGAGACTCGAAATGACCTCCTGCTCGGTCTGGGCCTGGAAACCACTCGTGCCGACTTGTCGCTGCGGTTAGCAGCGGGCAGCACCCTGCTGTTGTACAGCGATGGACTGATCGAGACTCGCAACGCCGACCTCGATCACGGTCTCGAGCGGTTGCGGACCGCTGCTCGCGAGGTCGCAACGCTGGACGTCGCAGAGCTCTGCGACGAACTGGTGTCGGCCATGGTCGGAGTGAGCCCCCACGACGACGTGACCGTGCTGGCGGTTCGAATTCCGGACTAGTAAGGAAACCGGTGTCAGGCTGTCATTGTCTGCAGTTGGGCACTAATGGCTGTGGCGCTCGTTGGCCTCGCGAAAAAGTAGCCCTGGGCATACTCACAGCCGATCGTGGTGACTTCGTTGCGCTGCGCGTGCGTCTCGACACCTTCCGCCGTGACAGCGAGGCCGAGCACATGGGCGAGATTCGTGACTGCAGCAACGACGGCGCTGCCGGTCGACAGTTCGCCGATATCGGCAATGAAACTCTGGTCGATCTTGATGATGTCGATGGGCAGTCGCCGAAGATAGCTCAAGGACGAAAATCCCGTTCCGAAGTCGTCGAGCGCGAGCCGCACGCCAAGCGCCCTGAGGTTGGTCAGCAAGTCGATGGCATGGTCGAAGTCTTCGATAAACAGACTTTCGGTGACCTCGAGAATCAACGAGCTTGGATCCATCTCCGTCCTGTCGAGAACGCTGGCGACGATCGCGCGGAAGTCAGGGCTCATCAGCTGTCGGGCCGAGACGTTGACGGCCAGATCCAGTGTTATGCCGGGGTTCGTCCGGAGCCACTCGCGACGGACACGACAGCTGCGCTCGAGCACCCACGCGCCGAGTTGGCTGATGATGCCGCTCTGCTCTGCGACGGTCACCATCGTCATTGCCGGCACCGCGCCTCTGACCGGGTCGTTCCAGCGCAAGAGCGCTTCAACGCCAGTGATTGATCCGTCGCTACTGCGCACGATCGGCTGGTAGGCGAGGTCGAGCCTCCCCTCGGCGAACGCCGCCCGTAGCTCGATCTCGAGGCTGTCGCGATCGGCAGACATCAAGGCTTCGCGCAAATCGATGATCTTATGCCCACCGCCGCCTCTGCGCTTGGCCTGGTACATCGCGATGTCAGCTTGGACGACAAGCTTGTCGGAGATGTCCTCCCCTGGTCCGGCGAAGGCCATCCCAACGCTCGCCGTCACTGCGAGCTGCACTCCGCCAACCGAGAATGGCTCCATAAACGCGCCATCGACGCGGATCGCGAGCGCCTCGACGTCCGCCGCGCTTTGCAGGTCCTCGCACAGAAAGACGAACTCGTCGCCGGAGAATCGGGCAAGGGTGTCACCAGGTCGGACGACGGCGGCGAGCCGTTGCGCGATCGCACGCAGGAGATCGTCGCCGACGTGGTGGCCGTGCGTATCATTCACGCGTTTGAACCGGTCTAGGTCGACAAAGAGCACCGCGGCGTTGGTGTGCGAACGCTGCGCACGTTGCGCGGCGTGTTCTAACCGCTGCTGTAGCAGCAGTCGGTTTGGCAGACCGGTCAACGGGTCGTGCAGCGCACCGTGTCGAAACCGCTCGGAGGTCGTGCGGCTGTCTTCGCGCGCTTGTGCGTTTAGCAAGTAAGCGGCGGCAACGTCGGCTAACGTTTGGGCGGCCGCCAAGTCGTGTGGGGCGAGCTCACCAGGTGCGTCGCGGTAGAGGTCGAGCGCACCAAGGCGGCCACTACCATCGCGAAGCGGAAACGTGAAAACGGCGCCTAGGCCGCTCGCGACCGCCGAAGGGGCGAATCGCGGGAAGCGTGTATCGGCGGTGAGGTCTGGTACCGAGATGGCCTCGCCACGTTGGTAGGCCCACATGCAGGGCCCGTCGCGAAGCTCGGTTTGCAACCGCTCGAACAGCATCGCGGACTCGTCCGATGCGGCGATGTACTGCGGCGCATTGCCTGCCGAGATCAACGTGACGCCTGCTGCGGTGATCGGCAGGATCTCGACGATGCGCCCGACGAGGTGGTCGAGGATTCGCTGGATCGGAAAGTCGGTGGCCAGGGTGCGTGCGAAATCGCTGAGAACCGCGGAGAGTTTGCCCTCGTCGACCACGAACACTCCCTGGGGCGCGCCTGTGATGCACGGCCCGCGAGAGTTTCTGGACGGGAAGATCCCGAACTCCCACGTTACCAGCATGAAACTGCACATCGTGCCTTTACTGTCCGATTAGCCGTCCGGTTTTGGCCGCGAGGAGGCGACCGGCAGGGATCGTTCCCATGGCCATGTCTGTTAACCCCGCAAATTCGCAATCACGGCATGAGCCTGAAGGACCCCCTTCTTATAACGAAATCGCGTCGATCTTGCCTGCGTTGACTCCGTGGTCTTGACAGCGCCCACGGTCGCTCCGACACTCATGGCCAGCTGACGTGGGAACGTGCCCACGTAAGACCAGATTCGAAGGTCCCCAAATCGGGTGGCTTCCAAGAGCGGGTTCACGTGGTGGGCCCCAGGAGGATCCATGTTCATGGCTCGTAGAAACCGCGCGCTCGTAGGCGCGGTCGCGGTGGCCGCTCTCGCGGTTGCCGGCTGCTCGTCCAAGGCCAAGACGGCTGCTGCACCGTCAACGAGCGCGGCACCGTCCAGTGCGGCGGCTGGTCCGTCGTCCGCACCTGTCGCGGCAACAAGCGCCGCAGCATCGTCTGCACCGGCGTCCGCGCCAGCAGCCGGCGGCGCACCTGAGACCATCACGATCGGGCTGTTCGGCACCTTCGGCTTCAAGGAAGCCGGACTGTACGCGCAGTACGAGAAGCTGCACCCGAACATCACCATCAAGGAAGACGACGTCGAGCAGTCGAGCGACTACTACAAGGCGCTGCAGACCCATCTCGCTGCCGGTTCTGGTCTCGACGACATTCAGGGCATCGAGATCGGATTCGTTGCCGATGTCACCGCCAATCACGCGGACCAGTTCGTCGACTTCAACTCACTTCCCGAGGGTGCGCAGCTCAAGAGCAGCTTTTACCCCTGGAAGTGGGCGATGGCGAGCACCACCGACGGCAAGACGATTGGGCTTGGTACTGACGCTGGTCCTGAGGCGATGTGCTACCGACCAGACCTGTTGAAGGCCGCGGGCCTGCCATCGGATCGTGCGTCGCTGGACACGCAGTGGTCGACGTGGCAGGGCTTCATCAACTTCGGCAAGCAGTACGTCGCGAAGACGCACAAGCCGTTCCTCGACTCCGCAGCGAGCATCTTCAACGCGGCGGTCACGCAGGGCACCGAGGGGTACGACAACACGTCTGGCAAGCCAGATGTGAAGGCTTCTGACGGCGTAACCACGGCGTGGACACTGGCAACCTCTGCAGCGCAGGCGAAAATCACTGCGGGTCTCAGCCAGTTCTCGACCCCGTGGAACCAAGCGTTCGCCAACGGTGAGTTCGCGGCGATCTCCTGCCCGGCGTGGATGCTCGGTTACATCACCTCCGAAGCAGGGCAGGCCGTCTCCGGTGACTGGGACGTCGCGAACCTACCCGGCGGCGCGGCTAACTGGGGTGGTTCGTGGCTCGGGGTCCCCAAGACATCGACCCATCAGGCCGACGCCGAGGCGCTTGCCGAGTGGCTGACCGCTCCTGCGCAGCAGATCACGATGTGGACGTCGCAGCAGCACTTCCCGTCGTCATCGACAGCCGCCCAGGATCCTGCGGTGGCAGCTGCAACCAGCGTGTACTTCAACAACGCGCCGATCGGCCAGATTTTTGGCAGCTCCGCGAGCAAGTTGAAGCAGCAGCCGATTGGTCCGTACGACACGCAGATCCAAAGTGACGTCGACACCTCGCTGGCCAATGTGGAGACCAAGGGCGAAGCGCCCACCAAGGCCTTCAGTGAAGCGTTGGCCAACATCGCGCAGGTGGTTGGTAGCTAAGAATCGCAGTGCTCGCGCCAGCCGGCCCGGCCTGGCGCGAGCACTGCATCGGTGAAGTCCGGCGACATCGGCGGTCCCCCTTTTCCGTCGATGCCGCCGGCTTCATGCATAACGTCTCGAATGCATTCGGTCGATCGCGAAGGACTTTGGATGACAGTGCTCGCCGGCTCTGGCCGTCGTGCCGCAGCGCCACCGGCTCGGCAATCGAAGCGGCGCGTGAGGCGACTTGGTTCGCGCGCCGCATACGCCTACGTAGCGCCGTTCTTCGTGGTCTTCGCCGCGTTCGGTCTGTACCCATTGCTCTACACCGGTTGGGTTTCACTACACAACGTAAACCTCGAAAACCTGCACCACTCGACGTGGCTCGGCCTGCACAACTATGTCGCGTTGTGGCACAACCAGTTCTTCTGGAATGCCCTTCGAAACACGATCTCGATCGGCATCATCTCGACCGTGCCGCAGCTGTGCATGGCGCTCGGGCTCGCGCAACTTCTCAACTACAAGATGCGGGGTCGGACGTTCTTTCGAGTTGCGATGCTGATGCCTTACGCGACATCGGTAGTCGCCAGCACGCTCATCTTCGCGGAGCTGTTCGGCCGCGACTATGGCCTCATCAACTGGGTGCTGCACTTCTTCGGCGTGCACCACATCTACTGGACAAACGGCGCGCGTTGGCAGTCACAGATCGCCCTCGCGGCGATCGTCACCTGGCGCTGGACCGGCTACAACGCCTTGATCTATCTCGCTGGTATGCAGTCGATCCCGACCGATCAGTACGAGGCGGCCGCGATTGACGGCGCCAGCCGGTGGCAGCAGTTCTGGTTCGTTACGGTGCCGTCCCTGCGGCCGACGATTCTTTTCACCATCGTCATTTCCACCATCGGTGCGATGCAGATGTTCGCCGAGCCTTACCTGTTCGCGGGCGACGGCACGACGAACGGCGGCGGCCAGCACCAATTCCAGACGCTCGCGTTGTTCATGTACCAACAGGGCTGGACGAACTTCCACCTCGGCCAGGCGGCGGCGACCGCGTGGACGATGCTCTTCATCATCCTGGCTCTCGTCGGTATCAACGCGGCGCTCGCGCGCGGCCGCTCCGGTCGGAACTGAGGCGGCAATGGCTAAGCCGAAAGCGGGAAAGCAACTCACGGCGGGTCGCTACACCTACGCGGTGCTGGCCCTAGTGACGATCATTGCCGTGTTTCCGTTGTACTACACGCTGATCATTGCGTCCCACACCAACTACCAGATGGCACAGACTCCACCACCGTTTGTCCCCAATGCGTCGGTCTTCCACAACATTCGCCTCGCGTTGCATGAACAGCCCCTGTTCAAGGCGATTGTGAATACCGTCATCGTTGCCGGCTCCATCACTCTCGGCACGGTGGCGTTCTGCACGCTGAGCGGCTTTGCATTCGCCAAGCTTCATTTCCGGGGGAGCCGCGTACTACTCGGGGTCACGGTCGCGACGATCGCCATTCCGCCGCAGCTCGGTGTCATCCCTCTGTTCTTGCTTATCGCGAAGCTGCATTGGGTCAACCACCTTCAGTCTGTCGTATTGCCTACGCTTGTCAGCGCGTTCGGCGTCTTCTTCATGCGGCAATACCTCAGCAATGCGGTACCGACCGAGTTGCTCGAAGCTGGCTGGGTTGACGGCGCATCGACCTTCCGGATCTTTCGCTCTATCGTGCTGCCCATTGCGAGACCGGCGATGGCGGTGCTCGCCATGCTCACGTTTCTCGCGGCCTGGAATGACTTCTTCTGGCCGCTGATCGCATTGACCAGCCGAAACCCGACTGTACAGATCGGCCTCGCCGGACTGGGGTCGGGCTACATACCGCAACAAGCCGTCATCATGGCCGGCACGCTGCTGTGCACATTTCCCGTTCTGATCGTGTTCGCCCTGTTGGGGCGACAAATCGTCGGAGGCATCATGCAAGGCGCGGTCAAGGGATGACGCAGATCGAATCGACCGATGCGCAAGACCTCGATGGCGGCAGTCTGCGATTTCCTGACGGGTTCATCTGGGGAACCGCGACCGCGGCGTACCAGATCGAAGGCGCAGTGGCGCAGGACGGGCGCACCGCATCGATTTGGGACACCTTCAGTCACACGCCAGGCAAGGTTCTTGGCGGTGACACCGGCGACGTGGCAGCCGACCACTACCACCGGTACGAGGCTGACGTCGCGTTGATGAGTCAACTCGGTGTGACCGCATATCGGTTCTCCACGTCGTGGTCGCGGATCATCCCGTCGGGCTCGGGGCCGGTGAACCCCAAGGGGATCGACTTCTACTCACAGCTCGTCGACGAGTTGCTCACTCACGGTGTCGCGCCCACCCTCACCCTTTACCACTGGGACCTTCCGCAAGAGTTGCAAGATGCCGGCGGTTGGACGGCGCGCAGCACCGCCGAGCACTTCGCCGACTACGCCAGCGCAGTCGCGGCCGCACTTGGCGACCGAGTCGCGTTGTGGACGACCCTGAATGAACCATGGTGCTCAGCGTTCCTCGGCTACGCGGCGGGCGTGCACGCGCCAGGACAGGTGAATGGAACTCAGGCCCTTAGCGCCGTGCACCACCTGCTGCTCGGCCATGGTCTGGCAACACAAGCACTGCGCGCCACGCTGCCCGCCGGCGCGCAAATAGCGATCACCCTTAACCCGGCTGTCGCGCGCCCTGCGACCGATTCGGTGGCTGATGCTGCCGCTGCCCGCAAGGTTGACGGTCTGCAAAACCGAATCTGGCTCGACCCGCTCTTCGGGTCGAACTACCCCGAGGACGTGCGCGAGTTCACCGCGTCTGTCAGCGATTGGAGCCACGTTCGGGACGGCGATTTGGCCGTAATCGGGGCCCCGATCGACCTGTTGGGAGTCAACTACTACAACCCGGTCGTGGTCCGTCATTACGGCGGTGCGGGTCCGCGAGAAAGCGCCGATGGTCATGGTGACGGTGCCGGCGGAACCTGGCCTGGGTGCGACGATGTCGAGTTCCTCGACGTGCCGGGCAGGCACACGGCGATGGGGTGGCCGGTCGACGCGAGTGGCCTGGGCGAGTTGCTTGCGCGCCTATGGCGCGAGTTCCGAATACCGATGGCGATCACCGAAAACGGTGCCGCGTACGACGACGTCGTGGCACCGGACGGCGCGATCCACGACAGCGACCGAGTGAGCTACCTGCACGAACATCTTGCTGCGATACACGCAGCGGTGACGACCGGCATCGACGTCCGCGGCTACTACCTGTGGTCATTGCTCGACAACTTCGAATGGGCGTGGGGCTACTCCAAGCGGTTCGGGATCGTTCGCGTCGACTTCGAGACACAGCAGCGAACAGTGAAGGACAGCGGGCTGTTCTACTCCGGCGTCGTGCGGACGAACACCTTGCCGCCGATCTAGGCCAACGTCGCTGGCACGTGCGCTCTAGCTCGACTCGCGAACGATCAACTCAGTCGGCACGATGAGGGACGCCGAGCGGTGGCCAGGATTGCGCACCTCGTTCAGCAGCAGCCGGGCAAGTGATCGGCCGATCTCCTCCATGGGCTGCCGCACGCTGGTCAACTGAGGGTTGGCGAGTCGGGCCGCGTGCGAGTCATCGAATCCGACGACGGCAACATCGTCGGGAACGGTGCGGCCGGCGGCACGCAGCGCCCGCATCGCCCCGATTGCCATCAGATCGCTCGCGGCGAACACCGCGTCGAGGTCGGGGACCCTCTCCAGCAACGCGCGCATGGCAATCTCGCCGCTGTCTTCGGAGAAGTCACCGTGTTCGACCAACCGTCGCCATGACTTGCGGCTTGCTGGTGGCAACGCATCGCGGAAGCCGTCAAGGCGGTCGATTCCGACGGGCATGTCGACCGGTCCGGCGATCGTCGTGATCCGAGTACGGCCGCGTGCCACCAGATGATGCACGGCGGCGATTGCGCCCGCTCGGTTGTCGGCGTCGACGTAGGGAACGTTTTCGCCGGGAAACGGGCGCCCGGTCAGCACGACGGGTGTGCGGCTCTTCGCGAGCAGTTGGACGAGCGCGTCGCGCCGGTGCAGTGACATCAAGATGACGCCGTCCGCGTGCCCGTTCATGATGTACCGCTCGATCCTCGAGCTGTCACCTTCTGCGCTGAGCAGCACGAATGCGTAGTCGGTGTCGGCCAACTCCTGGTTGATGCCACGCACGGTGCCGGCGAAGAACGGTTCGGAGAACAATCGGGTTTCCGGTTCGGAGACGATCAGCGCAAGTGTATCGGCGCGACGCGTCACGAGCGCTCGGGCGGCCCGGTTCGGGACGTAGTTGAGCGTCTCGATCGCCTTCTCAACAGCGATGCGAGCTTGCGGCGATACCCGCGGTGAACCTGTTAGTACCCGCGAGACGGTGGTCTTGGAGACTCCGGCCAGCGCTGCGACACCCCAGACGGTTGGGCGGTGCTCCGCGTTTGGCGATCCCTGATCGCCGGCGGGCGTGCCATTCGCGGGCACAACTTTCAGCGGGTGCCCGGCGGGGCGCTCGGCGACCATAGGGCGATGATTTCACAGGAGGTCGGTATGCCGTTGGGCGGAAGTGGGCCGTTGCTGCGAACGTTCCCACTTATCGTTGACCGCTCGCCGTCCAGCCAAATATGTTGAGCTAGTAAATATGTTTGGCTGGCCAACAAAATCGATCTCGCCGAGGAGACTCCCGTGCCGTCGCAGCTGCGTCCGACGCCCCAAGACCGTTTCACCTTCGGGCTCTGGACAGTGGGCTGGCCGGCGCGCGACCCCTTCGGTGACGCGACCCGGCCCGCTCTCGACCCGGTCGAGACGGTTCACCGCCTCGCTGAGCTTGGTGCGTACGGTGTCACGTTCCACGACGATGACCTGATTCCTTTTGGAAGCAGTGAAGCCGAGCGTGAGAAGCACATTTCTCGATTCAAGGACGCGCTCGCCGAAACCGGGCTCGTCGTGCCGATGGCGACCACGAACCTGTTCACCCACCCGGTGTTCAAGGACGGCGGCTTCACGAGCAACGACCGGGCGATTCGCCGCTATGCGTTGCGCAAGGTCATGCGCAACCTCGACCTTGCTGTTGAGCTCGGCGCCAAGACGTATGTCTTCTGGGGTGGGCGCGAAGGCGCCGAGACCGACTCAGCGAAGGACGTCAGGTCGGCGCTTGCGCGTTACGCCGAGGGCATTGACATGCTGGCGCAGTACGCGGTCGACAACGGCTATGACATTCGGTTCGCGATCGAGCCCAAGCCCAACGAGCCGCGCGGCGACATCCTGCTGCCGACCGTCGGCGCGGCACTGGCCTTCATCTCGACACTCGAGCACCACGAGATGGTGGGCGTGAACCCTGAGGTCGGTCACGAGCAGATGGCCGGGCTCAACTTCGTCCACAGCATCGCCCAGGCGCTGTGGCAGGGAAAGCTGTTCCACATCGACCTCAACGGACAGCGCGGCATCAAGTACGACCAGGACCTCATGTTCGGTCATGGCGACTTGCTCAACGCGTTCTTCCTTGTTGACCTGCTCGAGAACGGTGGCATCGCGGGCGCGCGCGCATACGATGGCCCTCGCCACTTCGATTACAAGCCCCTGCGTACTGAAGACATCGACGGTGTCTGGGCATCGGCCGCCGCGAACATGACGACCTACCTGTTGTTGAAGGAGCGGGCAGTTGCCTTCCGTGCCGACCCCGAGGTGCAGGCCGCGCTGGCGGCGGCACGGGTCGCCGAGTTGGCCATCCCGACACTCGGCGAGGGCGAGTCGTACACCAACCTCCTCGAGGACCGCTCGGCATTCGAGGACTTCGACGTCGATGCCGCAGGTAAGCGCGGGTACCACTTCACCGAACTCGACCAGCTTGCGGTCGAGCACGTGCTCGGCGCGCGCTGACCTGACCCGGTCGATATGACGCTGGTCGCCGGCGTCGACTCTTCGACGCAGTCGTGCAAGGTCGTCATCCGCGACGCCGACAGTGGCGCTCTGGTGCGCGAGGGTCGGGCCGTGCATCCAGAAGGCACCGAGGTCGATCCGGGGGCATGGTGGACGGCGCTTGGATCCGCGCTTCACGAAGCTGGCGGTCTCGACGACGTCGCTGGGCTCTCGGTCGCGGCGCAGCAACACGGCATGGTCTGCCTCGACACGGCCGGTGAGGTCGTGCGGCCTGCGTTGCTGTGGAACGACACGAGGTCGGCCCCGGACGCCGCCGCGCTGATCTCCGAGTTGGGCGCCGGCGATGCACAGGCTGGTGCACAGGCCTGGGCCGAGGCGGTCGGCTCGGTGCCCGTGGCGTCGTTCACCGTGACGAAACTGCGGTGGCTTGCGAGGATCGAGCCGCAGAACGCGGCGCGCACCGCTGCTGTGTGCCTGCCGCACGATTGGTTGACCTGGCGTCTGGCCGCAAATGGCGCTCCCGATCTGGCGACGCTTGCCACTGATCGAAGCGACGCGAGCGGCACTGGATATTGGTCGCCGTCCGCCGGCGAGTACCGCACCGACTTGTTGCACGGAGCGTTGGGGTTCGTACCCCAACTGCCGCGCGTTCTTGGTCCAGCAGAGTCAGCTGGCGTCACGTCAACCGGGGTGCGCCTCGGCGCAGGGGCGGGCGATAACGCCGGAGCGGCGCTCGGCCTTGGTGCGCGCCGTGGTGACGTCATCGTGTCTATCGGCACATCGGGCACGGTGTTTGGCGTCAGTTCGATACCTACGTCAGATGCCGCAGGCGATGTCGCCGGTTTTGCCGACGCCAGCGGGCACTTCCTGCCGCTGGTCTGCACGCTGAACGCGGCACGTGTCCTTGACGCCACGGCAGCGATGCTGGGTGTAGATGCGCAAACCCTGGCCGAGCTCGCGTTGTCGGCGCCGTCAGGAGCAGATGGTCTCGTCGTCGTGCCTTACCTCGAGGGCGAGCGCACGCCGAACAGGCCGAACGCGAGCGGCACAATTCATGGCTGGCGGCTCGGTAACTCGTCCGCCGCTCATCTGGCAAGGGCCAGCGTCGAAGGTGTGTTGTGCGGACTCGCCGACGGGCTCGACGCGCTTCTCAAGCACGGCTTTGCCGTTGAACGCATCCTGCTCATTGGCGGTGGCGCTCGCTCAGCGGCGATCCGTGGCATCGCCCCCGCGGTGTTCGGTCGGCCGGTCGCGGTCCCGCCAGCCGGTGAATATGTCGCCGACGGCGCCGCACGACAGGCGGCGTGGATGGTCAGTGGTGCCGCCGAGCCGCCGGTGTGGGAGTCAGCCGATACTCAGACCTTTGATGCGCCGGCCGCACCGTGGGTGCGCGCTCATTACGCCGAGGTCCGCGACCTCATGCCGAGTTAGCTCAAGCAAGCAGGGCTTGCCGCAGCTCGGCCCATGTATTGGCAGCAACGACCGGACCGTTAGCAACGCACGCGCAGCCGAAATCGACGCACGCGATAACCATGTGATGGGCCTCGGGCGAGACAAGGCACAGCGGATCCATGCAGTGCCTCTCGCCACTGGTGTGGCGGACTAACGAGTCGTGGCAGTGCTCGAGGTCGTCGTTGCACCACCGGCAGCGGGCGGTGTTGAGCTCAGCCGAGATGACTGCGACGTTGCCTGAGGGTGCTGTCTCGCGAGTCGCCACGGTGAGCTTGCCTCTGCGTGGCCGTGCGTGCCGGCCTTTCGGGTCGCTCATGCGTACGACGGTAGGCGCGAAACGCGGCAATTACGTTGCGACGCGCCCGCGGTACCGTGGCCCCTCAACCGAAGGACGCTCAATTGAAGGGATGGCCTCATGACGCTGTTGGACAAAGCGAAGGTGGCCGCAGAGAAGGCGGCTGCTGCGGGCAAGCAGGGTATGCAGCAGGGCCAGGCCAAGATCGACGCGATCCAGACCAAGCGCAAGGCCGAGGGGCTCCTGCGCGAACTCGGCGCTGCGTACTACGCCGAACTGCGGCACGGCGGCAGCCACGACGCAGTCGAGTCCGTCGTCCAAGCGCTCGACAACCACGAGAAGGAGCATGGGGCGCTCGACGCCGACCCCACGGGTTCTGACACCCAAGAGGGTTAGAAGACTGCGTCAGGCGGGCACATCAGTGTTCCCCGAGCAGGAGGACGCTGATGGAACAGTCACACCATGACGTGGGCGCGATGATCCAAATCTCCGCCGACCAGTGCAGGCAGGCGGCGCTCGCCGTGTGCGGTGCAGCTACGGACGCGGCAGACGCCCAACTGCTCCTCGACGCCCTTGGGCTACGGCAAATCCTGACGAACTTGGCAATCCCCGCGTGACGATTTGCCCGCCGCCAGCGGCCGGTCACTGGCGGGCGCTCGTCGTCGACGGCTAGCTGTCATCGTTGGATCGGGGTGGCCGCGCCGTGCGCGGGCGTGTCGGCGGAGGCCGCTCGGAGCGCTGGGGCGCAGGTTGGATCCGCACATTCGATTGCACGATCGGCTTGGTTGCCGGGTTGGGTGTCGCTGGCTGGGCCGGCGGCGATGCCGTCGCTCGCGGCGTGCGCTCCGGACCGTCGGTCGCCGCTCGCTGCGCAACATTGGCCGCCTTGACGGTGCTCAGCTGGGCTGGCTTGGTTCGTGCAGCCGATCTCTTTCGTGGCGCAGCCGGCTCGCTCGCCGTCGTGACCGGAGTCGGCGCGATTGCCGACGGGCTCGGGGTCGCGCTCGCTGCGGCAATGGGCTCGCCGACTCTGTCCGCCCTGGTCGTCCTGGCCTTCGAAGGCGTCGCACCGCTCGCCGAACGCTTCGCATATGTGCCGCCCACAGCAGCGACCGCCAGCGTCAAGACTGTGGCGCCGAGAATCGCGCCGCCTTCACCAGGTTGCAGCAAGCCGCTTTGCGCGCCGAGCGCTGTCGCCGCGACAGGGACGCCGAGTTGCGCAGTGGCCAACACGGCAAGCGGCAACGGCTGACCCGCGAGCCGCGCGAGCGCGTGAATGGCGGTGGTAGCCACCGCGAGACCTAGCGCGAGAACCACCAACCGCGGGTGGTGCGCCAGGGCTCGAAGGTCGATCGACGCGCCAAGCCAGATGAAGAAGATAGGGCCGAGGAAGCCCTCTGTGACAGCGAAGAGTTGACCGGCGAGGCGGCGCGGCGTGCCAATGGCGGACAGCGCGACGCCGAATGCGAATCCGGCAAGCATGACCGACACGTGCACGTTGACCGCTAGCCCAGCGAGCGCGAACAGGGCAGCGAGGCTGACCCGCATCTCAAGGCCAAAGCTGTGCTGAATGCTGAGCTTCTGCAGCTTGGTGAGCAGGTCGCGGTCGGCAAGCTCACGCAAGATGAGGTAGATCAGACCCGCGACCGCCAGCACGATGACAGCGCCGACCGCAGCGCGACCCGCTTTCGACGGGTCCGCAGCCAATGGCAGCGCGATGATGGACGCGGTATCGGCGATGGCCACCTGCGCCATCAGCGTCAGGACCCGGTCGCCCTTCAGGCCTTCGCCATCGACGATCGGCATGATGACCGCGGCCGAGCTCGACGAGAGCAGTACGGCATACAGCGCGGTGTGATGTGTGTGCCCGAGCGAGGAGAGTGCGGCGGCGACCGGTACGGCGACGATGCCGGTCGCGATCACGAGCAGCAAACCGCGGCCGGCCGCTTTCCGCAGAGCCTGATTGCCGATCGGCACGTGCGAGCCGGCGATAAGCATCACCAAGCCGAACCCGGCCAGCGCGAGGAAGTTGAGGATCGAATCGTTCGAATGGATGACGCGCAGCCCGGTCGTGCCGAGGACCACACCGATCGCCAGCTCGCCGACCACGATCGGGGCGCCGTAGCGCCGCGGGACCGCAAGCAGCGGACCGATGAGACTGACGGCGATGATGCCGGCGAGGCCGAGCAGGGTCACGGCAGACAACATAGTGGCCCCGAACACCCTTGCCGGGGCGCAGCGATGGACCGCGCTGCCAGAACGCAGTGATGGCACGCCCTGGCTGGAACGCAGTGATGGCCGGCCCAGAGTTCGGGCCGGCCATCAGGTTGAGTAGCTGTTGTTGCGGGAGCGCGTTACGGCTGGAGCACGGCCTCGATCTCGAGGTGAATCGCGATCTTGTCAGCGACCACGGCGCCACCAGTCTCGAGCGCGGCGTTGAAGTTGACACCGAAGTCGCGACGGTTGATGTCTGCGGTTGCGGTGAAGCCGGCGCGCGTGCCGCCGTAAGCGTCAGGGCCGAAGCCGTTCAACTCAAGGCGCAGCGGGACGTCCCTGGTCACGCCCTTGAGCGTGAGCTGCCCATCGAGGACCAGATCGTCGCCGTCTTGGCGGACGCCGGTGGAGCGGTAGGTCATCGTGGGGTAGGTCTCGACCTCGAAGAAGTCGGCGCTGCGGATGTGGTCGTCGCGCTGGGTGTTGCCGGTGTCGATCGAGTTGAGCTCGATCGTCGCGGTTACCGACGAGTCGGCGGCGTTCTCGCCAGTCACAATCTGGCCTTCGAACTTCGTGAAGCGGCCACGGACCTTCGCCACGACCATGTGCCGGACAACGAAGCCGACATCGGAGTGGACCGGGTCGATGGCCCAGGTGCCGGCCAGGTAGCCAGGAACAGTTTCGATCGCGGTGCTTGCAGTCATCGTCGTTGACCTTTCGATTATTGAGCTCTCAACCTCTGAGAGCGAACGTAGCATTAAACGATTGAGGATTCAACTATCTTCCCGATTTTTAGGTACCATTCCTTCATGCCTGCCAAATCGAAGTCGTCGACGCACGTGGTGCCAGCGCAGCGGGGCGCTGTGAAGGAGCCACGCTGGCTGAGTGACGAAGAGCAAGCGATGTGGCGCGCCTACATCGAGTCGACCCAGATGCTGATGGATCGACTTGACCAGGAGCTCCAGCGAGACAGTGGCATTCCGCACACGTACTACGAGGTGCTCGTCCGGTTGTCCGAGGTCCCCGACCGGCGATTGCGGATGAGCGCCCTGGCGGACCGCTCGATGTCGTCGCGTAGTCGGCTCTCCCACGCCGTTGCCCGGCTTGAAGACAACGGCTGGGTGCGCCGCGAGATCTGCCCGACCGATCGCCGAGGGCAAGTCGCCGTGCTGACCGACGCCGGATTCGCCGCACTCGCTGCAGCGGCTCCCGGCCACGTTGAGGGTGTGCGCACCCACCTGCTCGACCCGCTGACGCAAGAGCAGGTGAAGCAGTTGGCGCAGATCTGCGCAGTCATCGCCGAGCGGCTGCGTGAGACTGGATCGAGTTGCTTTGGCGACGACGAAAACTCCGATGGCTGACGTGCACCCGGACGCGCTCCTGCTGCGTCCTTGAGCGCATGACTTCTTCTTGGACGACGAGGGCGGCCGCTCTCACGCTCCTCGCTCTTATCGCGGCTGCTGGTTGTTCCAGCAAGACGCACTCAGCTTCCCCAGGCAGCAGCGCACCGGCACAGAGCGCCCCAGCCGCTTCGTCGCCGGCGGCGCCCGCCGGGACGTCAGCGCCGGCATCGAGTGCGCCAGCCGTTTCATCGCCCGCCGCGCCGCCTAGCGGTCCCGTGACTTCGCCGACCGCCGCGCCGTCCACTGCCGCAGTCTCCCTGACCGGTTTCAAGCCAGCGTCGGTCACCTTTGTATCGGCGACCCAAGGCTTCGTTCTCGGTGCGCAGACATGTGCGACTGGCACCTGCGCGGCACTCGCATCGACGAGTGACGCCGGAGTGACGTGGTCCTTCGTCGGCACCTTGCCCGCCGCAATCACCGGATCGAACCCGGCGGTCTCGAAGGTGCGATTCGCCACTAAGAGCGACGGTTGGGCTTTCGGACCGCAGTTGTGGTCGACGCACGACGGCGGCCGGACATGGACTCACGAGACGGCGCCCGGCCCTGTCAGCGACGTCGAGGCCTCCGGCGGAGTTGCGTACGCGCTAGAGGCGAGCTGCGGCACCGAACCCTGTGTTCAGGGTGATCGGCTGCTGCAGACGCCGGTCTCCTCCGACGCGTGGACGGCGATTTCCGGGCCCAAACTGGCTGATGGACCAGGCTCACTTGCCCCGCACGGGAACACCATATGGGTCGTCGTCAGCGGTGGCGGGTCGAGCACGTTCGACATGGTAGTTGGCGGCAATAGCTGGCACCGCCTCGCTAGCCCGTGCGCGGCGGCGGGTGCTGACTTCGCGTTGGCGGGCGTCGCACCGGTGTCGACGACCCAGCTCTTCGAGTTGTGTGCAGGCGACCCTGGCGCAGGTAGCGAGACCAAAGTCGTGCTGTTCTCATCCGACGGCGGCGCGGAAGCAACCGCGACCAGCACCGCACCGGCACGCGGTGGTCTTGCCAGCGGTATCGCGGCGGCCAGCACCGCGGTCGTCGCGGTGCCTGCTGCGTCCGGCGCGAGCTACGTCTACCGCTCGGCCGACGGCGGCCACACGTGGGGCACGCCATTGAGCCAAGGTGACGGTGGAGTCGGGTATTTCGACGTCGGGTTCACGACGGCGACTCAAGGAGTTGCCGTGTACGGGAACCCGGCTCAGGGCAGCTCGACGTTGCTGATGACCCACGATGCGGGCGCCACCTGGAAGCCCGTCACGTTCTGACGCCGATGCGTGCGTGTGCCAGGGGCATACTCGGCCCGTGGCACACGTACGCACTCTCGACATCGGGCCCGAACGGCTGGAACGGTGGGTGACCGGATTCGGCGAACGGCACGGTGGTGCGCAGTGGTCGGCTGTTGACGGTGGCATGCAGTTCAGTGCGGCGGACGGCGCCGCCGCCGCACTGGCCGCGCCCTTCCCACCGTTGCCGGTGGGATGGGCTGATGAGCGGCCGATCGCGGCGATCGTCGATCACGCGCAAGCGCCACGAGTGATCGCGATCCTGCTGGTGCGGCTTGGGGGATATGCCGCCGGCATCTTTGACCGTGATGAGCTCATCGCATCGAAGGTCGGATCGCGGCAGGTTCACGGGCGATCGGCAGCAGGCGGGTGGTCGCAGCACCGCTTCGCACGGCGGCGTGAGGGTCAGGTCAAGGTGGCATTAGACAAGGCAGCCGACACTGCGGTCGAGGTGATACTTCCGCTGCTGCCGCGCTTGGACGCAGTTGTCACCGGCGGCGATCGGACGGCGTTGCACACCGTTCTTGCTGATCCGCGACTAGCGCGGCTGCGCCGCCTGGTGACCGCGCGTGTTCTCGATGTGCCCGACCCGCGCGCACGTGTATTGAGAAACAGTTTGCAAGCCAGTCGCGCGATCCGCGTGACGCTGTTGGAACCGGACTAGCTCTTGGCCGACGGGTCAGGTCGCCGACGTAGTTGACACGGTGACCGGCAGCCAACTGCGGACGATGTCTCGCATCGCGAGGATGCCGACGACCTCGTTTCCTTCGAGAACGACGAGGTGCCGGAAGCCGCCCCGAACCATGGCCGCCGCGGCCTGATCCATGTTCCAGTCGGGAGCAGCGAACACGAGATCCTTCGTCAGGTGATCCCCGACGAGTTCGACATCCGGGTCCTGTCCAGCGCCGACCGCTTCGAGGACGTCTCGCTCCGTAAGAATGCCGAGCCCACCTGCATCAGACACTACGGCGGCACCGACCCGCCGTTTCGCCATGAGGTGACTTGCCTGGCGCAGCGTATGACTGGGCCCGATCGTCAAAACGTCGGGGTTCATACCGTCCTGAACGTGCATCGCAGCCTCCGGGCGTCACCTCATCGTGGACCCCGCAGGAGGCCGGTCGCAAGGAGTCGCGTGTGCAACCTCAGCCGAGTTGGTCAATGGTGCGCTCACGGGCCCCGAGGCGCAAGGATCGCAAGGGTGGCTTCGTGTAGACGCCCGTTGCTGCACAGGATGCTCGGTGCGAACGGGCTCGGTGCCCCATCGGTTCCAGTGACACGACCGCCTGCTTCTTCGACGATCACGACTAGTGCAGCGACGTCCCAGATCGATACCTCGGGCTCCGTTGAGACGTCGACGGCACCTTCGGCGACGAGCAGGTGAGACCAGAAATCGCCGTACGCACGAGTACGCCACACCGACGTCGCGAGCTTGTTGAACCCGACCGACCGCGGGCCCCAGTCTGAGAGGTCGGAGTAGGAGAGCGAGGCGTCCACGAGCGACGCAACCGCAGAGACCTGATTGCGGTGCGCGCCTGATCCGGCTCGCGACGTCCAGCTACCGAGGCCGCGCCCGGCCCACCACCTGTGATTCAGTGCCGGGGCACTTGCTACTCCGGCGACGACCTGCGCGTCGTCCATCAATGCGATCAGGGTGGCCCACACCGGCACACCCCTGACGAAATTCTTGGTCGCATCGATCGGGTCGACCACCCATCGCCGTCCCGTTGTCGGTGCATCGGCGCCGAACTCCTCGCCGACAATCGCGTCACTGGGTCGAAGCTCAGCCAGCTTCGTTCGGATGGCTGTTTCGACAGCGCGGTCGGCATCACTGACGGGGGTGAGGTCCGGCTTGGTCTCGACCCGCAAGTCGGTCGCCCGGAACCGGGCGGTGCTGATCTCGTCGGCGATATCCGCGAGGTGCAGCGCGAGGGAGAGGTCTTCGGCGACGGTGGATGTGGGCGCGTCCGGCATGGTCGGCACGCTATACGGTCGATGCATGCGCTGGACGGTCCACGGTGAGCGGACGGTGTACGACAGCGACTGGGTGCGGCTCGCCCTGGTCGATGTCGAGATTCCGGGCGAAGACGGCCGACGGTTCGAGCATCACGTGCTTCGGATGCCGCAGCCGGCGAGCGGTGTCGTCGTTCACGATGCTGACCGTGGGGTGCTGCTGTTGTGGCGGCACCGCTTCGTCACAGACACGTGGGGCTGGGAGATTCCGGCAGGTCGTGCTGAAGCTGGGGAGACCCCAGAAGTTGCGGCGGCTCGGGAGGTCTTGGAGGAGACCGGCTGGCGGCCCGGGTCGCTACGCGAGCTCGCCGCCTACCACCCCAACAACGGTATGAGCGACTTGACGTTCCACCTCTTCATGGCCGATGACGCGACCCTGGTCGGAGCGCCGACAGACCCCAGCGAGTCGGAACGCATCGAGTGGGTACAGCTCCGGGCCGTGCGTGACCTCGTGCGCCGCGGCGACGTCCACGACGGGCTCAGTCTGACCGCTCTATCGATGGCGTTGCTGTTCGAATTGCCTGAGAAGTAAGAGGATCCTGTGGTGACAGCAGACTATTCGACACCCGATGCGGCCAGCGTGCTGGCGTTGCTTGTCGCTGGTGATCGGCTTCCGGTAGTCGCGGCTCTCGTTCTTGGCGCGCAAACGATCGGCGACATTTCGCAGCGCACCGAGTTGCCTACGCGTGACGTCCTGCGGGTGCTGACGAGGCTCGAGTCGGCCGGTCTCGCATCGGCTGACGGTCCGACCTGGACGTTGCACGTCGACGCTCTTCGCGAAGTCGTGATCGCGCACCAGTGGCCGCCCGTGCAGCACACGGCGTCCGGCGAGATCGCGGATGAATCACCGACGCACGCTGCCGTAGTACGCGCGTTTTTCCGAGACGGACGCCTCGTCCGCGTCCCGGTTCAACGCACGAAGCGGCTGGTCGTGCTCGACGTGCTGGCGCGTGACTTCGAGCCCGGCGTTCGTTACCCGGAGGTCGAGGTCAACGAAAAGTTGACCGCGTATCACCCCGACTACGCCGCCCTGCGCCGCCATCTGGTTGAGGAGGACTTCCTGGCACGCGAGAACGGCGTGTACTGGCGGGCCGGCGGCGGCGTCGAGGTCTAGAACCTCTGTTCCTTCTGGATAGGTCAGTCCAGGTCGGGCTTATCGCGGGCGGCGAGCAGCCGGCGCAGCGAGTCGAGACGGGCCGGTTCCGCGTGGCCGGCAGCAACCCAGTCGTCGAGCGCACACCTCTCTACTTCGTCGCCGTCCCGGTCGACGAGGGCGGTGTTCTCGTCGGGCGCCACGTGCTGGCAACCGCGCGGGCACTCGGCAATCCCTGGCGCAAGATCGGGGAACGCGGCGACCACTCGATCGACGTCGACATGCGCGAGTCCGAACGAGCGAATGCCAGGGGTGTCGATCACCCGGCCGCCACCAGGTAGGTCAAGAACAACGGCCGACGTTGAGACGTGTCGACCGCGCCCTGTTACTGCGTTGACATCACCTGTCGCGCGGTCGGCGCCGGGTACTAGGGCGTTGATGAGCGTCGACTTGCCGACGCCGGAACTCCCCGCGAGCACCGTCACGCGGTCGCGCAGGACTTCTCGCAGTTCGTCGCTCGGTTGGCCGCTCCCCGTGACGACGATGCGCAATTCGAGGAGCGCGTAGGCCTCGATCAGCGGAGCCGGATCGGCGAGGTCAGCCTTGGTAAGCACGAGCAGCGGCTCGAGGCCCCCGTCGAAAGCTGCGACCAGATAGCGGTCGATGAGCCGTGGCTGCGGATCCGGGTTCGCGACCGCCGACACGATTGCCAGCTGTTCGGCGTTGGCGACGATGATGCGTTCCATCGGATCGCCGTCGTCAGCACTGCGGCGCAGCACCGACGTCCGCGGGTCGATGCGGATCAGCCGGGCGAGCGTGTCGGCGGCGCCCGAGGCGTCGCCGACCAGTCCGACGTGGTCGCCCACGACGACCGACTTGCGGCCGAGCTCGCGAGCCCGTACTGCCGTGACTTCGTGGTCGCCGACCTCGCAGGTGAATCGGCCTCGATCGACGGCGAGTACGTACGCGGGCGTGGCCTCGTCGTGCGCGGGCCGCAGTCGGCTGCGTGGTCGCGAGCTACGGCCAGGGCGGACGCGGACGTCGTCTTCGTCGAGATCGCTGGTCCGCCTGCTCATACGAGTAAGGACTCCCACAGGTCGACGAATGTCGGCATCGTCTTCGCCGTCGTCGCGATGTTCTCGACGAGAACCCCTGGCACGACGAGACCGAGGACCGCCGCGGTTGTCGCCAGGCGGTGGTCATCGTGGGTGCCGAAAATCCCACCACGTAAGGGTTTTGGCTTGATGATGAGACCGTCGTCGGTCTCGGTCACATCGCCGCCCAGGCCATTGATCTCCTTCGCCAGTGCTGCCAGCCGATCGGTCTCGTGCCCGCGAATGTGGCCGATGCCGCGCAACGTCGAGGGCGCGTCTGCAAAGCACGCGAGCGCGGCGATTGTCGGTGTGAGCTCTGAGTTCTCGCGCAGGTCGACGTCGACACCGTGGATCGTCGAAGCGCCTCGCAGGGTTAGCCCGGTTTCGTCGACGGTCACGGTCGCGCCCATGTCCCTGAGCAGGCCGCGAAATGCATCACCTGGCTGGCTGGTGTGGTGCGGCCAGCCGGCGATGTGAATCGAGCCGGCTGTCACCATGGCCGCGGCGAGGAACGGTCCGGCGTTTGACAGATCAGGTTCGATGTCGATCACGCCGCCGGCGATCGTCCCCGGTGCGACTCGCCAGGTGCCGTACACGGTCGCATCAATGGTGATGCCCCGCTCACGCAACATCGAGACTGTCATCGCGATGTGCGGCTCCGATGGCAGCGCCGCGCCTCGGTGGCGGAGCACGATCTCGTCGTCGGCCTTGGGTGCGATGAGCAGCAGCGCCGAGATGAATTGGCTTGAGGTCGACGAATCAATGGTGACGTCACCGCCACGTACCGATCCCTTGCCGATGATGCTGAGGGGAAGCGTGCCCCGCCCGTCGTCATCGACGGTGACGCCGAGTTGTCGTAGTCCTTCGACGAGTGGCCGCAGAGGCCGCTCGCGCGCGCGGGGGGCGCCGTCGAACTGGACGGTTCCAGTGGCCAGCGACGCGAGCGCCAGGGCGAAACGGGCGACAGTTCCGGCCAGTCCGCATTCGATGTCGGCGGCCCCTCGCAGTGCGGTCGGCGTGACAGTCCAGTCCTGGCCGGAATCCTCGACTGCAATACCGAGGGCGCGCAGTGCGCCCGCCATGAGGTCGGTGTCACGTGACCGCAACGCACGGCGGACGACCGATGGCGAGTCAGCGAGTGCGGCGATCGGTAACGCGCGATTGGTCTGCGATTTCGAGCCAGGTAGCGACACGGTCGCGTCGACCGGTTGCGACGCGGTTGGCGCAGGCCACCACGCACCCGCGCGCTGCGGCGCTGCGGGTTGGCTCACACTGGGCTCGCTCACACAGAGAAGGTACCTGGGGTGGCATCCTGGCCGGATGTGCGGACGCTACGCCACAGCCCGGGATCCGGCCGATCTCATCGAGGAGTTCGGCGTCGATCGCGCCGTCCTGGAGGAGCGGTTCGCAGCCGATGGCACCCCAGAAGGTGGGCTGCCGCCCAACTACAACGTCGCCCCGACCGACGAGGTCTACGCCGTTGTCGAGCGTCTCGATAAGCGACAGCCGACCGCTCCACCTCAACGCCAGCTGCGCGTCGTCCGCTGGGGTTTGGTGCCATCGTGGGCGAAGGACCGCAAGATCGCGAGCAAGCTCATCAACGCGAGAGTCGAGACGCTGACCGATAAGCCAGCCTTTCGAAAGGCCTTCGCGGTGCGTCGTTGCCTGCTGCCTGCCGACGGCTATTACGAGTGGTACACCGACGACGCGACGGAAAGCGTGGCCGACAAGCCGGGCGGCAAGCGGCCCAAGCAGCCGTATTTCATCAGGGGTCGTGGCGGCGGCGTGCTGCCGATGGCGGGGCTGTATGAGTTCTGGCGTGATCCAGCTGCCGAAGCGCACGTCGATCCGTGGCTGTGGACGGCGACGGTGATCACCACTGAGGCCACTGATGACGTGGGACGTATTCACGACCGGATGCCGATGTTGATCGAGCCGCAGAACTGGGCTCGTTGGCTTGATCCCCGCGAGGACGACACTGCGGAGATCGTCCGACTGCTCATTCCGGCAGCGGCCGGCCGCCTCGAGGCGTACCCGGTGTCAAGAGAGGTGAACGACGTACGAAACGACGGTCCGCAGCTGATCGAGCCCATATCGGTCGGTCACGATGTGGTGAAGGCGCGTTCGGGTGGGTAGAGGCAGCAGATCACGCACTTCTAAATCCTCACTGAGGGGACGTCGATGGCTTCCACAGTGCCCTCGCAGGCGCAGACTCGCTCACGGCTCGAGGAAATGGTCGCCGAGCTCGACCGGTCGGTCGCGACGCTGCGGGTGGAGCCGCCTGACCCCGACGACGGCGGCACACCAGGCGACGCCGATGCGGGCGGTGACCTGGCCGACAACGCGCGTTCGGCCGCGGTCGTCGAGGCCGCCGAGGAACAGCGTGCACATGTCCAAGAGGCCCTGCGGCGTCTCGACGCCGGTGAGTACGGGCGGTGCATCGACTGCGGAGCAGAGCTGTCGGTGGCGCGCCTCGAAGCCAAGCCTGAAGCTGCGCGGTGCGTGACGTGCCAGGGAAAGGCCGAGAGCACTCGCTAATTGCCATTGCGACCGCGGTTGGGCCGGCAGAAGCCGAACTAGCGCGGCCCGTCGGTGTCCCAACTGGCTTGTTGGTCCTCGGCCATGGCGCGGGCGGAAGTATCGAGTCGCCGGATCTACGCGCAGTGACCGCCGCCGCGCTCGATGCCGGAATCGCGGTGGCCCGGGTACGGCAGCCCTATCTGGTGGCTGGCCGTCGCGCGCCGGCGCCCGCTGCCCAGCTTGATGTCGCGTGGACGGCGGTGACGGGGCATCTGGGTGGGCTGCTTCGCGCGCAGTGGCCAGGGCTTCGCGTGGTGGTCGGCGGGCGCAGCAGCGGAGCCCGCGTAGCGTGCCGGACGGCGGGTGCGACCGGTGCCGTTGGCATCCTCGCGCTTGCCTTTCCGCTGCACCCACCGGGACACCCGGAGAAGTCGCGGGCTCCCGAGCTCGAGGTCGACGTTGCGCTGCTGGTCCTGCAAGGGTCGCGAGATCCGTTTGGCGGCCCAGACCAGTTCCCCGCCGGGATCGCCGTGCATGAGGTGGCTGGCGCTGATCATCGGTTGGCAGGGCCGGCGCTTGGCGCGGCGGTGGGCGTCGCAGTGGACTGGCTGTCGGCCACCCTTAAGAGTAAGTAGCGGAGCCTGCCCACAATCGGGGCGGGAATCGAGCCCCGGTCGCTCACGTTGTCTCTTGTCGACGTGGATTCGTCTTAGGTTCGAGAGCTGAAAGGTGGCGCGCACGTGCATACCGCGCACGAACCCACCACGCGTGACAACTCTCCGCTGCGATGGCCGCAATGGCCCGTACCGCAGGAGAGGCAGACCGACACATCGGGCGGTATGAGCCGACCGGTAGTGTCGATAAGCGACCCCGCTGGGTCGGCACGCCAGCGGGTGATCGGGAAAGCACAGGGAGCGCGGTCTTTGGCCACCGAGGAATCGACCGACGAGCGCAGCGCGCGCTTCGAGCAAAGCGCGATGCCGTTCCTCGACCAGCTCTATTCGGCCGCGTTGCGTATGACGCGCAACCCATCCGACGCCGAAGATCTCGTCCAGGAAACCTTCGCGAAGGCCTTTGCCGCGTTCCACCAATTCGAAGAGGGCACGAACCTCAAGGCGTGGCTGTACCGGATCCTGACGAACACCTTCATCAACAGCTACCGCAAGAAGCAGCGCGAGCCGAAGCAGACCGGCGGCGACGAGCTCGAGGACTGGCAGCTTGCCCGGTCGGCCGAGCACACGTCGTCCGGATTGAGATCCGCTGAGACGGAGGCTCTCGATCACTTGCCGGACTCCGACGTGAAAGAGGCCCTGCAGGCTCTTCCCGAAGAGTTCCGGGTCGCGGTGTACTTGGCGGACGTCGAGGGCTTCGCCTACAAGGAGATCGCCGGCATCATGGGCACCCCCATTGGTACGGTGATGTCGCGACTGCACCGCGGGCGGCGGGCGTTGCGAGCATCCTTGGAGGACTACGCGCGCGAGCGTGGCGTCGTGCGCGGCCCCATCCAGGAAGTCGGGGCGGTAGGCGCGGTCGGCGCGGGCAGTGTTGCCCCGGGCGGTGAGGAACGATGAGTTGCGGCAAGCACCACGAGACCCCGTGCACGGAGGTCCTCGATCAGGTCTATATGTACCTCGACGGCGAGGCCGACCCGGCCGAGTGCGCGAAGATCCGCCACCATCTCGAGGAGTGCGGGCCGTGCTTGCGCCAGTACGACCTCGACCAAGTCGTCAAAGCTCTGGTAGCCCGCACGTGCGGTTGCGACCTCGCCTCCGATGAACTGCGCAGCAAGGTTCTCGCGCGCATTCGACAGGTCCAGATCGAGATTTCGCAGAGTGGCGTCGCAGCGGTCGAGGTCACGCAGACGCTCTACCGCGACTAACTACCCTGCCAACCTTCGGTGCTGATCAGCCTGCCAACCTTCGGTTGAGTGCATCGAGAACGGCACGCGCAACGGCGTCCGCTTCATCGCTTCGCACTAACGCCGACCCGGTCAAGACGAGTTCGCCGATGCCGGGGACTGCGACCTGAACAACGCAGGCGGCCATCCGCCGGTTGCCCATCGCCGAGACGGTGACGAATTCCACCTCTGCAGGCAATCCGAGCAACTCACTGACGGCGTCGAGCGTCGCTCGTGCGATCAGCGTGTGCCGATGACTCATAGTTGACGGTCCGATCGAGCGGCCGTCATAAGTCGCATCGCCGGTTCGGACGACGACCGACGCGTCGGCCTCCGAGCCCGCGGTCCTGATGGTGATTGCTGCGATGACAGGACGAGGCAACGTGTCGATCGCTGGCGCGGTGTCAGGCATCCGGATGATCGTGTGCAAGTTGTCGTCGGCCTGCACGCCGTCGATGTCGTCGTCGAACTGCACGACGCTGACAATGCGGTGGTCGATGTCGATGTCGTAGCCCGCCATCGCGAGCGACTGCACGTCGCGCACAACCTGCTTCGCACCCTTGCTACGGCTGGCCACGATGTGAATTTCTGTCGGGACGGCGTCCGGTCCGGTCACAACACTGGCGGCCCGGATACCCGGTACTTGGCGGAGGGCCTCCTCGAGTTCAGGCAATAGGCGCAGAGTGGGCATGGTCACCGCGGTCCCTTCCGTGTGAAGACGCGTTCTGAGGGGAGGGGACGTCGAGCGGCAGACCGGGGTCCTGCTGTCCCGGGTTCAACGGTTGCGCGGTTGCGCGCAATGCGTCACGCACAGCCTGCTGGATCTCTTTCGCCGAACGCCGTCGCGACGCCGGATCGGGAATCGTAATCACCCGCGACGGCCTTGGCGTTTCGGCTGGCGCGGCAGGAGGTGGCGCGGGTGGGTCCGGGGCGGCGACAGCTTCGGGGAGGGCGACCGGTGCAGCAGGCAGCGTGGCAGGTTCAGGCAGGACGACGTGTGCCTGCTGCCACGAAGCTGCGGACTCGTCGCTGTCGATGGCGGCTCTCGTGTCGGCCTCGGAGCGAGTTGCGAGCACCACCGGCAGGACGCTATTTGCGTAGGCCTCAACCTCACGGACGGACGCACGATGCCACCATCGCAACATACGCGCGGTCGCGACATCGAGTCGGTTGGCCGCAAGCGCCGCGGCTATCTCGGCGTCGAAGCGGGTGCTTGCATAATCGGGTCGGACGCCGAGCAGTGCGGCGACAAGTGCGGTGTAACGATCAAGGGCCACGGGGTTGGCAGCAGCGGCTGGCATCGCGGCACCAGCAGCTGCCGCTTGCGCCTGCGCGTCAGCTGCGGGACCGCTCGGGTCGCCCATGGCAACTAACCCCAATCGTCACATCCGTCACACACCGGACCCGAGTGTAGGGTGCGACGACGCCTTCGCGGGAGTCCCGGTGGCATCCACGTCTCGGCGCTTGTCGTCGTTGTCGGCTTTTCTGAACATGAACATGCGGTGCCACGTCGCAGCAAGGTTGTTCGACGTCGGGCGACACTAATCGGACTCGCGGACCCGAATGGGCGCATCAGAGGGGCGCTAACCGGATGAATAGGGTGAGGGCTGATATTTCACCGTCATCCGTCTCGTAGCGCGCCGTCATCCTTGTCGTAGAACCACTAGTCCTTTGTGACTGGCCAGCAAGGAGTGCCCCGAAACCCGTGTGGCTGCAGTGTCTGTCGGGTCTTGACTTGCCCCGATCTTCACCGATTCACTCCTTATGCGGACGCTCTTTTCACTGGTCGAATTTCGGTTCGACTCAGGCGTAAAGATCGCCGTTTGCGCCCCGGGGAGCCCCCAATTTCCCGGGTCGCAAACAACTGCAGAGCGAACGGGACTTGGGCGTATTTAACCAGTTTCTACTCCTTTAGCGGAGCGTATCTCGCGTAGGCCTTAGCGGCGCCTATGACGTGATTCGTAGGAGCTGAGATCCATGCAAAAGATCACTGCCGTCGTCGAAAAATTCTTCCTCGGCGCAAGCACCAAGTGGA
>DATCFU010000257.1:0-5979 GCA_036509315.1 Acidothermaceae bacterium
CTCCAACGCGAACGCTACAGCCAGTCCTTGCGACGGAAGATCCAGTACAACAGGCCCGAGCCCAGCAAGATAATCAGCGATGACGTGATCAGGCCGCTGTCGTGCTGGAATCCCGGGTACGGAAGGTTCTGGCCATAGAAGCCCGTCACCGCCGTCGGCACTGCGATGATCGCGGCCCAGCTGGTGACCTGCTTCATGATGAGGTTCATCCGGTTGCCCTGAATCGTCAGGTTCGTTTCGAGCACGGTCGACACGAGGTCACGTAGCGATTCGGTCCACTCCGTTGCACGCAGCACATGGTCGTAGACGTCTTGGTAGTAGGGCATCAGCGTTTCGTTCACGATCTTCGTGTCACGCATCAGCCCGTTGACGACTTCTCGCATCGGCAGCACGAAACGTCGCAGCAGAATCAGGTCACGTCGCAAATCGAAAGACTTACGCTGCACCTCGCGCACTCGGTCGCGGCTGTCATCGAATAGATCGTCTTGCAGCGACTCGATGCGTTCGTCGAGATCCTGCACGGCCTTGAAATGCCCGTCGACGATGTAATCGAGCACGCCGTACAGCAGGAATCCGGCGCCTTCCTTGATCAGCTCCGGCGCAGCATCCCAACGCCTGACGACCTCGTCGATGTCGAACTTGCGATCCTTGCGCACCGTGATGAGCGCGTTGCGCATCACGAATATCGCGAGTTCGCTGCTGTCGAGGTTCGACGTGTCGGGGTCCATCGAAATGGCGTACGCGCTTAAGAACAAGTGCGTGCTGTAGTGGTCGAGTTTCGGCCGCTGCCGTTCATGAGAGGCGTCTTCGACCGCCAGGGCGTGCAGCCCGAATTCCTCTTCGACGTCATCGAGCCCGGCATCGTCATCCATCGTGCAGATGTCGAGCCACACGACCGCGCCGGCGTCGTTGACGCATTCGGAGATGTCGGCGATCGGGAAGTTCTCCTTCTCGAGCACCCCATTGCGGTACAGCCGCGTGCGCGCCATCTCAGTCGAGATCAGCAGAAGTCGGGACGTCGATTGGCTCGCCAGCGCGAGCCGCTAGGCGGGCCCTCACGTAAGCAGTGTTGTTGCGTTCGGCGACGAACGTCATGATCGGGACCAGCCCTGCGAGTAGCGACAGGCCGGCCCGAACTAGCGAGAAGCGATACCGGAACGCGAGCTCGATGCTGAGCACGACGTAGACGATGTAGAGGAACCCGTGGATGGTCCCGACGATCTTCTCGACCGTGTCGTTGTGTCCCCACACCTGCAACGGAATGCCGATGAACACCAAGATGACCAGCGCGGTTCCTACGATGTAGGCAAGCAGGCGATAGCGGTCGAGCGGTGATCGCAGATTCAACGTGCGCGCTCCGACCGGGCGTTCAAACGGGTCAGGTAGTCGTTGTAGTCAGCCAGTTCGGGATCGGGGTCACGGTCGTCCGCGGTCTGCGCCGTCAGGCTCGCGAAGGCATCCGGCTGACCGAACTCCGGGAACTCCCAGTCAGCTTCGGCCGACGACAGCGACGCACGGGATGGTGTGACGCGGGCTGCCGGGCGCCCATATGCGTCGTCGCGCAAGAGCCGCCACCAGCCGTAGACCACCATCCCGCCCATCGCCCACCACTGAAAGGCGTAGAGCAAGTTCTGGAGCCCACCGCGCTGCGACTCCGACACGTCCCACTGCCAGCGGCCGAGCAGGATCAGCGCGGCGATGAGGATCAGCGCCAGCACATGGCGAGGCAGCCATCGCAATCGAAAAGCGGTCCTGACCACGGTGTCCACGGTACGCGACCGACATCCCTGACTGTGCTTCACCCGGGAGCTGGAGAACGGTCACAGATTTGACTCGGTCACCTGACCGCGCACGACGTGGAGCTGGCGGCGCGTCGGAACGGCCTCGAGGAGGCGCCGGTCGTGACTGACGAGAAGCAGTGTGCCGACGTAGGCGGCCACCGCCTGTTCGAGCTGTTCGATCGCCGGCAGGTCGAGGTGGTTGGTCGGCTCGTCCAGCACGAGGCAGTTGGTCTGCCGGGCCATGAGCAGCGCCAGCCCGGCCCTTGTGCGCTCGCCCGGCGACAGTGAGCCTGCTGGGCGCTGGACGTGGGCGGCCTTGAGGCCGAATTTCGCCAGCAGAGTGCGTGCTTCTTCCGGCACCAGCGTGGTCGCCGCCGCGAGCACATCGACCACGGTCTGATTGCCAGCAAATTCGCGTCGCACTTGATCGAGCTCGCCGACCACAACCCCTGGTCCGAGCACTGAGGTTCCCGACGTCAACGGCAGTTGCCCAAGCAGCGCGTGCAGCAGGGTGGTCTTGCCGCCGCCGTTCGGGCCGAGGACCGCTACGCGGTCGGCCCAGCGGATGTCGACGGTGACTGGCCCCAGCGTGAAGTCGCCGCGCGTCACGACAGCGTCGACCATGGTCGCGACCATGTCGCCGGAGCGCGCTGCGCTCGGCAGCTCGATCCTCAAGTCCCACTCCTTGCGCGGCTCGGCCACCGCCTCGGCGTCGAGCCTGGTGAGTCGCGTTTCCAGCGACCGGACCTTCGCGGCGCCTGATGTCGCGGCTTCGATCCGCGCGCCGCGGGCGGCCCGGTCGTTGTCTGGTGCCTTGCGCTTGGCCCGCAACGCGCCGCGCACGGATTGCTCGCGAGCCGCCTGCATGCGATCGCGCAGCTCACCGCGCTTGTCGGCATAGTCGTCGAACTGTTCGCGCAGGTGCCGCCGGGCGACTTCGCGTTCGTCGAGGAACGCCTCCCACCCGCCGTCGAACTGGCGGGTCAGCTCGTTGAACGGGTCGAGCTCAACGACCTCGGTGATCGTGCGAGCCAAGAATTCGCGGTCGTGGCTCACGACCGCGAGACCACCCCGCCGTCCAAGAACGAAGTCTTCGAGGCGCGCCAGGCCATCGAGGTCGAGATCGTTCGTCGGCTCGTCGAGCAGCAAAATGTCGTAACGACTAAGCAGGACGGCGGCGAGCGACGCCCGCGCCATCTGGCCGCCGGAGAGGCCTGCGGTCTCGACCGCCAGCGCTGCACGGTCGAGACCGAGGTCCGCGAGCACCTGCGCCGCGCGGCTGTCGAAGTCGCCGCCGCCGAGGTCCAGCCAGCGCTGCAGCGCCTCGTCGTAGATCTGTGCTGCGTCGGGCGACGCCGACGCCAAGCCGTCAGCGGCGGCCTGCATCGCCGCTTCGGCGGGTGCGACGCCGGTGCGCCGGCCGAGGTAGCCGAGCAGGGTCTCACCCGACCGGCGATCCGGTTCCTGGGGAAGGAGGCCCACCGTGCCGGTTGACGAGACAGTGCCGGCGTCGGGCGCGATCTCGCCGGCGAGCACGCGCAGCAAGGTCGACTTGCCAGCACCGTTGGGTCCGACGAGCCCGACCCGATCGCCGGCCCCGATTGTCGCGTCGACGCCGTGCAGCACTTCGCGGGCGCCGAACGCGACGCGGATGCCGCGGGCAGTCAGGGTCGACACGGTCGCGATACTGCCAGTTCCGCCCTGCATCGTGATTGCTGAGCGTGGCTTCCCGGGGAGTAACGCGACGCGACGTTACCGTGCAGGAATGGATTCGAGCACGCTCGCGACCGCCGCTCCTGCAGATAGCGGCACGCGCT
The DNA here is from genome assembly GCA_036509315.1 of Acidothermaceae bacterium. Taxonomy (GTDB): domain Bacteria; phylum Actinomycetota; class Actinomycetes; order Acidothermales; family Acidothermaceae; genus PALSA-607. Next base: position 3,599 of record DATCFU010000257.1, read on the forward strand.
GGCTCGACCTGGTCGCCACCCGCGCGAACTGGCCGAGCCGAACTCCACTGGAACGGCTCCCCGATCTTGGCGCTTTGGGCAGTTGGCTCGAGCATCACGCGTTGACTCCCGAAGCAGAGCCGACGGCGGCGGATCTGGCGGCGGTGCGCCAAATACGCGCCGCACTGCGCGAGCTCGCAGCGGCGCGGGTCGAGGGCCGGACGCCGCACCCGGCGGCCTTTGACACCGTGAACGCCGCGTTAGCGCGGTCGGCCAAAGCACCTCGGCACATCGTCGTCCCTGATCCGATTGAGCCAGGTTACGTGCGACGTCGGGTGCCGGACGTCGACGCCGCGTTGACGCTGATCATCGAGCAGGCCATTGACGCGATGAGCAGCACCGAGGCGGCCTACCTACGCGAATGCGAAGAGGCGTCTTGCCGTGAGCTCTTTCTCGATTCGACCGGCCGCCGGCGCTGGTGCTCGACGCCGGCGTGCGGGATCCGGGCGCGAGTGCGCGCCTATCGGGCTCGGCTGCGCGACAGCGCTAATGGTTCGCTGCGTGGCAGCGCCGCTGCAACGCTGCGCGAAGGTGCTACTGATCCGGCGCAGGTCCGGCCGGCGCGTAGCTGAATCGGCGGTCAGGCACGACTTCGGTGGTCTTCAGCCGGTGATAGCGCCGCCGCTCCTGTAGGACAGGCCAGTCGGCAAAGGCGAAGGCCACGACCATCACGATGTTGACGACCGGAATGAAGCCGGTCACCACCCACCACGACGAGTAGCCGGCCTTGCGCAGGATCGCGACCCCGGCGGCGATGCCGAGCGCGCTGAAGCCGCCATAGATCAGCGTGAGAGTCGTGATCAGTCCGGCGCTCATGCTCCAAAGATCGGCTGAACGCCGACGTTTCTTCAGCGCAATCCTGCGACGATCGTGAGCGTGAGCGTGGACTTGAACCGATGATGGTGCGGCACCGTTCACGGGGTGTGGCCGGAATGCAGGGGACGACGGACGAGGCGTTCATCCGTGCCCTTTATGACGAGCACGCCCGCCCGCTCCTCGGTTACGCCTTGCGGCTTACGAACGGCGACCGGCACCGGGCGGAGGACGTCGTCCAGGAGACCTTGCTTCGCGCCTGGCGGCATCCAGAGGCAATCCACCGCAGCCCAGACGCCGTCCGACCGTGGCTTTTCACCGTGGCACGACACATCGCAGTGGATGCCTACCGCGCCCGTCGCGCCAGGCCGCCGGAGGCCGGACCCGAAGGCCTGGAGATCGTCGCGGTCGACGACGACGTCGACCGGGCCTTGGAGGCCTGGATGGTGACCGACGCGATCGCGAGTCTGAGCTTTGACCACCGCCGCGTGTTGATCGAGACCTACTACCGCGGCAGATCCGTTGCCGAGGCCGCCGCCGAACTAGGCGTGCCGCCCGGCACCGTGAAGTCGCGCACCTACTACGCCCTACGCGCCCTACGCTTGATTCTCGAAGAAAGAGGAGTGACCGAAGCATGAGCGCCGATGGATGCGCGGAGGTGCGGCTGTCCCTCGGTGCCTACGTGCTCGGAGCACTCGACCCTGCCGACCGGAGTCGCGTCGATGCACACCTTGCTGGTTGCGCCGACTGCCGTGATGAGCTCGCGTCGTTCGCGGCATTGCCTGGCCTGCTCGGCCGGGTGAGCCGCGCGGAGGTCGAGTCGGAGCCGGTTGATCCCGGCCCGCAACTCCTCGAGCGCATGCTGAGTGCGGCCGCAGCCGAACGCCGGCACGACAGGCGCCGGCGCACCCTGACGTCCGTCGCTGCGGCCGTGATTGTGCTCGCCGCGATCGGAGTTTCGGTCGGGTTCGCCGTGAGCCACGACCGGCACTCGGCGACGACGGCTTCGGCATCGGTCGTGCCTGGTCCGTCGCAGACGTTTACTGCGACCAACCCACAGACCGGCGTGCAGGCGACCGTCACCGAATGGAAGAAGGGCTGGGGCGCTTCGGTTGAGGTGAGCGTCGTCGGCGTCACCGCCGACCTAGCAGGCGAGAGTTGCCAGCTGATCGCGGTGGGCCCAGACGGCAAGACAGACGTAGCAGCCAGCTGGGCTGCACCTGCCGCGGGATACAGCGGCCTTTCGAAGGTCAACGCCTCCGGGTCGACCGCGTTGGCGGCGACGGACATCAGCGCGTTCAAGGTCGTCGGCTCTGACGGCGCCACCCTCGTCTGGGTGCCCGCGACCTGGACGACCTAGTCACAGTCGCGGGATTACGTGCTGGCGCACTGGGGTTAGATGCAGCTGTGACCTGGGTCTCGGTTGTTGCGGTACTCGCGCTCGTCGCGGTGACGACGGTCGTCGGCCTCGTCTGGCGTTCGCGCAACGGACGAGTACGCGAGCAGCCGGACGGCGAGTTGCTCACGGC
>DATCFU010000258.1:0-8938 GCA_036509315.1 Acidothermaceae bacterium
GATGGCACTCTCAAGGCGGTAGCGCGGGTTCGAATCCCGTCAGGGCTACACACAGAGCTTGACCGCCTTCTTGATGGACTTACCACCGCCTTCGCTGGCGTTCAGTCCGCCGTGCTTCCCGCGGTCAGGCCTGTCGCTACGTACCGCTGCGAGACGAAGAAGACGAGCAGCACGGGCAGGATCGAGATGAGAACGCCCAGGGCCAGCACAGGACTGTTCCTGGGAAGCAGGACCAACCCGAGCTGCAAGGGGTACTCGGTGCTGTTCGGCAGCATCGCCAGCGGCAGGAAGTAGTTGTTCCAGTTTGCGACGAAGCTGAAGAAGGCGATCAGCGCGATGACAGGTCTTGCCAGCGGAACCGCGATCCGAAGGAACACCTGTAGCTCCGAGCAGCCGTCCATCCGCGCCGCGGCCAGCAGGTCCTGCCGCGTCGCCGAGGAGAAGTGCAGGTAGGCAAGGTAAACACCGAAGGGGAAGAACGAGAACGGCAGGATCAGCGACAACGGGTTGCCCAGCAGGTGCACGTCGTTTGTCTCAAGGAAGATCGGCAATACGAGCGCGAAGCTGGGAATGAGCATGACGACCAGCGTGAGGAGCAGCAGCGGGCGTCGCACCCGCGCGCCGCTGATGGCCAAGCCATAGCCGGCCGGGACGTCGACGAGCAGCACGATGACCAGGGCAGTGCCGGCGTATTCCAACGTGTTGCCGAACCAGCCGGCGTAAGCGTCGCCGTCGAACGCCGTGAGTCGGTGCCAGTTGCCGATGAGCTGGTGAAAGCTCCCCCACCCGAGCGGCGCACGGGTCTCGAGTTGCTGACCGCTTTTCGTCGTCGCGAGCACGAGCCACAGGAGGGGGACGGTGAAGAAGACTGCGAAGAGCACGAAGATGACGGTTCGCAGGCCGCTGTTCGCCAGATCAAAGGAACCACGATCACGCTTGCAGCCGATTGGCGGTTCATGCCGCCGCTCGCGGTTAGGCCGTCTCAACGGCCGAGCCACCCGCCGTCCACCGGAAGGGTTATCCCGTTCACGTAGTCGGACGCCGATGACGCAAGAAAGACCGTCGCCCCGCTCAGGTCAGCCGGTCGGCCCCAGCGTCCGGCCGGAATGCGGTCGAGTATCGAGCGGCTGCGCTCGGGATCGTCGCGTAGCGCTTGGGTGTTGTCTGTCGCGATGTATCCCGGTGCGATTGCGTTGACGTTGACGCCAAACTGCGCCCACTCGTTGGAGAGCGCTTTCGTTAGTCCGGCTACGCCCGACTTGGCCGCTGTATATCCCGGGACGTTGATGCCGCCTTGAAAGCTCAACAAGCTCGCCGTGAAAATCACTTTGCCGTAACCGCGCGCGATCATCGGGCGAGCAAGCGCCTGGGTCAGGATGAACTGGCTTGTCAGGTCGATCTGGAGAACGCGGTCCCAGCTTGCAAGGGGATGATCGATCGCAGGAGTGCGTTCGATTGTGCCGGCGTTGTTGACGAGGATGTCCGGTTCGCTCTGCGCCAGCTCAATGCCCAGCGCGAGCACTGCCTCGCGGTCCGCGAAGTCGACTGCGTGCGCTTCGAACGACCTGCCGTGACGTAGCACTGCGGCGCCGATCGCGCTTCCTTCTGATTCGAGCGCCGCACTGACACCGATGATGTCCGCCCCGGCGGCGGACAATGCCTCCGCCATCGCGTAGCCGATTCCTCGCCTCGCGCCCGTTACCACGGCGAGCCGGCCGGTCAAGTCGAACACGTTCACCAGGATGCGTCCTCGTCCGGCTGCCCTGCGCGGACGTCGACCAATACCTTCATGGCCGTACCGGCCTCGAGGTCGTCCAACCCTGCTTGCGTTTCGGCAAGCGTGACGACGCGGGTGATGAGCGCGCGGGTGGGGATGACGCCGGAACTGATGAGTTCGACGGCCGCTTCGAAGTCGGACTTCTCATACACACGCGCTCCCACGAGGGTTAGCTCGCGCCAGAAGATCCTTTGGAGATCGACGCCGCGAGGCTCGGGATGGATCCCGACGACGACGATAGTGCCGCGAACTTTTGCTTGCGCGATCGCGAGTGCGATACCTGCTGCGGCACCGGAAACTTCAAAGACGACGTCCGCACCAGCGCCGCCCGTCCAGTTTTCGAGCCACGCCGGATCGTCGAGTTCTTGGGGGTGCAGCGCGGCCAGGCCGAGTTCCGCTGCACGCGTTCGACGCGATGGGTCGAGCTCCACGACGGTGACGTCGCCGCCGACATGCTTAGCGACCGTAGCGATGAGTAACCCGATTGGTCCGCCGCCGACCACGACGACCTTGTCTCCCGCAGCCACGCGTCCACGTCGCACGTCGTGCACGGCGACGGCGACTGGCTCGATAAGCGCGGCATCCCGGAGACCGGTGTGCTGCGGCACTCTCACGAGCGTGGACGCGGGCACGTTCCAGAAGGGTTGTAAGGCGCCGGGGGAGTCGATGCCGACGAAGTTGAGGTTCTGGCAGATGTGCGTATTACCTGCTTTGCACGCGGGGCACGTGCCGTCCCAAACCAGTGGCATGACGGTCACCTTGTCGCCTGTCGCCCACCCGTCGACGCCGCCGCCGACCTCCTCGATGGTTCCGCTCATCTCATGGCCCACGATCAACGGGACCTTCACCCGTCGGTCCATGGACCCGTGAACGATGTGCAGGTCCGTGCCGCAAAGACCGACGAATGCGACGTGAATGCGGACCTGTCCGCGGCCTGGAGGCACTGCTCGAGCACTCTGAAGCTCGATGGTGCGGTTTCCGACATACGCGGCGGTAAGCACGGCATCTCCTTGCGACTTGGTATCGATTCGGCTTCGTAGGCTACCGCCTCATTGCCGAAACGTCACACGTATGATCTACTCCCTCCGATCGCCGATGTGAACGTTGCCTCTCGTCCGGAAGGAAGACGCAAACGCGCGGCCGTCACTTGGTGACGACGAAATCTCTGTCCCGATTCTTGATCGACCCTGTAAGGGAGCATGCAGTGAAAATGCAGCGACGTCTGTGGCTGCCCGTCCTCGTGACGGCGTTGGCGTTGGCAGGCTGTTCGAGTTCGAAAAAGAGCACGACAGCCGCCTCAAGTACACCGGCCTCTGCGCCATCGGCTGCGGCCAGCACCACTGCCGCGCCCGCTTCCGCTCCGGCCAGCACCCCCGCTGCTCCGGCCAGCACTGCAGCTGCCCCGGTCAGCACGGCCTCGGGCAACCTGACCGTCTGGGTCGACGCCGCGCGTCTGCCGGATGCCAAGGCCTACCAGGCCGCGCATCCGAACGTGAAGACGACCATCGTCACGTTCGATGGCGACGGCAACGGCGCGACCAGCTTGCAAACGAAGATCCAACTCTGGAACAAGGCCGGCGGCGGCTGGCCAGACGTGATCTTCAGCGAGCAGGTCAACGACCCGGTGTGGATGGCGCAGGCGCCGTTCAACTTCGCAGCCGACATGGGTGCCGCGCTCGGCAAGGACGTCACCAGCAATTGGCCGGCGGCGTCGCTTGCTCAGTGCACCGTCAACGGCACGCTCGTCTGCATCCAGGACAACCTCGCGCCTGACGTGCTCTGGGTGAACCAGAAGCTCATGACGCAGTTCGGCTACACGGTTCCGAAGACCTGGCAAGACTGGCAGGCGCTCGGCAACAAGGTCGCCACGGATCACCCGGGTTACATCATCGGCTCCAGTGGCGAGTCGTACGGCGCGTGGCAGTACTTCTGGGCGAACCAGTGCCCGCTGGAGTCGAACGTGTCTGGCCAGAAGGTCACGATCAACGTGACTGACGTGCACTGCACCGAAATGGCGAGCCTGCTCGACCCGCTGATCAAAAACGGTACCGTCCCACCGCTGAGTGTCTTCTCGCCTGACTTCGCCAAGAAGTACGGCGGCACAGCGGACAAGGTGCTCATGATGGTCGGGCCGGCCTGGTACACCGGGGTGTTCCACGACACGCTGAAGACGCCCTCTGGCGAGCTGACCGCCGCGCCGGCACTGCAGTGGGGCACGGACACTCCGGTCACGACCGGCCAGATCGGTGGCGGGCCATGGATCATCTCCAAGCACACCGGCAACGCAGCGGCCGCCGCGGACTTCGTTCGCTGGTCCGTGACGGTCTTCAACCCCCCGCCGACCAGCCCGGATGCTCGGGGAGGCCTTCCGGGATACGGGCCGATGCAAGGGCCGTGGCTTACGGGTCTGACCTCGAACACCTACTGGGCAGCGGATCCAGGCCCGGCTATCAAGGCCGCAGCCAGCCAGATCTGGTCTGGCTGGGACCTGGTGACCTACCCCGACCAGCCCGTTTGGTCGAACACGGTGGTAACTGGGCTCGTGGCTGGGAAGTCGCTCAGTTCGCTGATGCCGGCGTTCGGTAAGGGTCTGTCGCAAGCGGCTCAGGCGGCCGGATACACAGTGGCAACCAGCTGAGTGAGGCGAGCGATCCGCTGGCTCTAAGCCCGGCGATTGCGCAGGTCACGCGAAAGCGTGACCTGCGCGCCGGGCGGGCTGAGCGCAAGCGCACTCAAGGTTCCTGGCGGGGATTGCCGTTTGTCCTGCCGTATTTGCCGTTCCTGATTGCCTTCGGCATCCTGCCGATGATCTACGCCCTCACGCTTGCGTTCACCTCCAGCAAGGGAAAGTTCGTCGGGCTCAGCAACTTCAATCAGGCCGGCGGCGATTTCCGCTTCGGGGACGCGTTCGCGCACGTGTTCGTCTACACCGCCGTTTGGCTCATTGCGCTGATGATCTTTGTCGTCGGGCTGGCGCTTATGTTGCACAGCCGGGCCAGCAAGGCGACGGCTACCTTTCGGTTTCTGTACTACTTGCCGGGCGCACTAGCCGGCGCGGCATCAGTCCTGGTGTGGCTGTTCATGCTGGACCCGGCCGTCAGCCCCGCGTCATTTATTCTGAACCACGTATTCGGCGTCCACCTTTTCGTGGAGGCGATCGCGCCGGGTCACCTGCCGTACATCTTCGCGATGATCGCGTTCTGGACAGGCGCCGGCGGCTGGATCGTCGTGCTTTACGGAGCGCTGAACACCATCCCGCGGGAATTGGAGGAGGCCGCCCGCATCGACGGAGCCGGCGCCTGGACCATCGCGCTGCGCCTCAAGTTGCCGATGATCCGAAAGTGGGTCGCCTATATGGTGATCCTCTCGTTCGCGACCGGAACGCAACTCTTCGTCGAACCGCAATTGGTCAACGCGGCGAGCCTGGGTCACGTCCCGGACACGTGGTCGGCGAACCAGCTCGCGTTCCAGTTGGCCTTCCGGTATGGCCGATTCAACGAAGCCGCCGCGCTTTCCGTCGACCTACTGGTCATCGGGCTCATTGCCGCCGTGCTCATCGTGACCCGGACCGGACTGTTTAAGAAGGACGACTGATGCGGCTCACCGTGCGCGGGCTTTGGTACCTAATTCTCGTTGTCTTCGCACTGTTCTTCGTGGTGCCGATCCTTTGGCTGGTCCTCGCGCCGACGAAGCTAGACCACGCACTGGTGACGAGCAACCCGCTCGCGTTCGGCAGCTTCCACAATGTGGTGAAGGCATGGGATCACCTCGACTCTTACAGCAGTCACCTCTACCGCAGGTGGATCGAAAACTCGCTGTTGTACGCAGTCAGCGCGACCGCGATCGTGCTCGCGACCGCGATCCCGGCTGGCTATGGCCTCGCCTTCGGAACGTTCCGTGGGCGCAAGGTGATCCTCACGCTGACGCTGGTTGCGATGATCATGCCGGGCGCTGCACTCGTGTTGCCAATCTTCCTTGAGCTGAACGCGCTGAAGCTCATCGGCAACGTGTTCTCGGTAATCCTGCCGTTCGCGTTCTACCCGTTCGGCGTGTATCTCGCGTATATCTATTACGCCACGTCAATGCCGCGCGATGTGATCGATGCAGCGCGCATTGATGGCTGCGGAGAGTGGACGACGTTCCGCTACATCTCACTGCCACTGGCTAAGCCCGTCGTGGCGCTCGTCCTCTTCTTCAGCTTCGTAGCCGACTGGAACAACTTCTTCCTGCCGTTCGCCCTGCTCGGGACGTCGAAGCAGTACCCGATCCAGGTCGGCCTGTCGGACTTGTTGTCGTCAACGCCGTCGTTCAACCCGGCGACCGGCGGCGCTGGCCAGCAGGTAAACATCTTCCGACCGGAACTCGCGCTCGCGACGCTGCTCGCCGTCGTCCCCGTTCTCATCGTCTTCCTCTTCTCGCAGCGGGCGCTCGTTCGCGGGCTGCTCGGCGGCGGGGTCAAGGGGTGAACGACTGCTTCAACGACAGTCGATGCGGTCATCGCCTGATCAAGAAGGGCTGACACACGCAGCACTGCCTACCGAGGCCTGACAACCCGCCAGGACTGGCGTGAGCGCGTCCATTAGGACATGAGAGGCATCCCGCGGCGGAGCACGAGGGCGCAGCTCAGCCGACGCGAGGGCGCGTCTCTCTAAGAACTCGCACGTCCCACGGCTTTAGTTGCAAAGGATGGCCCACCGGGAGCTCTTCCTGTGTCAGCAGGTCGGCGGCGGGTGCGGGGATCGTCAGGGTCGCGTTCTCCCATGACCAATTGTGAGCGAAGTGGACTCGTTCGCCGCGGTGGTTGGTCGCAGAGGTGACCGTGAGCGATTGAGATTCGGGCCGCCACGGGTTCGCCTCGCCCGGAGTGTCGATCGAGCGCAGTAGATGCTCCGCAAGAGCTGTGTTGGGGACCGTACCGACGACGGTGATACGGCCCGTGCCGCAGGTGTGCGTCGTGATTGCGGGCCATCTGCGGAAGTGGCGATCCTCGTAGGTCACCAGCACGGTGGCAGTAGTCGCCACAAGTCCGTCCACCCAGCGTGTCGCCATTGCTCCCGGGCCAAGACGCAGAACTGGCACCGCGCCGGGCGGTTGAGGGCAAGCAACGACAGCTATCTCGTTGCCTATGTTGCTGTACTCGTCGTACCACACGCCCGCCGCCCCATGTAGGCGCGCCGGCGCAACCTCCGCGCGTGCCCGCGCTTCGTGATCGGCGTACGCGGTTCGCGGCCCGAGGATCAAGTGTCCCCCCGACTCCGCATACTCCAGCAGCCAATCGAGGTCCCGGTCGCGGGTGACGTAAAGGCCGGGTACTACGAGATTGGGATGCTCTACCGCTGCACTTTGCGGCGAGCTGTCGGGCGTGAACAAATGCTCGGCGTGAACGATGCGCGCCTGCAGCTTGGCATCAAAGGCGCCGCGATAGAGGGGGTCGAAAAGACACTGGTAGGCACGTCGGTCGGGCGAACCGTTGTCGGTTGCAAGCGGTGGTTGCGCCTGGAGCGCCCACCGGCTGGGAGCAGAGTAGACGAAAGTCACGTCCGCGTCCGGAACCAGGCCGGTGACCGCGTCACCAGCGCGCTCGAACTCGCTGCCGAGCTCTGCGATCTCGCGATACACCCGTCCGGGCCGGCCGCTGTGGGGAAGAACACCACCCCAGTAGGTCTCAGCCCCAAAGTGCAAGGTGTGCCAGTGCCAGTACTCGATCATTTCGGCGCCGCGGGATACGAGAGCCGACGCTGCCTGCCGCCACTGGCCGTCGTACGCCGGGTGGTTGTCCCACGAGCGCGCGATGGACTGAGCGTTCGTCTCGGTAACGAGAAAGGGGGCCCGCTTCGACGAGTAGATGCGGTCGGCGCTTAGGTAAAGCGACCACGTTCCGGAACTCCTCCAGTTCTGCTCTATATGAGTGGAGTCGGGTAGTGCGAGGCCGTCTTGCATCGTGTAGTAGGCGTTGCCCGCGGCCACGTCGAGGCTCGCTGCCATGGTCCGGTCGTCGAATGCCGGCACGTCGTAGGCCATGCAGGTGGTCACGAACTGGTCCGCGGATACGTACTCGCGGGCAAGGCCAGCTTGCCACGCGATGAACTCGGTCGTCTGCTCGGCTTGGAACTGGCGCCAAGCGAGATCGTACTGAGGTTGTGCGTTTCCGTCAGGGGTCCACAGATCCGCCCATGTCGACAATCGGTGCGACCAGTAGACGAGGCCCCACGCCTGATTCAGGCTCTCGACATCGCCGTAGCGCTCCCGAAGCCAATCGATAAAGCGTTGGAATACACCATGGTTGTGCAGCAGCTCGTTTCCGGGCTCGTTGTCGACCTGAACGCCAATCACGCCGGGGTGTGCTGCATAACGCGCGAGGATCTCGCGCACCACACGCTCGGCGTGGAAGCGGAATGCCGGGTGGGTGAAGTCGACTTCCTGCCTGGCGCCCCAACTGATCCGCTGACCGGTGGCTCGCTCTCCCGCGATCTCTGGATAGATCCTGGCGAGCCACGGGGGCACCGCGTAGGTCGGAGTTCCAAGGACTACGCCAATACGACGCTCATGCGCGCCGTCAAGCACCGGCAGCAGCCACTCAAGATTGAACGTCCCGTTCTGAGGCTCCCACGTGGACCAGACGGACTCCCCCACCCTGATCACCGAGAACGAAGCTTCCGCCATCAGGTCGAGGTCTGTCTTCAGCCGATCAACCCGCTGGTATTCGTGGTAGTAGGCGGCGCCGAACCGCACACGCGTCGGCTTGTTGTACATGACGTCGGGTCTCCTCAGTGCGTGTGGGTGAACTGCGGGCCGCGAGTGACTCGCTCACGTCGTAGCCGTAGAGCTGCCGCATACTCGCCAACGGACTGGTGCCGATGCAGATCCGGGTTACGGCAAGACCCGTGGCTCCCAATAGGCGCCGTCGGCCGGCGCCGCTATTCGCGGACGCCATCAGGACGCAATGTCCGAGACAGCTGGCGTGTCGGCCACGGGAGCGTCCTTCGCTGCGCGGTGCGCGTCGACGATTCGAGTAAGCACCCGCGGCACTGCCCGCGAAGCCTGCAGTGCGATGGTGCGATTTCCCTGGTACGCGACGGTCAGCACCGTGCCTCCATGCAAGTTTTGTATCGGTTCGGCTTCGTAGGCTACCGTGCCCTTGCTGAAACGTCACACGTATGA
>DATCFU010000259.1:0-32469 GCA_036509315.1 Acidothermaceae bacterium
ACGTTGGCGATCGTGATCAGTTCTGGCTTGAGCAGGATGGACGGAACACTGCGCTTGCCCTGCGGGTCGTTCGACGTCGTCAGACCAGTGGGCGTGGTGCCCTTGATCAGTGCGACCGCCAGCGTCGCGGCCGCGGTGGCCTCGGCAGTGGCGTCCTTGTAGATGGTGCAGGTCTGGGTGCCCGACAGGATGGCTTGCAAGCCAGCTGCTGTTGCGTCCTGACCGGTCACCGGGATGCCCGAGAGGCCGGCGGCCTTGAGGACGGTCTCAACCGGACCGGCCATGCCATCGTTCATCACGTACACGCCGTCGATCTTGTTGCCGGCGGCGGTGAGCAACTGCTGGAAGGTCTTGCCGGCCTGGGTGTTGTCCCAGTTCGGGATGGCCTGCTCGGAAACCTTCTTCAGGGTGCTCTTGTCGATGACCGAGTGCGCGCCCTGACCGAACAGCGTCGCGTTGTTGTCGGTCGGTGAGCCGTCGATCATGATGATGCGACCGGTGGGCTTGCCAATCTTCGCCATCGCGTCAACAAGGCACTGGCCCTGCTCGACGCCGACCTGGACGCCGTCGTAGGACGCGTAGTACGCCGCGCTACCACCGAGAACGAGACGGTCGTAGTCGATGACCGGGATGTTGGCGGCCTTCGCTTCGGTCTCAACCTGAATGGACGTCGCGGGGTCGATCGACGTGATGATGAGGACCTTGACGCCTTCTTGGATCATGCCCTGCGCGATGCTCTGGAACTTGGCGTTGTCACCGAGCGCGTTCTGGATGTCGGCCTTGATGCCGGCTGCTGAGAACGCCTTGTTCAGGGCCGGACGGTCGGCGGTCTCCCACCGGGTCGACGACTGGGTGTCCGGCAGGATCACGCCGACGGTCGCACCGGTCGCAGCTGGGGCGCTCGAAGCGGGGGCGGACGATGCCGCTGGGGCGCTTGTGGCGGCCGCGGGTGCGGACGTTGCCGCTGCCGGGGCGCTCGTGGTGGCGGCGACGGCCGGCGCAGAGCTGGTTGGCGCAGTGGTCTTCTTGCTGCTGCTACAGCCGGCAATACCCAGCCCGGCTACCGCCGCGACGGCAATGAGCCTGATCGCAGTCTTGTTCATGCACGATCCCCTTTTTGCTCCTGGGCGCAGGACGTGGTGCCCTACAGGACTGCCCAGTTGTTGTGCCGCACAACATATGCACCGAGGACCCGTCAACGTAAGGGCAACAGCGCCCATCTTTGTGTTCGGAATGGATCTGTTACATAGGCGTGACCCTGCGGGTACACGCGGCAAGGACATCTTTATGCCGTTTTATAATGGTTTCTGACGGCTCGGTGCCTTCTGCTGCGCGTTCTGTAACGAGAGGACGACGGCGGTGGCGGTTGCTGCGAGCACCGCGGCGCCGGTCACATGCAACTCGACTAGCGGCACCGGCAGTCCGCTGAAGTACTGGGCGAAGCCAACGGCTGCCTGCGCCACGAGCACGCCGATGAGTACCCGCGTCGTTCGTCGGGCCGCAGCACTCGCACCAACGGCCGTGACGCACACCGCGAGGGCCGCCGCCACGCCGACGAGCAGCATCACGAGGTCGGCATGCAGCTGGCTGATTGCTTGGGGGCGCAGGTGCAGCCGCTTCGCGGTCGCGTCTCCCGCGTGCGGGCCGCTGCCGGTGACGAGGGTGCCGACGATAAAGACGGCATAGGTGAGCGCCCAGGTCGCCAGACCGAGGCGTCTCACGACCCCAGGCAACACGAACGTGGGCGGGGCCAATTCCTGGTCAACCGGCTCGCGAGCACGCCACCACAGCACGGTGGCCGCCGCGATGAGCACCATCGACAACAGGAAGTGCCCGGCGACCGCCAGCGGGTTCAGGTGGGTGAAGATCAACACCCCGCCGACGAGAATCTGTGCGGGCACGCCCAGCAGCGTCACCCAGGCCCACCCGAGCAGCCCTTCGCGGCGTGGTGCCGAACGCCATACCGCGAGGAAGACCGCCGCGACGGCGACCACGAGCAGCGTCGTCAGCGCCCGGTTGCCGAACTCGATGGCCTTATGAGAGGACAGCGCTCTGACGGGCACCAGGTCGCCGCTCGAGCAGTCCGGCCACGACGGGCAGCCAAGGCCAGAGTTTGTGAGGCGTACCAAACCGCCGGTCGACACAATGCCGACGTTCGCGATCAACGAGGTCAGCGCCAGTCGGCGCACCGTCGTGGGACTAGGCCGCCTGGCCATGGCGACCGCGACCGACCGCCGGGGAGCCGGCGGGGCGGTGGGTCGAGCAGTCGATGCGGTCATCGCGCTCGATGGTAGGGCGCGTGGTCAGGAACTCAACAGGCACCCGGACCGGCCATTCGGCAGACAGGGCCGACCTCACCCAGCAGGGGGTGTGTGCAGGCGGCGGGTAAATAGGTAACATTGGTGTTGTGAAATCCGCGATGGTCTCCGACGCGCCGAGGGCGCCGCTGATCGCGCCCGGCGCCGCCGCTCCGGATGACGCTCGCACGCGTGACCGGGTCGCCCGGGCCTTGCACGATCGCGGCCCCCAAAGCGCAGGTGCGTTGAGTGCCAGCTTTGGCCTCACACCCGCAGCGGTTCGCCGCCACCTCGACGCGCTGATCGCGGCGGGGAGGGTATGCGAGGTCCCCGAGCGCAAGGTTCGCGGTCAGCTTCGGGGCCGCGGCCGCCCTGCGAAGCTCTTCGCCCTGACCGACAACGGCCACGCACTGTTTCGGCACGCCTATGACGACATTGCGGTCGAGGCCCTCAGCTATTTGCGAGACGCCGGTGGCGATGCGGCGGTGAGCGCGTTCGCGCGGCAGCGCCTGCACCGTCTCGAAGTTCGCTATGCGGCAGCGTTGGCAGAGGTGCCAGCTGATCGACGTCCGGCCGAATTGGCTGCGGCGCTCACGGCCGACGGCTACGCCGCGTCCGCCCAGCAGGCTGGCCCTGGCGTTCAGGTCTGCCAGCACCACTGCCCGATCGCGCACGTCGCAGCTGATTTCCCGCAGCTGTGCGAGGCAGAGACGGAGATGTTCGTGCGGCTCCTCGGTACGCACGTCCAGCGGCTTGCCACGATCGCGCACGGCGACGGCATATGTACGACCCACATCCCGTTGCCGCCTCTAGCGACTTCAACGCCTAGTTCCAACGTCCACCCAGTCCAACAGTCCGGAGAGGTCACCGCATGACGACCATCGAGCACCCAGAGCTCGACCAGCTCGGCCGGTACAAGTTCGGCTGGTCCGACTCCGACGTGGCAGGGGCGGCGGCGCGGCGTGGCCTTTCCGAGGACGTCGTTCGCGACATCTCCGCAAAGAAGAGCGAGCCCGCGTGGATGCTCGAGCAGCGGTTGAAGGGCCTGCGCATCTTCGAGAAGAAGCCGATGCCGCTCTGGGGCGCCGACCTGTCGGGGATCGACTTCGACAACATCAAGTACTTCGTGCGCTCGACGGAGAAGCAGGCCGACAGCTGGGACGACCTGCCTGCTGACATCCGCAACACCTACGACAAGCTCGGCATCCCCGAGGCCGAGAAGCAGCGCCTGATCTCTGGTGTGGCCGCGCAATACGAGTCTGAAGTCGTTTACCACAAGATTCGCGAAGACCTTGAGGCCCAGGGTGTGCTGTTCCTCGACACCGACACGGGCCTGCGCGAGCACGAAGACTTGTTCCGCGAGTACTTCGGCTCGGTGATTCCGGCTGGTGACAACAAGTTCTCCGCGCTGAACACCGCGGTGTGGTCGGGTGGCTCGTTCATCTATGTGCCGCCGGGCATCCACGTCGACATCCCGTTGCAGGCATACTTCCGCATCAACACCGAGAACATGGGCCAGTTCGAGCGCACCCTGATCGTCGTCGACGAGGGCTCCTACATTCACTACGTCGAAGGCTGTACCGCGCCGGTGTATTCGAGTGACTCGCTGCACAGCGCGGTCGTCGAGATCATCGTGAAGAAGAACGCGCGCTGCCGGTACACCACGATTCAGAACTGGTCGAACAACGTCTACAACCTGGTGACGAAGCGTGCGGTCGCCCAGGCCGGCGCGACGATGGAGTGGATCGACGGGAACATCGGGTCGAAGGTGACGATGAAGTACCCGGCGGTCTGGCTCGTGGGCGAGTACGCCAAGGGCGAGACGTTGTCGGTCGCGTTCGCGGGGGAGGGTCAGCACCAGGACGCTGGCTCGAAGATGGTGCATGCCGCGCCGCATACGTCGTCGACGATCATCTCGAAGTCGGTTGCTCGTGGCGGCGGTCGCACGAGCTACCGCGGACTCGTCCAGATCATGGACGGCGCGTACGGCTCGAAGTCGACCGTGAAGTGCGACGCGCTGCTCATCGATGCGATCAGCCGTTCTGACACCTACCCCTACGTCGACGTGCGCGAAGACGACGTGTCGATGGGTCACGAAGCGACGGTCTCGAAGGTCAGCGAAGACCAGCTTTTCTATCTCATGAGCCGCGGCATGACCGAGGACGAAGCGATGGCGATGATCGTGCGCGGCTTCGTCGAGCCGATCGCGCGCGAACTCCCGATGGAGTACGCCCTCGAACTGAACCGGCTGATCGAGTTGCAGATGGAAGGGTCTGTGGGCTGATCCATGACTGAGCTCACCACGACCGAGGATCTCGAGCTCGGCGAACTCCAGCGCGCCAAGTTGGAGATCACCGATGCGCCCGCTGCGCCTGAAGGCCACACGCATGGCCGCGGCGGCGAAGGCGGGCGCCATCTCGAGCGCACGTTCTCGCGCGACCCGCAGGCGTTTGCGGAGCCGAACAGCCGCCAGGAGATCTGGCGGTTCGCTGCGCTGCCTCGCCTTCGCTCGCTGTTCGCAGGGCCGGCCGCCGACGGGCCGCTCGCCTATTCATGGAGCGCGGACGCCCCTGTGCAGGTTGTCCCGATCACTGATTCGCGAGTGGGTGCGGTGCACACCCCGTTCGATCGGTTGTCCGCAATCGCGCTGGCGAAGGCGACTGAGGCGCTGATCGTCACGGTCGCCGGTGACGCGGTCGACCCGATTGTTGTCGGCCTGAAGGGCACCGGTGGGGTCGCGTACGGGCACGTCATCGTCGACATCGCTCCGCAGGCGACGGGAACGGTCGTGCTCGACCACGTCGGCACCGCGCAGTATGCCGCCAACGTCGAAATCAAGGTCGGCGACGGCGCATCGGTGACGGTGGTCAGCATCCAAGACTGGGACGACGACGCGGTGCACGCATCGGCGCATACCGTGCTCGTCGGCCGCGACGCGAGGGTGCGCCACATCAACATCAGCTTCGGTGGCAGCGCCGTGCGTGTCACGCCGCTCGTGAAGTTCGCCGGACCAGGCGGGGACGCCGAGATGCTGGGCCTTTTCTTCGCCGATGCGGGTCAGCACATCGACAACCGCCTGCTCGTCGACCACGCGATGCCGCATTGCAAGAGCCGGGTCAACTATCGAGGTGCATTGCAGGGTACCGGCGCGCGTTCGGTCTGGACCGGCGACGTCATCATTCGCGCGACCGGCATCGGTACCGATACCTACGAGGTCAACCGCAACCTGCTGCTCACGGACGGCGCGCGCGCCGACTCGGTGCCGAACCTCGAGATCTTGACGGGTGAGGTTGTCGGCGCCGGCCACGCGAGTGCGACCGGCCGATTCGACGACGAGCAGCTCTTTTACCTGCAGGCGCGGGGGATTCCGGCCGACCAAGCTCGTCGTTTGATCGTGCGCGGGTTTTTCGCTGACGTGATCGAGCGGATCCAGGTGCCGGAGCTGGTCGAGCGGTTGCTGGCAACGGTCGACCGTGAACTCGATAGCAGCATGCCGTGACCAGCCGCTACGTCAAGGTTGGTGAGTGCGCCCAACTGCCCGCGCCTCGTGGCGTATTGCGCGTCCAGCTCGAGGGTGAGCCGGTCGCGATCGTCTGCACCGATGCAGGTAGCTACTCGGCAATCTCCGACGTGTGTTCGCATGCCGAAGTCGCGTTGTCCGATGGCGACATCGACGGCAGCACTGTCGAGTGCTGGCTACACGGGTCGCGCTTCGATCTGCGAACGGGCAAACCTCTTGGCCCACCCGCAACCCGTGCGGTGCCGGTCTACGACATCAAGTTCGACGGCGATGAGGTTTATCTCAGCAGTGCCCCGGCCGAGCATTCTTCCGCTTCCTTACCCGAGCCGTCACTCAATGACACTTCACTAACACAGATTGAGAGCCCGTTGCGATGAGCGCGCTTGTTATCCGCGACCTGCATGTCGTCGTCAACGCCGGCACGACCGGCGAGGCTGGCGCGATCGGCACAGGTGAGGAGCCGCGCGAGATCCTGCGCGGTGTCGACCTCACGGTGAACGCAGGCGAGACGCACGCCATCATGGGCCCGAACGGCTCCGGCAAATCCACGCTCGCATACTCAATCGCGGGCCACCCGAAGTACACGATCACGAAGGGCTCGGTCACCCTCGACGGCCAAGACGTGCTTGCGATGAAGGTTGACGAGCGCGCTCGCGCCGGCCTTTTCCTCGCGATGCAATACCCAGTTGAGGTCGCAGGTGTATCAGTGTCGAACTTCCTGCGTACGGCAGCGACCGCGATTCGCGGCGAGGCCCCGAAGGTTCGCACCTGGGTTGGCGAGGTCAAGGGCGCGATGGCGCAGCTGCAGATCGACCCGGCGTTCTCCGAACGCAATGTGAACGAGGGCTTCTCGGGCGGCGAGAAGAAGCGCCACGAGATCCTTCAGCTCGAGTTGCTCAACCCCAAGTTCGCGGTCCTCGACGAGACTGACTCGGGCCTTGACGTCGACGCGCTGCGTGTCGTGTCCGAGGGCGTGAACAGGTTCAGGGCGCAGTCCGACCGTGGCGTCCTGCTCATCACGCACTACACCCGAATCCTGCGCTACATCGAGCCCGACTTCGTCCATGTCTTCGTCGACGGGCGCATCGTCGAAGAGGGTGGCCGCGAACTTGCCGACCGCCTTGAGGCCGAGGGCTACGAGCGCTACGCGAAGACCGCGTGAGGAGGCTGTGCGATGACTGATGCCGCCTACGACGTCGAGCTGCTGCGCAAGGACTTTCCGATCCTCGAGCGACGGGTGCACGACAATCAGCCGCTGATTTATCTCGACAGCGCGAACACCTCGCAGAAGCCTCGCCAGGTGCTCGATACGCTGGCCGAGTTCTACGAGCAGCACAACTCCAACATCCATCGCGCGACGCACGCACTGGGTGAGGAGGCAACGGCTGCCTACGAGGATGCCCGGCTGAAGGTTGCAGCGTTCATCGGCGCGCCTGAAGCTGACACGGTCATCTTCACTAAAAACTCCACCGAAGCCCTGAACCTGGTTGCGAACGTGATGGCGTGGGGAGCCCATGGTCTGAAGCCCGGCGACGAAGTCGTCGTCACCGAAATGGAGCACCACTCCAACATCGTGCCGTGGCAGATCCTGTGCGAGCGCACGGGCGCGACGCTGCGCTGGTTCGGCGTCACGGACGACGGCCGGCTTGATCTCGCTGACGTCGACGAGCTCATCAACGAGCGCACGAAGGTGGTCGCGTTCGTACACGTGTCCAACGTGCTCGGTACCCTGAATCCGGTCGCCGCGATCGTGGCGCGGGCGCACGCCGTCGGCGCGGTCGTCGTGCTCGACGCTTCGCAGTCCGTACCTCAGCTTCCGGTCGATGTCGCCGCGCTCGGTATCGACTTCGCCGCGTTCACGGGACACAAGATGTGCGGTCCGACCGGGATCGGCGTGCTGTGGGGCCGTCGCGATCTACTTGACGAGTTCCCGCCATTCCTCGGTGGTGGCGAGATGATCGAGACCGTCACGATGCAGGGCTCGACGTACGCGGGGCTCCCGCACAAGTACGAAGCGGGCACGCCGCCTATCGCCCAAGCTGTCGGGCTCGGCGCGGCCGTCGACTACCTGAGCAGCATCGGCATGGACGCTGTGGCGGCGCACGAGAAGCAGATCACGACGTACGCGCTCGACGCTTTGAGCGCGGTCTCGGGATTGCGGATTCTTGGGCCGACGAACGCGACCGACCGTGGCGGGGCCATCTCGTTTACGCTCGGCGATGTGCATCCGCACGACGTCGCACAGATTCTCGACGGGCACGGCATCGCCGTCCGTGCCGGGCATCACTGCGGCCGGCCGATTCACCAGCGGTTCGGCGTGAGTGCATCGACCCGCGCGTCGTTCTACCTGTACACCACGCCGTCCGAGATTGACGCCTTGGTCGTCGGCCTTGAGAAGGCGAAGAGGTTCTTCGGCTGATGCAACTCGAATCGATGTACCAGGAGATCATCCTCGACCACTACCGCACGCCTCACCACAAGGGACTGCGCGAGCCGTACGACGTTGAGGTGCACCACGTCAACCCGACGTGTGGTGACGAAATAACGTTGCGCGTCAAGCTCGACGGCGACACCGTTACCGATGTGTCGTATGACAGCGCTGGCTGTTCCATCAGCCAGGCGAGCGCCTCGGTGCTGACCGATCTCGTCATCGGCCGTGACATCGAGACGGGGCTTGTCGCGCATCGCGAGTTCGTCGCCTTGATGCAGAGCAAGGGTGTGGCAACGCCCGATGAAGAGATCCTCGAAGATGCTGTCGCGTTCACCGGTGTTTCGAAGTACCCCGCCAGGGTGAAGTGCGCGTTGCTCTCCTGGATGGCCTGGAAGGACGCGACCGCACAAGCACGCGAGAACAGGCTTGAACCGGCGGCTGGGATTTCCCCGGCAACCGCCTCGACCCGGGAAGGCAGCAACTCATGACCGCGACTGTTGATGACGTCAAGGAAGCTCTCTATGACGTGGTCGACCCCGAGTTGGGCATCAACGTGGTCGACCTCGGGCTCATCTACGACCTCGCCCTCGACGATCAGGGCGTGGCGACCATCGACATGACGCTGACCTCGGCGGCCTGCCCACTCACCGACGTGATCGAAGACCAGACCCGCAGTGCCCTCGATGGGCTGGTGACGGACTTCAAAATCAATTGGGTCTGGATGCCACCGTGGGGCCCGGAGAAGATCACCGACGACGGCCGGGAGCAGTTGCGCGCCATCGGATTCAACGTCTGATCGTTGTTTTCGTGGTCGGCAACTGCACGCTATCGAAGGGTATGTTTTCGTGATCACCGCCACCGACGTCGAGATCAGCGTCGGCTCTCGGGTGTTGCTCGACGCCGTGACCTTCCGGGTCGCGCCGGGCGACCGTATCGGTCTCGTTGGGCGCAATGGCGCCGGCAAGACCACCTTGACCAAAGTGCTCGCCGGCGAACTGCTGCCTGCCGCCGGATCAGTGACGAACACCGGTGAGATCGGCTACCTCCCGCAGGATCCGCGTACCGGCGACCTCGACGTCCTGGCTCGCGACCGCATCTTGTCCGCGCGCGGCCTCGACGTCGTGGTCCGCGATATGCGTGCGGCCGAAACGAGCATGGGCAGTTCTGACGACGGGGTGCGCGACGCTGCCGTTCGCAAGTACAGCCGGATCGAAGACCACTTCCATGTTTTGGGTGGATACGCCGCAGAGTCTGAGGCCGCATCCATCGCGGCCAGTCTCGGGCTACCTGACCGGGTGCTCGGACAGCCGCTCGGAACGTTGTCGGGCGGGCAGCGACGTCGCGTCGAACTGGCACGCATCTTGTTCTCGGGCGCAGAAACGTTGCTGCTCGACGAACCGACCAACCACCTCGACGCTGATTCGATCGCCTGGCTAAGGGAATTCCTGCGCTCGCACAAGGGCGGGTTGGTTCTCATTAGCCACGACGTCACGTTGTTAGAGACAACGGTGAACCGGGTCCTGCATCTCGACGCGACGCGCGCAGTACTTGACGTGTACAACGTCGGCTGGAAGACGTACCTCGAGCAACGCGAAGCCGACGAGCGACGCCGCAAACGCGAGCGCGCAAACGCCGAACGCAAAGCAACGACCTTGCAGGCCCAAGCTGACCGCATGCGTTACAAGGCGACCAAGGCTACGGCTGCGCAGAACATGGAGAAGCGAGCCCACAAATTGCTTGCCGGCCTGGAAGAAGTGCGCAAACACGACCGGGTCGCCAAGCTGCGGTTCCCCGAACCTGCGCCGTGTGGCAAGGTGCCGCTGTCGGCAACCGGTTTGTCTAAGTCGTACGGATCGCTCGAGGTTTTCACCGATGTCGACCTTGCGATCGACAGAGGCAGCCGGGTCGTGATCCTCGGCCTCAACGGCGCCGGCAAGACGACACTGCTCCGGACACTCGCTGGCGTCGAGCCTGCCGACACCGGCGAAGTACTCGCGGGCCACGGGCTGAAACTCGGCTACTACGCGCAGGAGCACGAGACACTCGATCCCGACGCGACCGTGCTCGAGACGATGCGGTCGTCCTCGCCAGATCTGGCGGACGTCGAGTTGCGACGGGTTCTCGGTAGTTTCTTGTTCTCCGGCGATACGGTGGAACAACCGACCCGCACGTTGTCGGGTGGTGAGAAGACGCGTCTTGCGCTGGCTCGACTAGTGGTGTCGAGTGCGAACGTGTTGCTGCTCGACGAGCCGACGAACAACCTCGACCCCGCCAGCCGCGAAGAGGTTTTGGGCGCATTGCGTGGCTACCGCGGCGCGATCGTGCTGGTCACACACGACGAGGGCGCCGTCGAGGCGCTGTCGCCCGAACGCGTGCTGCTGCTGCCAGACGGCGTTGAGGACATTTGGAGTGAAGAGCTCTCTGACCTGGTCGCGCTCGCCTGAGCGGGTGATGACTTGATCTCGTCGGCCCCTCGGGTGGCCGATGGGCGGTTCATGGGTGATCATGGCTAGAGAGGGCTCCCATGCACACAATCCGAGCTAGAGAGGGAGAAACCGTGGCCGACACTCTCAAGAAGGGCAGCCGGGTCACCGGCGGCGACCGCGACCGGCTGGCAGGCGACCTCAAAAGGAAGTACGACGGGGGTGCGAGCATTCGCTCGCTGGCTGACGCGACCGGACGGTCCTACGGATTCGTCCACCGCATCCTGACCGAGTCGGGCGCGACCTTGCGCGGGCGTGGCGGAGCCACGCGAGGCAAGCCAACGAGAGCCTGACCCGACCCTCGCCGGGGCCCTCGAGGGAGCCGGCGAGGCGATGCTTGCGGCCCAGTGGCCGTGATGTCCTGAGCACTCGGTTTAGGGTCGGTAGCGTGCCCATCGAGCAGGTCGTCACCGTGTTGTTGCCTGGCACCGGCGCGGCCGCGCTGTGGGACGCGCTCAGCGCCGCTGGGCGCGGCCTGACTGGGGCTACCCAGGTGGTGGTACTGCGCGAGGATGGTGCCGACGCCGTGGAGGGCGGTGCCGCGGATAATTCCCCCGGCGAGCCGCCCGGCGCTGCCATCGAATGGCTACGCCGTCCTGACCTGATCACCATCGCGGCGTTGAGCGGGCTCGTGACCGGTGCCGTGCTCGATGCCGCATTGGCCTGTGACTTGCGAATGGTCGCGGACGACGCGCAGCTCGCGCCGTCCCGCTCCGTCAGCGGTGTCGGGCGGCTCGGCGAGCTCATGGGGTATTCGCGGGCGCTGGAGTTCGCCGTCACCGGCGCGACGATCTCGGGTCGGCTGGCAGTCACGGTCGGCTTGGCGAATCTGTCAGTGGCGCGGGAGATGCTGGACGCGACGGTGGCGCAGGTGGTCGCAACCGTTCTTCGAACGCCACGGGAGGTCGCGACGCTGGCCAAAGCGGTGCTCCGCGAGTCGGTTGTCGACCGACAGCGCCTTGCCGACAACCTTGCCGCGGGGATTGCGCTCGCGGCGAACGAAGCCTGATCACGGTCGACGCCGGGAAGCCGCGACGGCCACGAGGCGTTGGGTGCGGTGGGAGAATGGGCTGCGCTGACGAAATCGACGTGGCGGGCAGTGGTGGGAGACGATGAGCGGGTGAGGTTGCAGTGAGCATGGGCCAAGGCATGGCCACGTGGCATGCGATGCGCAGCTTTACCCAAGATTCCTCGGTGACCAAGCGGAAGCTGGCGCCGGGCACGGTCAAACGGATCATCAAGTTCGCCGCGCCCTACAAACGGTTGGTCGCACTGTTGCTGGTGCTACTCGTTGTCGATGCTGCTCTCGGCGCGATCACGCCATTGTTGATTCGCGAGATCCTCAACAAGGGCATCGGGAACAAGGGCGTTGGCTCGCACCCGCATCTGGTGATCGTGCTGGCGGTACTGATCGGGCTGATCGCGATTGTCGACGCCGGGCTGGGACTCATCGAGCGGTACCAGACGTCGCGGATCGGTGAGGGTCTGATCTTCGACATGCGGGCCAAGATCTTCAGCCACATTCAGCAGATGCCGATCGCGTTCTTCACGCGCACGCAGACCGGCGCACTTATCAGCCGTTTGAACAACGACGTCCTCGGTGCACAACAGGCGTTCACCAGCACGCTGTCAAGCGTCGTGACCAACGTACTGACCGTGACCTTCACGCTGTCGGTGATGTTCGTGTTGTCGTGGCCGATCACGCTTGCCGCGCTCGCCTTGCTGCCGCTGTTCGTGTTGCCGGCTCGCTGGTTTGGTCGCAAGCTGCAGACGATTACCCGCGAGAGCTACAACCTGAACGCGGCCATGAACAACACCATGACCGAGCGGTTCAATGTGGCCGGAGCGCTGCTGGTCAAGCTATTCGGCCGCCCGCGTGAGGAAGATGCCGCTTTCAAGGCGAAGGCCGGCCGAGTGCGCGACATTGGCGTCACCCAGTCGATGTACGGCGGCGTGTTCTTCGCGTCGCTTATGTTGGTTGCGTCGCTCGGCGTCGCGCTCGTCTACGGATGGGGCGGTTGGCTCGCCGCGAAGCGCGAGCTCGACGTCGGTACCGTCGTCGCGCTCGGCGCTTACCTGACCAGGCTGTACGGCCCGCTCACGGCCCTGTCGAACGTCAACGTCTCGGTCATGACTGCGCTCGTGTCGTTTGAGCGGGTGTTCGAGGTTCTCGACCTACCGCCGATGATCGATGACGCGTCGGACGCGGTCGACCTGCCTTCCGGTGCCAACACGATCGAGTTCGACCATGTCGAGTTCGGCTACCCGGCGGCGTCCGATGTGTCCCTGGCTTCGCTTGAATCGGTAGCCGTGCTTGACACATCGTCGAATCCGCAGGTGTTGCACAACGTCTCGTTCAAGGCCGACGCGGGCCAGCTCGTGGCGCTTGTCGGTCCGTCTGGCGCGGGCAAGACGACGATCTCTGCGCTGGTGTCGCGCCTGTACGACGTCACCGGGGGAGCGGTGCTGATCGGCGGGGCTGACGTGCGGCAGGTGACGCAAGCGTCGCTGCGTGAGACGGTCGGTGTGGTGACCCAAGACAGTCACATGTTCCACGACACGATCCGGGCCAACCTGATCTACGCGAAGCCCGACGCCACCGAGGCTGAGCTCATCGAGGCGTGCAAGGCGGCGCAGATATGGGATCTCGTTGATTCGTTGAACGACGGCCTCGACACGCTCGTCGGCGAACGCGGCTACCGGTTGTCTGGCGGTGAGAAGCAGCGGCTCGCGATTGCCCGGCTGCTGCTCAAGGCGCCGGCAATCGTGGTGCTTGACGAGGCGACCGCACACCTCGACTCCGAATCGGAGGCGGCCGTGCAGCGGGCGCTGAAGATCGCGCTTGCCGGCCGGACGTCGCTCGTCATCGCCCACCGGCTGTCCACGATCCGCGATGCCGACCAGATTCTTGTCATCGACGACGGTCGGGTGGTTGAGCGTGGCCACCACGACGTGTTGTTCGCCGCGGGTGGGCTTTACGCCGAGCTCTACCGCACCCAGTTCGAACGACAGGCCACGACTGAGCTCGGCGATCTCGACCTTGCCGAGGTCACACCCGAACCGTCGGCCTAGGGGAGTCGCCGCACTGCGCCTTCGACGAGATCCAGTACCGCGTCGAGGTCGTCGTCTGGCACTCCCATGGCTCTGTGCAGGACCAAGCCGTCGAGAACTAGCTCCAAGAACGCCGCGATGGTGTCGACCGGCACATCGGTGCGCAGAGTGCCGCGATCAACGCCGCGTTGCAGGCGCTCACGCGCGGCTCGGCTGATCGTGTCGGAGCGTGCCGCCCAGCGGCCTCGAAAGTCGGTGTCGGTCCGCAGCCGGCGTGACAACTCCAGCTGCACCCCGAGCCAGCCCGCGTCGCGGTGGCGCAGATCACGCATGAGCTGGACCAAGCCGTGTTCGGCGACCACTTGTGCCATCTCGGCGGCGTCGTCCTGCGCCACCGCGAAGAACAACGATTCCTTGTCGCCGAAGTGATGGAAGATGGCGCCCCTCGAGAGGCCAATCTCGGCTTCGAGTCGCCGCACCGTCGCGCCTTCGTAGCCGTCGCGCGCGAAAGACCGGCGGGCGCCGTCGATGATCGTGCGACGGCGGGCCTCGAGGTTGTCCGCGGTGAGCCGGGGCACGATCAGCAGACTACCGAGGACGTCGATAGCCTGGCTCGATGCGACATGCTACTGGCCGTCGACGCGTGCTCGCGGCGGGCACTGCGACTATCGGCTTGCTGTGCGCGCTGGCGGGGTGCAGGCAGACGTCCGGTCTGTCGAAGCAGGAGATCGTCGTCCATTTCACGACCAATGCGACGCAGGCCGACCACGCGCGGGTCTGGGCGCTGTGTCAGCACATCCCTAATGTCGTCCCCGAGCCTTTGGACACTACGAGCAAGTACAAGGCGACGCTGCTCTACAACGTCCGGTACCGGGTCGATAACGCCACCAACCTCCAGCTGCAGCAGCTCTTCGACTGCTTGAAGCAAGACGCAACGGTGGCTGGTTACGACAACGGTGATAGCGCCGACAACTAGCTCTCCACCTGCCCGGTCACTCGCCGCCGCGCGACGGCGACCCGATTTCGATCATGCGCTCAACGGAGTGCCGTGCGCGTGCGGCTACCGCCTCGTCGACGTCGACTTCGAACACGCTCTCCCGCAGCGATCGCAACAGCTTGGCCGGCGTGATCATCTTCATGTAGGGGCACACCGCGCGCGGTGAGACCGGCATGAAGTCGGTGGTCGAGTTGAGCTTGTGCAGCTGGTGCAAAATGCCGGTCTCGGTAGCGACCAGCACCCGCGGCGCCTTCGTGGACTTCGCGTATTCGACCATGCCGCCGGTCGACAAGATGCGCGTGCGATCCGCCGGTAGGTCACCGGTGCTCGTGAGGTAGAGCGCCGTTGTGGTGCAGCCGCATTCGGGATGCACGAGCAGGTCGGCTTCCGGGTTGGCGTCGAGCGTCGCACGCAGATCGGACGGCGAGATCTCAGCGTGCACGTGACATTCGCCCGCCCACACATCCATGTCGCGTCCGGTCACCCTGCGCACGTGTGCGCCGAGGAATTGGTCAGGGAGAAAGAAAATCTCCTTGCCTTCAGGGATCGATCGCACAACATCGGCGGCGTTTGACGAGGTGCAGCACACATCGACCTCGGCTTTGATGGCGGCGGACGTGTTCACGTAGGCAACGACGACTCCGTCGGGGTGATCGGCTTTCCACGCGAGAACATCGGCGACGTCGATGCTGGCCGCCAATGAACACCCGGCGTCGAGATCCGGAATCAATACGGTCTTGCTCGGCGCGAGGATCTTTGCTGTCTCCGCCATGAAATGAACGCCGCAGAACACGATGGTGTCGGCGTCGCTCGCCGCGGCGATCCGCGACAGCGCTAACGAGTCGCCGACGTGGTCGGCGACATCTTGGATGTCGGGCAGCATGTAGTTGTGCGCGAGGATCACCGCGTTGCGCGAAGCCGCGAGCGAACGAATCTCCTCCGCCCACCCGTCAGGGGGTGGGCTCTGCGGCAAGACCGGCGTGGGGTAAAGGTCCGCTGTCACGGTGTCTGTTCCTTGGTGTAGGGCTGTTCCTTGGTGTAGAGGCCCTCAGTGGAGTGGCCAATCTGGGTAACCGGCGGGCCGTCGATCCCGATCCGGTCCGTCGAGACGAACTCCGGTTGCGCTCCGTCGCCGACCGGACCCGCGTTCGCCATCACGACGGCGATCCACGGCAGCACGACCGCGGCCGCAATGCCGACGACGCGTAGCCACCCGGTGAACAAGAAGATCGCCAATACCAAGAAGACCACCCGGACCGTCATCGAGATGAGATAACGCCGAAGCCGGCCAGACATTTCCTGGGAGTGACCGGGCTGGGCTGCCGTAACCAGATAGACCGGTGAATCGTCGTCCTGCGCGCGGTCCCGCACCCGTCTTGCCACCCCTCTACCGTACGCCGCGATGATGAGGGAACAGCTGATGACTACTCAGGTTGCAAACAGGAGGTTCCCATGAGCGATCGCACCTACCGAGTCACTGAAATCGTCGGGACGTCGGGCGAAAGCGTTCAACACGCCGTCCGCAACGGCGTCCACCGAGCATCACAGACCATTCGGCATCTGGATTGGTTCGAGGTGACCGGCATCCGCGGTCACATCGTCGACGGCGATGTCGAGCACTTCCAGGTCACCATGAAGGTCGGGTTCCGCCTCGAGGACGTCTAATGGGTTAGGACGCTTTGCTCACTGTGCTCATGTTGAAGTCCGGAATACGTACCGCCGGCATCGCCGTCCGGCTGAAATAGTCATTCCATTCACGACACAAGCACACCTGCGTCGAGCCAACCTCGGTCATGCGATCCAGCAGATCGACCGGGCTCTCGTTGAACCGGAAGTTGTTGACAGCACCGACGACCTCGCCGCCCTCGACGAGGTAGACGCCGTCGCGAGTCAGGCCGGTGAGCAGCAGTGTTTGCGGGTCGACGGACCGGATGTACCACAAGCACGTCAACAACAGCCCGCGCTCGGTGCTCCGAATCATGTCGTCGAGGCTTGCGGTCGCTCCGTCCTGCTCAAAGATGAGGTTGTCGATCGCGGGGGTCACGGGCAGGCCGGTCAATGCCGCTGTGTGGCGTGTTTGGATCAGAGAGTTCAAGCGTCCCTTGTCGATCCAGGAGGTCGGCGACAAGTCGAGACCGTTGTCGAAAACCGAACTCTCTGCACTCGATGCATGAGCAACGACGAATGGAATGCAAGCAAGGCCAGGTGCGCTCGGGTCGCTGCGTAACGTCAACGGCAGGCTGCTCAACGACTCACCGACGCGGGTGGCGCCAGCGGGCTTGGAGAATACGGTGCGGCCGTCGTGGGCGTCGCGTGCCCCGGCCGACCAGTACATGTAGATCAACAAGTCCGCGAGTGCACCGGGCGGCACGATGGTTTCGTATCGCGCAGCCGGGAGGTCGATACGTCGAGTCGCCCACTTGAGGCGCTGCGCAAGCGCGTCAGCGTCGCGCCCGATGTCGATGTCGGTGAAGTCGCGGGTGGCTGCTCCCGACCAGGCCGAACGTGTCAGATCGCTCGACTTGGCGTTCATCTCGAGCTTGCCGGTGGGTTGATCGTGACGAAGCCGCAGGTCAGTTGAACTGCCCATGAAGCTGGAGTTCACCACGTGCTCGGCGAAGCCGAACAACAGCCGGTCCTGTGCCGCCGCCTTCGTCAGCGCCGCCCCGAGATCGCCGACGAATCCCTCGAAGACTGCGGCGGACGTTTCCTGAGGTTGCTCGTGCCACGTCGGGTCGGCAGGCCGGCTCGGCTCGACGAGCGCGCCTGCGTCCTCGGCCGGGGTGTTCTCGCTCGCGGCGGCTACGGCGGCCCGGACGAGATCGTCGAGATCAGCGGTACGCACCGAGCTACGCGACACGACGCCCGCTGCCACGCCGTCCGCTCCCTTGACTGAGGCGATCACGGTCAACCGGCGGCCACGTGTCACGCCGTTGGTCGTGAGCGTGTTATTCGCCCAACGCACATTGGCGCTGCTCGACTCGTCGGCGAGCACCACGCAGCCATCGACATCCTTGATTCCTGCGGCGATCGCGAGAGCGCGCTCGACGGTCTCCTGCGGCGTCTGGTCGCTCATCTAGCGGCCACCTTCCTGGACGGTGTTCAGGATCTTGACACCACGAAACACCGCTGACGGGCAGCCGTGGCTGACGGGGGCGACTTGTCCCGGCTGCGCCTTGCCGCAGTTGAACGCCCCACCGAGCACATAGGTCTGGGGCCCGCCGACGGCGTCCATCGATCCCCAGAAATCCGTAGTGGTGGCCTGGTAAGCGATGTCGCGCAGCTGGCCGCTGAGGCGTCCTGAGCGGATCTCGTAGAAGCGCTGGCCGGTGAACTGGAAGTTATAGCGCTGCATGTCGATCGACCAGCTCTTGTCGCCAACCACGTAGATGCCACGTTCGACGCCGGCGATGAGCTCTTCGGTCGACGGCCCGTTCGCGGCGGGCTGCAGCGAGACGTTCGCCATGCGCTGCACCGGCACGCGGTCTGGCGCATCGGCGAACGCGCAACCGTTCGAGCGACCGAGGCCCTTGAGCTTCGCCATCCGCCTGTCGAGCTGGTAGCCCACCAAGATGCCGTCGCGGATCAGATCCCACTGCTGACCGGCCACCCCGTCGTCGTCGTAACCGATTGTCGACAGGCCGTACTCGGCCGTGCGATCGCCCGTGACGTGCATGTGCGGCGAGCCGTAGACGAGCGAACCCAGCTTGTCGAAGGTGGCGAAACTAGTGCCCGCGTACGCCGCCTCGTAGCCAAGTGCGCGGTCGAGCTCGGTCGCGTGTCCGATCGACTCGTGGATGGTCAGCCACAGGTTCGACGGATCGATCACTAAGTCGTAGTTGCCGGCATCCACCGAGGGGGCCTTCATCTTCTCGGCGAGCAGAACGGGGATGTCGGCGATCTCTTGATCCCAATCCCAGCCGGTGCCCGTCACAAACTCCCAGCCCCGACCGACTGGCGGCGCCAGGCTTTCCATCGTCTCGAACCGCCCTGTATCGCCATCGACGCACACGGCGGTCAAGCTCGGCATCAAGCGCACTCGCTGTTGGCGGGTCGTCGTACCCGCCAAGTCGGCGTAGAACTTGTGCTCCAGCACCTGCGCGACCGCCGCGTCGACGTGGTCGATGCCGTCCGACGCGAGCAACCGGGCAGAGCGTTCGGCGAGTAGCGCGACCTTCTCGCTGTCGGGGACGTCGAACGGGTTGATGTCGTAGGACGAAACCCACCGCGCGTCGGCGTAAACGGGTTCGTCCGCCAGCTCGACCGGCTCGCGGTTCAGTGACCGGGTCGCTTTAGCGATGGCCACGGCCTGCTCGGCGACGCGGACCGCTTCTTCTGGGGTCAGATCGACAGCGGCGGCGAAGCCCCAGGTGCCTTCATGTACCACGCGGACGGCGAAACCGGTGTCGACATCGTCGAGACGACCCTCAAGGCTTCCGTCACGTAGCCGCAGATGCTGTGTGCGGTGCCGTTCGACCCGCAGGTCGGCGTGCGACACGCCGAGCTCTCTCGCGCGCGACAGCGCGGCGTCGGCGAGTGCTTGCAGCGGCAGGTCGAGAAAGGACTGGTCGATCTCGCGGTCGGGCATCGCGCGGGCTACCTCCGGCGTCGGGTCGTCAGCGACGGCTGATCGAACGCCACCCTACGTCGAAGGCCCGCGCTGCCGATTCACCCGCACTGCCGGTTCACCCGCACTGTCGACTGAGGCGCACATGCAACCGCCGTCCGGCCGGGGAGGTGGTCCCAGGCGAGACGGCGGTAGCGGAGCGAGTGCGGGTGAGACGGGGTAGTTCGGGGTGGGGCACTGCGTGTCGGGTACTGCGTGTCGGGTACTGCGTGTGCCGGCAGTGGGTGCTGTCGGTTTGGAGCGGGTGTTGCTGAAGCGGCCCTGCTGTGGGTGCTGCAGTTGGTCGATCTGGTGGGGAAACGCGGCGGTGCTTGACCTGGCAGGCGGGTACCTACCTGTGGTCGGGAATTACTGTGCCTTGAGGCGTGCCGCCCCGCCTGCCCGTCCCCCCGGACCAGGCAGACGAGGCAGCAAGTCGGTGACGTCGAAGTAGTCGGCGGTGTCCACCAAGGCAGGCGACATCGCGGCGAAGCGAAGACGACCACCCGTCTGGCGCACCCATTCGGCTGCAGCGACGAGTACGGCGAGTGCACGCTCGTGGATTTCGGTGACGCGGCCGGCGTCGACGAGGATGTCGTTGCAACCCTCGGGCCGGCTACTCAGCAGGGTGGCCCGCAGATCGGGCAATGACGCGACGTCGAGGGAGCCGGACAACCGGACCACGATCCCGTCCGCGAGGACGTTGGCGGTCACCGTGTCGAAGGTGTCGGCGGTCATTGTGCTCATCGGGATCTCCACCTGCTCATTGCTGTGTTGGATGAAACTGCGGCCTGTGCTGGGCGACTACTTATTGATCGGGGAGCTTGAGGCCTGCAAGCAGGTCCGGACGGAGCGAGTTTCCTGAGCCGCGCGACGATCAGGCGCCCACCGTTGCGCTGACTTGCGTTAGACCACCCGGCGTAGCCGCGTCTCACCAGGCGCTGTCGCGAGGCGCTGTCGCGCCCCAGCCCGAGGCGCTGTCGCGCCGTAACCCCGTATTACCGGTAGCCTCGGCGGGCGACCGATAGTGGCGTCGGCGCCCGGCCGCACCGGGCTCGTGGAAGGACCCGCGTGCCGCGCTCTGTGCTCGTCACCGGCGGAAGCCGCGGCATCGGACTCGCGGCGGCGCAGGCCCTGGCTGCCGCGGGCGACCGCGTCGCAGTGACTTACCTGTCGAGTGCGCCCCCCGAAGGGCTGCTCGCCGTCCGTTGCGACGTGACCAACCCCGACGAAATCGAGGCCGCGTTCGAGCGCGTCGAGGCGGAGCAAGGCACGGTCGAAGTCTTGGTGGCCAACGCCGGGATTACCCGCGACACGCTACTGCTGCGGATGACCGACGACGACTGGGACGCTGTGATCGCCACGAACCTCACCGGCGCCTACCGGGTAGCCCGCCGGGCTGCGCGTGGCATGTTGCGTGCGCACGACGGCCGGATGATCTTCGTTTCCTCGGTGGTCGGGCTCTCGGGATCGGCCGGGCAGGCTAACTACGCCGCGACCAAGTCGGGACTCGTCGGCTTCGCGCGCTCTTTGGCGCGGGAGTTCGGATCGCGCGGGATCACCGCCAACGTCGTGGCCCCAGGCTTCATCGAAACCGACCTGACAGCGGTTCTCAACGACGGCAGGCGCGCGGAGTTGCTCGACCAAATCCCGCTGCGCCGCTACGGGGCGCCGGCCGAAGTCGCCGGGGTGATTCGCTTCCTGGCCAGCGATGAGGCTGCGTATATCACCGGTGCCGTCATACCCGTCGACGGCGGATTGGGAATGGGGCACTGAATGGGTCTTCTTGCCGGCAAGCGCCTGCTCATCACCGGCGTGCTGACTGAGGCCTCGATCGCGTTCGATGCTGCTCGGCTGGCGCAGCAGGAAGGCGCCAAGGTCGTCCTGTCGTCCTACGGCCGGGTGTTCAGGCTCACCGAGCGAATCGCTGGCCGACTTCCCGAGCCGCCGCCAGTCATCGAGCTCGACGTGACGAACGTCGACGACCTGGCCGCGCTGCCTGAGCGGGTAGGTGAGCACCTTGACGGCCTCGACGGGGTCGTTCATGCGATCGCATTCGCGCCAGGCGACGCCCTTGGCGGCAACTTCCTCAACACCGGCTGGGACGACGTCGCGACCGCACTGCACGTCTCTGCCTACTCGTTGAAGGCGCTGACGATGGGTGCCTTGCCGATGATGACCGGCGGCGGATCAGTCGTCGGGCTCGACTTCGACGCTAAGGTGGCGTGGCCGCTCTACGACTGGATGGGCGTCGCCAAGGCTGCCCTCGAATCGACCTCGCGCTACCTGGCTCGCGACCTCGGCAAGCAGAACGTCCGGGTCAACCTGGTCTCCGCCGGTCCGATCCGAACCATGGCGGCCAAGGGGATACCGGGCTTCGACGAGTTGGCCGCGATCTGGGAGACCCGTGCTCCGATGACGTGGGATGTCACTGATGCCGAGCCGGCTGCACGGGCGATCGTCGCGCTGCTCTCGGACTGGTTCCCCAAGACGACCGGCGAGATCATCCATGTCGACGGTGGCGTCCACGCCATGGGCAGCTGATCGACGTCCGCCCTGCTTTGTCGGCGTACCGTTGATCACGTGAGCAGCACGCAGACCAGGAACGCCCGTCGGCAGCAGCGGCTGGTCATCGCCATCACACTCAACGTTGCGGTCGTCGTGGCACAGATCATCTGGGGGCTGCTCGCCCATTCCCTCGGGCTGCTTGCCGATGCAGGACACAACCTGGCGGACGTCGCCGGGCTGGCCATCGCGGTCATCGCGCTCCGGTACTCGCTTCGCAGCGCCACGATGGCGCGCTCGTTCGGCCATCACCGCGCCACCATCCTTGCGGCGCTTGCGAATGGCGGGCTGTTACTCGCGGTCACCGGGTTTGTAGCCGTCGACGCGGTGCTCAGGCTCGTGCATCCGGGGCCCGTTCACGGCGGCATCGTGGCGTTGGTTGCCCTGGGAGCTGCCGCGTTGAATGGTCTCGGCGCGACGCTGGTGCACGAACGAAGCGCCAAGCCGGGTGCGCACCCTGATCTGAACATATCGGCCGCGACGTTGCACCTTGTCTCAGATGCGGCTGTCTCGCTCGCGGTCGCCGCGGCCGGGCTCGTCATATTGCTCAGCCACGGCACGTACTGGCTCGACCCAGCGGTGTCGTTGGTGGTGTGCGTGGCGATCACGAGCCAGGCCGTGCGGCTCTTGCACCGCAGTGCCGACGTCTTGCTCGAGTCGACACCCAGGGCGATCGACCCGGAGGCCGTGCTTGCAGCCGTGCGCGACGTCGCGACCGTAGTCGACGTGCACGATCTGCATGTGTGGAGCCTGTCGAGCGACCTGCACGCAATGTCGGCGCATGTCGCGGTCGCAGGTCACCCAACGCTCGAACAGGCGCAGGCAACGGGGGAGCGGATCAAAGACATGGTCGCGAGTCAGTTCGAGATTGCGCACGCGACGATCGAGATGGAGTGCGAAGCGTGTCCCGAGCCCGACCCGTGCGCCCTCGAGTCACCAACGGCGGCATCGGGTTTGCAGGTAGTGCACCCGCATCGGCGCTAGGAGGCGGGCGGCTGCTCGTGGATCAACTCACGGCGTTCGAGTTGCGGTGCATGTCGCCATCGCATTGCTCGTGTCGTGAAAGCCGTTGGTGAACTCGAACGCCAACGCGGTGATGACCGCCGGTGCAAGGACGAAGTCGTTGGTCATGGCGCGAAGGTGTGGCGGCGTCCGGTCCCCCCGCAACCGAGCAAAGGCAGTCTTCACCGAGTGTTCACCCGCGCGTCACCTTCGTTGCATGGGAGGCGAGGGGCGGGTTGCCTCACTGACCTCAGGTACGGCAGATTCTCGGCGAGCGGATGAGAAGGGGCGACACATGGCATCGACGCGAGCCAAGTCTGGGACGAAAGCGCATTCACCGCGTCGGGAGCGCCGCAAGGTCGCCTGGGCGAGTGTGCAACTCACCGAGGATCTCGATTCGTTGAGCCTGGAGGCCGACAACGAGGACCTGGACGATCCGATACTCGTAGGTGCCGACGGCAAGCGCGTCGACACGTGGCGGGAGAACTACCCGTACGAAGAACGACTCGAGCGCGGGGAGTACGAGCGGCAAAAGCGCGCCCTTCAGGTCGAGCTGTTGAAGATGCAGGAGTGGATCCAGGACAACGGGCAGCGCGTATGCGTGCTGTTCGAGGGTCGCGACGCGGCGGGCAAGGGCGGCACGATCAAGAGGTTCATGGAGCATCTCGACCCGAGGGCAGCACGCATCGTGGCGCTGGGAAAACCGACCGAACGGGAGCTTGGTCAATGGTACTTCCAGCGCTACATCGCTCAGTTGCCAAGCGCTGGCGAGATCGTTCTGTTTGACCGCTCCTGGTACAACCGGGCAGGAGTCGAACGAGTGATGGGTTGGACGACTGACGAGAAGTACGAGCTCTTTTTGAAGCAGGCCCCAGTATTCGAGAGATTGCAAACCGACGACGGGCTGATCCTCATCAAGCTGTGGTTCTCGGTTTCTCGTGGCGAGCAACGCACCCGATTCATCATCCGTCGCATCGATCCAGTCCGGCAGTGGAAGTTGAGTCCGACAGATCTCGCACTGATCGACCGCTGGGACGACTTTACCGAGGCAAAAGCAGCGATGTTCGAGGCCACCGATACAGACAACGCGCCGTGGACGGTCATCCGCAGCAACGACAAACGACGAGCGCGGGTAGCTGCCATGCGTCAAGTCCTCAGTCGGGTGCCGTATCCGGACAAGGATCCGGAAGTTGTGGGTAAACCCGATTCGCACATTGTCGGCCCGCCGTGGCGCATCTACGAACACGACGAACGCAAGATCGCTCGTCCGCCCGGCCGGACGTCGGCGAAGATGCCAGAGCCACCGTCCATTGAGGCCACGCGCTAGGAACTGCTGCGCCGACTGAAGGAGTTACGCTGCGTCCTGGCAAAATTTCGCGCAGAATTCCTTCACTCGGCGATCACGTGCCCGCCTACGCCCGCACGTCGGCGTCCGCTGCATCGATCTCGTCGCGGGTGATGCCGAGCAGGTACAGGATCGCGTCGAGGTAGGGCACGTTCAGTGCGGTGTCAGCGGCTTCGCGCACAACCGGCTTGGCGTTGAACGCGACGCCGAGGCCGGCCCGCCCAAGCATGTCGAGATCGTTGGCGCCGTCGCCGATCGCGATGGTCTGCGTGAGAGGCACACCTGCCGATGCGGCGAAACGTTCGAGTGCAGCGGCTTTTCCCGGCCGATCGACGATCGGCCCGACAAGTTTTCCGGTGAGCAGCCCGTCGACGATGTCGAGCGTATTCGCGGCGGCAAAGTCGAGGCCGAGTTCGTCGACGAGACCGTCGGTGATCTGGGTGAATCCGCCACTCACTATCGCCACCAAATATCCGAGACGCTTCAGCGTGCGTACCAGCGTGCGCGCGCCCGGCGTCAGCACCAGTGAATCGCGTACCTCGGCCAACACCGAATCGGGCAGTCCCTTGAGCAGCGCCACTCGCTCGCGTAGCGATTGTTCGAAGTCGAGTTCGCCACGCATCGCAGCCTGTGTAAGTGTGGCGACCTGCTCGGCGCAGCCTGCATGTTGCGCAAGCATCTCGATGACCTCGCCGCGCACGAGTGTCGAGTCAACATCCATGACGACGAGCCGCTTGGCCCGGCGGTATAACCCACCGCGCTGAACAGCGACATCGACCTGAAGCAGCGCGGCCTGCGCGTTCAGTTCGGCACGTAACAGGTCCGGGTTCGCACCCGACACGTCCATCTCGATGCACGTCACGGGATGGCTGGCGAGCCGCACGATTCGGTCGATG
This sequence comes from Acidothermaceae bacterium, assembly GCA_036509315.1. GTDB lineage: Bacteria > Actinomycetota > Actinomycetes > Acidothermales > Acidothermaceae > PALSA-607. Next base: position 25,194 of record DATCFU010000259.1, read on the forward strand.
TTTGCTCCGTGACTGGCAATACAGCCGGCGACCCCAGCCATGGCAGCCGGCAGTAGCGGATGTCCCAAAACCGTGACGTGCAACGGCCCGGGCAGTACGGCTGCGTCGACTTGCGGTCCGACCGTTATTTCGATCTCAAGCCCGAGGTCGCGAGCGGCGTGCGAGAGTACGTCGCGCAAGGCGAGTTCGCCGGCCGCATCTGTGCCGCCGAGGTCGGCGAGCGCACCGAGGATCAATCGACCACGTAACACGATCTGCTCGGTGTCGAGAACGACCAGCGGAAACTTCGACAGCTCGTCGAACAGGCGCGAGGTCACGCCGGGACGATCGCGGCCGGTAAGCGTGACCAGCAACGTGCGGTCGCCAGTCATCGAAGGTCGGGCTCGACAGCTCCGGCGGGCCGGTTCGCTGGCAGCGCGAGCAGCGGCACGTTGTAGGCCACCATTGCGGCCTCTCGAACCGCGTGAGACAGCGCGCTCAGCGCTTGAGTTCGAGCTTGACTGCCGGACGCCGAGATGGCGCCGGCATCGGCACGAGCTGCGCGCACGATCCGCCACAGCATGAGCGAACGCTCTGCGAGGGCGCGCGCGGGCGGTGGCCAGCTGGGTGGAAATCGTTGCCCCGCAGCACGCAATGCGGCTTCGGCTTCCTTGCGACCGGCAGCGACCTCGGGTCGCCACTGTGCAAGGTCGAGGGCCGCGAGCTCGTTGGTGGCTGCTCGCAGCGCTCGGCCGAGCGCGCGGTCGGCCTGCTCGACTACGTGCAGTGGATTGGGTGCCGGCAGGTTGCCAATCGGTGTGAAGGCAGCGGCTGCGCTTGGCGGTTCACCGAGCACCGCGATCTCCAGTGGATCGACGACTTCATGCGCCTCGATTAATACGTGCCAGCGCCAACCCCGGTAGGACGACCCCCGTTTGTCGGGCGTGGGGATGAGGCCGATCCTCGCGTGGTCAGTGACAAGCAGGACGCCGCATTCGGCTTCGAGCGCGGCCACTGAGAATGGGCCCGCCCCGGTCAACCCAAGCGGGTCTCCTGCCACCGGGAGCACCAGCGACACCTCGCGCACCCCTACCTGCAACAGCCGCCCGACGACGTCGGCGAGCGCGAACTCGACCGCCACGGCGCCCACGTCAGGGACTCGCGTGACCAGTTCCATGCCGTCGCCGCCATCGATGTCGACCCGCCAGTCAGGCCAGCCAGTGACGACGTGGCCGTCGCTGCCAGCCTCGATCGCGGTGAGCGCGGCGTCGGCATCGACCCGGTTGCCCAGCGTTGCCGCGAACCAGGCGGCGAACCGACCACACAGTTCAGGGTCGGCGAGAGGCTCACGCGGCAGGTCCTCTTGGGGCGTCGGCACCCACCTAGCCTAAGCAACGGCGGCCGCGGGTCGACGTCCCGGTGACCTTCACTGCCGGTAAGTTTCGTGTGTGCAAGCAACCGGCGACGTCATCGGGATGCAGGGCGTCGGTGTGGTGCGGGACGGTGCGACGTTGCTCGACTACGTCGACTGGGCAGTCGATCAGGATCAGCGGTGGGTCGTGCTCGGACCGAACGGCGCCGGCAAGACGACGTTGCTGCGGATCGCCTCCACGAGGCTGTTCCCGACGCGCGGGACGGTCGACGTCCTCGGCGAGCGGCTGGGCAGGGTCGACGTGTTCGAGCTCCGGCCACGCATCGGACTCTCGAGTGCGGCCTTGGGCGAGCGCGTCCCCGCCCGGGAGAAGGTCAGAGACGTCGTACTCACGGCCTCGTATGGCATGGTCGGGCGCTGGCGCGAGCGCTACGACATCCACGATGAGGTGCGCGCCGAGCACGTCCTGAAGCAGGTCGGGTGTGCGCATCTTGCCGATCGCACCTACGGCACGTTGTCTGAGGGTGAACGCAAGCGCGCACAGATCGCGAGGGCTTTGATGACCGACCCGGAGATGCTGCTGCTCGACGAGCCGGCCGCGGGTCTTGATCTGGGCGGCCGCGAGGACCTCGTCGCACGGCTGGCCGCCATTGCTGCAGATCCTGGCGCGCCGACCACGGTGCTCGTGACACACCACGTCGAGGAGATCCCGGTCGGCTTCACGCATGCCTTGCTGTTGCGCAGCGGTCAGGTGGTCGCGGCTGGGCCGTTGCACGAGTCGATGACGGAGCAATCGCTGTCCGACACCTTCGGTATCGGGCTGCGTCTTGACTATCGCGACGGCCGCTTCGCCGCCCGCGCGCAATGAGACTTTGCCGCCCGCGCGGTGTGAAATACCGGCCTATGATCGAGTTATGTCCGCTTGGCTCGTTTGGACGATCGTTGCGGCGGCCTGCGCCGCCGCAGAGGCCCTGACCCTGACGCTGGTCCTCGGCTTCGTCTCGCTTGCCGCGGTGGTCGCGCTCGTCGTTGCGGTGGTCGGTGGGCCGGTCCCGCTGCAACTCGGCGCCTTTATCGCTGGATCGATCGGGCTCGTCGGCGTGGCCAGGCCCATCGCGAAGTCGCACTTGCGCACACCCGCCGAACTCAAGAGCGGCATCGACGCGCTCGTAGGCAAGAGTGCGCTGGTCCTCGAACGGGTAGACGCTCATCACGGTCAGGTCAAGATCGGTGGCGAGATCTGGACCGCCCGCGCCTATATGGAAGACCAGGTCCTCGAACCTGGGACGTCGGTCGACGTCGTGAAGATCCAGGGCGCTACCGCCTTGGTCTACGGAACGGAGTAGTTCATGGGCCCCGAGGCCATCGCACTCATCGTCGTTGCGATCTTTGTCTTGCTCGTCGTCGGGCGCACGATCCGCATCGTGCCGCAGGCGCGCGCGGGCATCGTCGAACGGTTCGGCCGATACAACAAGACGTTGACGCCGGGCCTGAACATCGTGGTGCCGTTCGTCGACCGGTTGCGTCCGTTGCTCGACTTGCGCGAACAGGTCATCTCGTTCCCACCGCAGCCGGTTATCACCGAAGACAACCTGGTGGTCGGCATCGACACCGTTCTGTACTTCCAGGTCACCGACGCACGTGCTGCGACGTATGAGATCGCGAACTACATCCAGGCCATCGAGCAGCTGACCGTGACGACACTTCGTAATGTCGCCGGCGGCATGGACCTCGAAAAGACGTTGACCTCACGTGAGGAAATCAACTCGCAGCTGCGCGTCGTGCTCGACGAAGCAACCGGTAAATGGGGCATCAAGGTCAACCGCGTCGAGCTCAAGTCGATTGACCCACCGGCGTCGATCAAGGACTCGATGGAAAAGCAGATGCGCGCCGATCGTGACAAGCGGGCCGCGATCCTGACCGCGGAGGGCTTCAAGCAATCGCAGATTCTCACCGCTGAAGGAGAAAAGCAGTCGGCCATCCTCAGGGCCGAGGGTCAGGCACAGGCGGCCGTGACACAGGCGACTGCTGACGCCAAGGCGCAAGCACTGCGGGCAGAGGGTCAAGCCAAGGCCATCGGCACCGTCTTCCAAGCGATACACGAGGGCAAGCCGGACGCCGAGTTGCTGGCCTATCAGTACCTCCAGATGCTCCCGCAGATCGCTCAGGGCACCGCGAACAAACTGTGGATCGTCCCGAGCGAGATGGGGAAGGCGCTCGAGGGTCTCGGCAGCATCGTCGGTGGCTTGACCGGCGGCGGGTCGAACGGCGCTGCCCCTGACCCGGGCGCGACGAAGCCCGTGCCACCCAAGCCCGCTGCGATTGAGCCGCCGGCACCTACTAGCTGATTTTTGCGGCGAGCGATTCGACGAGCTGGACGTACCAGTCCGCGTGGTTGTAGTTCCAGATCGCGGTCGAGAGGGACGCCGCTTGCCCGGCGCCGTTCGCGCAGAGATAGGCGGCTGCCGTGTATACGGCGTCGGCGGGATCCATGATCTCGGCCTTGCCGTCGTGGTCGCCGTCGCGGGCGTATTCGGCGAACGTTGCCGGCAGGAACTGCATCGGCCCGAGCGCGCCTGCCGATGACACCATGCCGCCGGTTCCGTCATGGGTCTCGACCTGGCCGATAGCGGCCAGCACGGTCCACGAAAGGCCGGGGCAGGTCGCCGCCGCTCCCTGGAACAACGCCCGGTAATTCGCCGGCGCGGCATCGGCCTGTGCGCTCGCCGCGGCCTGTGCGGCAGCTGCGGCCGCAGCTGCTTGCGAAGCGGCCAGCGCCGCAGCCGCGTCCTTCAGTGCCTGCAGATTCCTGGCCCGCGACGACGCCTCGTTGAGAAGGGCCTGTTGCTGGCCAAGGAGACTCTGCAGATCGGCAAGTCGCGTGTTCACGGCGTCCGTGTTCGAAAGGCCGTTGTCGATCTGGTTCTGGGTTGCGTCGAGCGTCGTCTTCGCCGACGCGGCGACGGCGAGCGCATTGGCGGCGCTGTCGGCGTCGGAGGTCACGATGCCGTTGAGGTAGGGCACCTGACGCAAGCTGGCCGGGTCGCCGGACCGCAAGGCGCTGGCATAGAGGGCAAGCGACCCACCGGCCTTGTAGAGCGCGACGATGTGCGAGTCCCGTTGTGCGACCAGGGTGTCGGCCTCCTCGAGCAGCGACGAATAGACCCGGCCCGCGGCAACGTTCATCGACACGGCCTGGCCAAGAGCGGTCAGCGATGTGTCGTAGGCGGCCAGCGCGGCGACGACCTGAGGCTGCAGCTTGCTGATCTGGGCGGCCAGCTGCTGTGCCTGGGCGTTGGCTTGGTCCAGGCTGTCGGCCTGCGCCGACGCGCTTGCCCCGAGGATGATCGCCATCGAGCTCCCCGCAACCACCAGCAGCTGAAGTCGCCCGCGCCAAGGTCCGTGGCGTAGTCGGGGGGAGTTCACCAAGGTTTAGTCGACCGCTAGCGACCGTCTCTTGACCTTTTGAGGCTTTCGTGACGGAGGTCTCCCTGCCAGCCGGCCCGCTACCATCGCAGGCGTGCCGGCGCTGAACCCGTGGGAGATCGCCGGTGTCTTCGGCGCCGGCGTCGTTGCCGGCACCGTCAACACCGTCGTTGGTTCGGGTTCGTTGCTCACATTTCCGACCTTGGTCGCGTTCGGGTACTCACCGTTGGTCGCGAACGTCTCGAACACGCTTGGGCTGGTCCCAGGAGGGGTCAGCGGCGCGGTCGGCTATCGCCGCGAACTGGTCGGCCAACGGAGCCGGATTCGTCGGCTTGGAGCGATCTCGATCGCCGGCGGATTACTCGGGGCGGGACTGCTGCTCGCCCTCCCGAGTACCTCGTTCGAGCGCGTCGTGCCCTATCTGGTGCTGGTTGCCTGCGCGCTGGTGATCATCCAGCCACGATTGTCCGCGCGGGTCATTCGTCAGGCCGCGGCGCGTCCGCCGCGCTCGCGGCCGCACCGCGGGCTCGACGTTGGTGCGTTCCTGACCGGGATTTACGGCGGCTACTTCGGAGCAGCGCAGGGTGTGATCCTGATGGCGCTGCTCGGCATCTTCCTTGACGACCACGTGCAACGGCTGAACGCCCTGAAGAACGTGGTGATCGCCATGGTCAACGCGTCGGCGGCACTACTGTTCATCTTCTTTGCGCCGGTGGCCTACCTGCCGGCCGCCTTGCTTGCCGTCGGGTCGGCGATCGGAGGGCAGATCGGAGCTACGGTCGGACGCCGACTGGCACCCAACCTGCTACGGCTGCTGATCGTGGTGGTCGGGACGGGGGTCGCGATCAAGCTGTTCGTGTCGCCCTGAGGGCTGCCCGCTAGCTCAGGGGCGCCGGCGCGTGACCATGACCTTGATCGCGAATCCGAGCACGATCAGCACGGCCGCGATGATGATCAGCGCGTGGATCAGCGCGTGAAAGATCAGTGCCACCACTAGTCCGGCGACGAACCCGGTGCCGAACAACGCAGCGCTTGCCCGCACGATGCGCATCACCGACCCCCGACTGCGGCTGCCGATGACTTGCAGGTCGTCCATGGAACCCAGCTCCCCTTAACTCACTGCGGATCAACGTGTGTGATCAACGACTCCACGGTACGCCAGCTTTCGGCGTCCGGGATGATGCGTGTCGTGGCCCGCACAGTGTTCCTGGACGGCGTGTTCATCGACGGCGTAACCAACCCTGAGCTCGCCGATTACCGCGCGCTGACCGACGTCGAGCTGCGCCGTCGCTCCGAGCCCGCGGACGGCATCTTCATCGCCGAAGGGGAGCTGGTGATCCGGCGCGCCTTGCGGGCCGGATATCCGGTGCGGTCGGCGCTGATGACCCAGCGGTGGCTCGCGCCAGTCGCGGATCTCGTCGCGGACGTCGATGTGCCGCTGTACGTCGGATCCGAGGAACTGCTCGAGTCGGTCACCGGCTTCCACGTTCATCGCGGAGCCCTCGCAGCGATGGGACGGTTGCCGCTGAAGAGCGTCGCCGACCTGTTGCCGCGCAGTTCGCGGCTCGTGGTGTTGGAAGCAGTGAACAGCCACACCAACCTCGGTGCGATCTTTCGAAGTGCAGCGGGTCTCGGCATGGACGCCGTGCTGCTGAGCCCGACCTGCGCCGATCCGCTTTATCGGCGCTCGGTGCGTGTCTCGATGGGCGAGGTCTTCTCGACTCCCTACGCCCGCATCGAGTCGTGGCCCAGCGGCCTGACCGAGCTTCGCGAGGCGGGCTTCCGGGTGCTTGCGCTCACGCCTGATTCGCGGGCCGAATCGATCGACGAGATCGAGGTGCGGGACGACGAGTTGCTGGCGTTGCTCCTCGGCGCGGAGGGTCCCGGCCTGTCGAAGAACGCCCTGGAGGCTGCGACGAGCCAGGTGCGCATCCCGATGGGCAATGGGGTCGACTCGTTGAACGTCGCCGCCGCTACTGCCGTGGCCTGCTACGCGATAACTCACAGGACATCGCGCCACACATCGCGCCAGACATGAGGCAAGCCGCCGGGTCGGTGGGGGGTTCGATCCGGCGGCTCGCGGTCTCAGTGGCCCGGCGGTCGTTATTGGCCGGGCGGGTGGTCTACCACCAGTGCTGGTCGCGCATTGCGTTCCTCCAAGTCCTGTCGAGACAGTTGTGTCCGGGACAAGGGGGTCGCGAGGCATCGGCGATGGCTGACTCCTCGGCACCCTTTGCTGGAAACTTGAACGCGTATATCAAAACACCCGAACCGGTCAAATCGCACTACTGGTGCGCATTGATCACACTGCGCGTAGAGTTCGTGACTACAGCGGGTGATCATCCGACAGACCTTCCGCTCGCTCTGCACACCGGGGGGTGACCGTCATCGCAGTCAACCGGAACGGTGCCGCGCCCTCAGGCGGGTGGCTTCGTCCGCTCTGGGCGCTGCCGCGCCGAGCACGTCCATTCGTGATTGCCGTGAACGCGCTTTATCTCG
>DATCFU010000260.1:0-2092 GCA_036509315.1 Acidothermaceae bacterium
ACCACTTCCTGACGAACTGCTGAGCCTCGGGAGACTGCTGAGCACCGATAGCTACATGGTCCGAGCGACCCGCAAGACCCGGCGGCGCAGGCGCACTCGCCGTGTTCCGTCGGGGTAGAGCCGCAACCGGTCGAGCTCCCACCCGTGGTGCTCGGCCTGTTCGGTCAGCAGCCGCCAGGCGGCGTTGCGCGACGTGCCGCGTGGCAGCACCATCTGCCTGAACTCGTAATCGGCCACGGTTCATTGTGCTCGCACGGTGGTCGCCGGAAAAGATCGCCGTTGCGCGCACCCTGGGGGAGCCAGGTACCGTTCACCCATGCCCGACGACATTGAGATTCCCGCCACGCCAGATCAGGTCCGCGCGGCGGTCGCTGGGCTGAAGTCCGCCCTCGATGCCCACCTCGCCGCCGTCGAGGCGCGCGCCGGTGAGAACGATCCGAACGTCCAGGTGGCCTACGATGCGCTGGCTTCGGCGGGTGAGGCCTACGACGACGCTCTTTTCTCGGCGTACGAAGAAGTCACGCCGTTCGGTCCCGTCGAATCCGACGACGAGGACGACGAGGAAGCCGACGCCGAAGAGGACGACGACCTGGAGTGGGAAGCACCAGAGGAGGAGTAGCGGGCTAGTCCCGCACGGCCCCAGCTTCTGGGTAGCCAATCGCAGGTATCGACACGTCGTCGAGTGCGCTACGAATCTCGTCCGGCAAGACGACGTCGGCTTCGGCCAAAATCCCGAGCAACTGGGCGTTCGTGCGCGCCCCCACGATCGCGGCGGCGACCCCGGGCCGGTCGCGCACCCATCCCAACGCCACCGCCAAGGGCGAGACGCCGAGGCCTTCGGCGGCCGTGCAGACTGATTGCACGATGCCAGCTCGAGATTCGCTGAGGTATGGCTCGACGAAGCTTGCAAGGTGGTCGCTGGCGGCCCGCGAGTCGGCCGGGATCCCGGTGCGATACTTGCCGGTCAGCACGCCGCGCCCAAGTGGCGACCACGCGAGTAGCGAGAGGCCCGCGTCGAGCGCGGCCGGAACCACCTCACGCTCGACCCCGCGCTCGAGTAAGGAGTACTCGACCTGGGTCGACGCCAGTGGCACCCGACCCGGCCACCAGCTCTGCCAGCTCGCTGCCTTCGCCGTTTGCCAGCCGCTGTAGTTCGACACGCCCGCGTACCGGGCGCGTCCTGACACGACCGCGAAATCGAGCGCCGACAACGTTTCATCAAGTGGTGTCGATGAGTCCCAGCCCTGCAGTTGCCACAGATCGACGTGATCGATGCCGAGCCGGTCGAGTGAATCGTCGAGTGCTTGCAGGAGGTGGCGGCGCGACATGTCGCGGCGCTTGCCGTCGGGCCGTGCCGCGGGCAACAGACCGCCGGCCTTGCTTGCGACGACGACATCACTTCGATCGACGACCTTCGTCAGCAACATGCCCAAGACGCGCTCGCTGTCGCCCGCTGCGTAGGTGTCGGCGGTGTCGACGAGCGATCCACCTGCGTCGACGAACGCCTTCAGCTGATCCGCGGCCTCGTGTTCGTCAGTGTCGCGTCCCCACATCGCCGTGCCGAGTCCGATGCACGAGACCGTCAGCCCCGTCGTCCCGAGGCGTCGCTGCTCCATGCCAGCACCGTATCGATACACTCGGGCCGCGACGAACACATCGGATACGGGTCCAGGTAGGAGCTGCAGGTGTCTGCGAACTCGAAATCTGACAAGCCGCTGTCACACGCGCAGTTCGTTGCCATCGTCGTCGTGCTGGCGATCTCGGGGGTGCTCGCGCTGGTCTCGCTGTCCCAGGTCGCCGGCCCGCACGGAAAGTGCCCGACAGCGACACAGGTTTCGCGGCCAGGCGCGTCGAGTTGCTGGGCGGCGTACACCAACAAGAACGACCCACAACTCGTTGGCCATCAGGCGTCGACGGGCTGACCCCGTAGGGTCGTGGCGTGACCACAGTTCTGCTCGTCCGCCACGGCCTCACCGCGTTGACCGGTCCGGTACTGGCCGGCCGGACACCTGGTGTCGATCTTGATGAGCGAGGCCGCACCCAAGCCGCCGCAGTCGCGCAGCGACTTGCAGGGGTCGCCGTCCAGGCAATC
>DATCFU010000261.1:0-17342 GCA_036509315.1 Acidothermaceae bacterium
TCAAAGACCTCATCGCCGCGATCAAGACCTACATCGACGCCTGGAACGAACGCTGCCAACCATTCACCTGGACCAAGACCGCCGACGACATCCTCACCAAAGCCGCCGCAGGTCAAAGATCATCGTTCACGCGACACTAGCTGCGCCAATTGCATTTCTCGGCGGCTACTTGAAAGGCACGGTGACCGGAGTGATGAGGGGCGTGTAGACGGCGAAGAAGTCACGGTCGTCGGGCACGAGGTAGCGGTTGGCGGACTGCTGCCAGTTAGGCACGATCTTGTTTGGGACCAGACCGGGCTGATGGCGGTAGGTGATCAGGGACGGCCATTCCGGGTTGATGTCGAGCTGCATCGCCTTGACCGCCCCCGCGTGTTGCAACAGGCGGGCCAGTGAATCGACCGTCTGCCCGTTGGCGGCGGCGTAGATCAGGTTGCCATTGCTGTCGATGCCGGCGCCGGTACGCCATACGCGTACCGCGTTGCCCAGCGTTGCCCCCCACAGGCTGCCGTCTTTCAGGGCCGGGTTCAGCTGGTTGTTCCACACGATCGGGGGCAGGCTTTGCCGCGTGAAGGCGTACTGCGGCCCGGGGTCGGGGCCACCGCGCCATACGACAATGTCGACCCTCCCGTCGCGGTAGCCAACTAACGTCGCCAGCCCGTCCTTCAACGGTTCGTTGGTCAGCCCGTTGTCGGAGGACCCATTGCGCCCGTCGGTGAAAATGAACCCGGCGTTGAAGGTCGCCACCAGCCGGCTGCGTTGCCCGACCGGCACCTGCGCCGATCCGCGGACTGCTGCCTTCGGAGGCTCGTAGCGGCCGGGGTAGTAGGCGAGCTGGGTGCGGGTGTGGTCGAACCATGCGACGTAGGCCACCGTCCGCGGATATGCGGCCTCCGGCCGGAAGTCCGTGACAAGCACTGGCGGACCCCCAGCCACATCCGGCCCTGTCGGCTGCCAGATCCCCTCATTCGGCAGCGCGGGTGAGATCACCGGCTGCACCGCAGGCGGCGCCCCAGACACAGACGACCCTTGTGCCGCGTCCGCGGCCGGCGTCGCTGGGGGTGGTGTCGCGGGGGGAGTGACGGAAACAGTCGGCGCTGCGCTGTCCGAAGGGGTAGGCGGGGTAGGCCTAGGCGTAGCGGGAGGGGTAGTCGGCGGCAGTCCGACCGCAGGCAGCTTGGCTAGTGCTGGACCGCCTTTGCGCGGAGCCTCAAGCCACCCGTAATACACATGTTCAGTCTCGTCAACGAGCCAACTTCCGTGATGCGATCGAACCCACTCGACGCTGCGCACCGCGAGCGGCAAGCTCGACGGCTGCTCCATCGTCGCCACGTATGAATACAGGGCCGGCGAAAAGAGAACGACGAGCACCGTGACCCACACCCGCCATCGGCGACGCGATCGAGACCGTCGCAAGGCTGAACGGGAGTTCGCGGCCGCAGTCATCCTCAACGTTTCGACGGCTGGGTCGGCGCGGTGCCGTCGAGCACTGGAAAGTCGGTTCCGTCTGGCGTATACAGCAGTCCTGGAGGCGTCCAGGGCAGGTCGGCGCCATATCGCCCGACCACGGACTTCGCCTTCGGGTCGATCAACACGACGCGATGCCGGTGGTCGTCGTCGATGCAGACCACTGCGATGGGCCAGCCGGGATTACCGCCCGGCCGAATCGTTGACATCACGAATTTACGATGCTCGTCCCGCCTGACGAATGTGTGACGCCCAGCTGATCCGGGAAAAAAGATGCGTGAGTTGATGGCACAAACGGTCGCGTCTTGGGTTCGAGCCACCGGCCCGCCTGCCGCTTTGGCCCTCTAACTCCGCCGGCGCCCTGACTGTTCAGACCAGCCCGAGGATCGTCGCCGTCGCATCGTATTCGCTCGTTGTGAACCCGAATGCCGTGGCGACGGTTGCACCGCCAGGCCACGTGTGACCGCCTCCTTTGACGGTCACCAGTTGGGCGCCGCACGAGTACGTCGTCGTGACAATGTGCGGGGCGATCGAACTGGTCGTCGGGTGAGCACAGCCGTCGATGGCTGCCCATGCGGCTATGGCGGGGATGGCCGGCGGGGTCGGGGGATACCCACGGCGACCGTCAGGGCCACCACCGTACGGATCCAGCGGGTCGGCGTCGCCATGGACGGCGATGATCCGGATTGGGCGGCAGGCAGAGCGCGGCTCGGTTGACGCCGCCACGGTAACGACTGCGCGAAGCCTGACCGGCAAGCTACAGGCCGCGAAGGCCGCCATGTCTCCGCCATCGCTAATGCCGGCTATCACGATGCGGGCCGCGTCAGCGCATTCGGTGGCGACCAGCCGCGCGATCAGCGCGGACAGGAACGCCAGATCGTCGTAGCCGGTCGTGCCGGAGAAATTCCAGGATCTCGCTGGACCTGCGCCCTGGGGCAGCACCGCCAGCACACCCGCGGCCATGGCCCGTGCCAACAGCCTGCTCTGGGCGGCGAACTGCTCGGGAGTCTGACCGTAACCGGGCAGCCCGATCACCAGGCCGAGTCTGCGTTGTCCGGTGTCACCAGCGGGGACGGCGATCAGCGCCCGCCGGCCACCCGGCAACGCGAGAACCGTCGTGCCCGCGGCGCGGCCAGCGCCGCAGCCAGCCGAGGCGCTCGGAGTGGGGCGGCGAGTCGGCAGTGGCGTCGCCGTCATCGAGGGCAGCGGGCGCGACGTTGTTGCCACCGGCGGCAGCTGCGATGCCCCGGTCGACACCGCATGCGGAGGCATCGCGCTCGATGCCAGCGCGGTCGGACCCGCCAATGTGGGCGCCGTGTCCAAGTCCGAACTCGCCGCATGGGGCTGTGGTCGCCCGCATGCCGAGAGCGCGAGGAGCAAGACGATCGCACCTGCGCAAAGCCGACGGCACATGCCCTTAAGCATGGCCCCAAGCGCGACCGTGTACCCGGCACGCCTCAAACGTGAGGAGGGGACCCCCAAACGGAGTCGGGCTCTGCAGCGCGATGCGCTTTGTCAGTCGGGGTAACTACGCTGCCGTCAAGTCCGCGGTGCGCGGACTTCTGACGCAGGCACGGAGGCTGGCATGGCGAACACCGTCGACTACTTCGAGATCGGCACACCCGACGCAGCTGTGTCGACCGCGTTCTATACAGGCCTGTTCGCATGGGAAATCGGCGCACCCAAGGGACCAGCAAATTACGCCATGGTCCAAGGCGGCGAAGGCGGTCTTTGGGACTCCTCCGCGATGGGCGGTGCCAACTGGGCGATCTTCTACGTCCACGTCGAGGACGTGCAGGCGTCGATCGACCAGGCCGTGGCCCTGGGAGCCACGATCGCGATCCCCTTCACCGACAACGGGCAGATCTACTTCGCCCATCTCATCGACCCCATGGGCAACCGGTTCGGCATCTGGCGTCCGAAGCCTGAGTAGGCTGCGGCGTCGCGAGCAGCGCTGACGTAGCGAGGGCTACGACGATGCTGGCGAGACATCGCTCACCTGGTTGCCGCCGAGGGTGTAGACGTCCACTTGTCCTTGTACTGGTTGAGGGCTGAGCTTGGTCCGCCGAGCGTGGTCAATGTTCCTTTGATCTCCCCTTTGTCGGGCGTCAACACGGAATCCGTGGTGTTCTCGGCCCTCGAATCCTCTGGCCCGCAACCACTCACGCCGAGCACGACCAGCGCCGTCGCCATCACGCGGCCGATGCGAGCCTTCATGCATCGAGAGTCTCACTCCGGTGCGTGCTCGGCGAGTTCCCTGAATCCGTCCGGCACATGACCGACGTCCGCGAACTTCACGCTCGCATAGCCGATGGCGTCACGACCGAAGCGCGACCGGATCAAGTCGACCGACCGGTCGACGACCCATCGGGCGGCGCCGGTGCGAGTGCCTGGTCGTCGCTCCGCATCTTGCAACTCCAACGGCAACTCCAACTGCAGCGATGCCTGATCAACGAGCTGCGACACCGAAATCGCGAGCAGCGTGATCTCTCGTTCGCCCGGGTGATCTGCGAGGGCGGTTTCCGCAAGTGCAGTGGCGACCTCCGTCAACGTCAGCGTCGCCGACAGCGCGGCCGGAACGGTGATCGACCGCGTCACCGCGCGCAGGTCGGCAAACCGCACTCGAACCGTGATCGTGCGACCAGCCACCCCAGCAGCACGCAACCGGCCACCCACCCGATCCGCGAGGTAACCAAGGGTCGTGCGGATGAGATCGGTCGTGACCACTCGTCGTCCAAGCGCTGCTTGCGCACCAACCGAATGCGCGGACCTCGTCGTCTGGATGCGTCGCGGGTCGACGTTGGTTGCCAGTGACGAGAGCTTGTCACCCGCGGCGGTGCCGAGCAGGTGCCGAAGGTAGGAGTTCGGCGTCTCAGCGAGTTCGCCGATCGTGCGGATCCCGACGCCAGCCAGCCGGGTGCGCGTGACGGCCCCGACACCCCAGATGAGTCCGACCGGGAGTGGGTTGAGGAATTTCCGCTCCTCGCCGATCGGGACGACGACCAGCCCGTCGGGCTTCGCGACCTGCGACGCGATTTTCGCTAAGTGCTTCGTGCCCGCGACGCCGATCGAGATCGGTAAACCGATCTCGTCCTTCACCCGACGCCGAATCGACGTGGCGATACCGATCGGCGAACCGAACAAAGTGATCGCGCCGGCAACGTCGAGGAAGGCCTCGTCGATCGAGATCCGCTCGACGAGTGGCGTGAAGTCGCGGAACACCGCCATGACCTGATCGCCGAGGCGCTGGTACTCGTGGAAGTGGCCGCCGACGAACCGCATGGCCGGACACAGTTGGCGCGCGCGACGGCCCGACATCCCACCCGTAACGCCGAAGGCGCGCGCTTCGTAGGAGGCCGCGAGCACGACTCCGCCGCCGACGGCGATCGGTATCCCTCGCAGCGTGGGATCGAGGAGTTGCTCGACGGAGGCATAGAACGCGTCGAGGTCAGCGTGCAGGATGGTCGGCTGCCCGCCGGGCGTCATGCCCAGTCATGTTAGTCGAACATACGTTCGAGTAGGTAGATCCCGGCCGACCTACGCTGGGCTGACCTCGGCGATGAGTTCGAGCTCGACTGGCGCGTCTCGAGGCAGGACGGCGACGCCGATCGCACTGCGCGCATGCGCGCCGATCGGGGTCGGGCCAGGACCGGCGGTGCCGAACACCTCGAGCAGCAACTCGCTCGCGCCGTTAATGACCTGCGCCTGGGCGGTGAAGTCGGGTGCACTGGCGACGAAGCCGAGCACCTTGACGATCCGCACGACCAACGACAGCTCCCCGACAACGCTCCGCAGCGCGGCGAGCGCGTTCAGCGCGCAGATCCGGGCTGCCGCGTTTGCTTGCTCGGGCGTCACAGATGCGCCCGCACCCGTGCCGACCTTGCCGACTGCGACGAGCTCACCGTCAACCGTCGGAAGTTGACCCGACGTGTAGACGTAGTTTCCCGACCGCAGCGCCGGTACGTAAGCCGCGAGGGGCGCTGCCACCGCGGGCAACGTGAGGCCCATGGCGCTGAGCCGATCCTCCGGCGTCGTTAGCTCTGGGGTGCTCATTCGACCGGCCGCTTCAGATATGCCACCAGCTGTTCGGAATTCGGCCCCGGCACGATGGCCACCAGCTCCCACCCGTCGCTGCCCCAGTTGTCGAGAATCTGCTTGGTGGCGTGCACCAGCAGTGGCACAGTCGCGTACTCCCACTTGGTCATGAGCGGGAGCCTAACGAATACGCTCGGCGGGTGAACGCGCAGCGAGGCAACAGTGGGCGCGATCGCGACTGGGACGGCGTCCGCCTCCACATCGTGACCGGCAAGGGCGGCACCGGCAAGACCACCGTCGCTGCCGCACTTGCGCTGGCCCTGGCAACCGGTGGGAAGCGAACGCTTCTCGTCGAATGCGAAGGGCGCCAAGGCCTCGCGCGACTCTTCGACAGCCCGCCGCTGCCGTATGCCGAACGCCGGGTGGCGGTCGCGCACGACGGCGGCATCGTCTACGCGCTCGCGATTGATCCCGAAGAGGCCCTGCTCGAGTACCTCGAGATGTACTACCACCTAGGTCGCGCCGGCCGCGCACTGCGAAGACTTGGCGCCATCGACTTTGCGACCACGATCGCACCCGGCGTGCGCGACGTGCTCCTGACCGGCAAGGTCTACGAAGCAACACGACGACGAACAACACACAAATCAACGCGGACGTCGCCGGGCGATCGATCAACAGATGCAACCGATGACTTCGTCTACGACGCGGTCGTGATGGACGCACCACCAACTGGGCGCATCGCGAGATTCCTCAACGTGAACAGCGAAGTCGCGAGCTTGGCTCGCGTCGGGCCGGTGAACCGCCAAGCCGAATCCATCATGCGGCTGATCAGATCGCCCCAGACCGTCGTCCATCTCGTCACGACGCTTGAAGAGATGCCGGTACAGGAAACGCTCGACGGCATCGCAGAATTGCACGAGTTCGACCTTCCGGTCGGTGGCATCTTCGTCAACCGGGTGCTCGAGCCGCTGCTGCCGAAGGCCGAGTGGAAGGCGGCCAGTACCGGCGCCATTGATCTGACGGCCCTCGCGCGCGGACTGAAGTCCGCAGGTTTACCGGCGGGGGACGCGATCACCGCAGGATTGTCTACGGAAGCGGCAGATCACGCGCTCCAGTTGGCGATCGAACGCAAGCTGCGTACCCGCTTGCGCGCAGCCGCAAGGCCAACCTATCAACTTCACGACCTCGACACCACCGATGTCGGACGCCTCTATGCGCTGGCCGCAGAACTCGTCGAGCAGGGTGCCGCGTGACCTACCTCGATATCGAAGCGCTGATCGCCGACCGCGGCACCAAAATCATCGTCTGTTGTGGCTCCGGTGGTGTGGGCAAGACGACACTGGCGGCTGCCCTCGGCGTCCGCGCTGCCGAACAGGGCAGGCGCGTGGTGACCCTCACGATTGATCCGGCTCGACGGCTTGCACAGTCGCTCGGCCTGCAAGAGCTCGACAACGTGCCACGCAGGGTCGCTGGCATGAAGCTCAAGAAGCGAGCGGACGGCGCAAAGAACGAGGGCGAGCTGCACGCGATGATGCTCGACATGAAGCGCACGTTCGACGAGATCGTCGAGGCGCACGCGTCACCCGCGAAAGCGGCACAGATTTTGGCGAACCCGTTTTATCAATCGCTGTCATCGAGTTTCGCCGGTACGCAGGAGTATATGGCGATGGAGAAACTCGGCCAGCTACGTGCCTCGGACCAATGGGACCTCATTGTCGTCGACACGCCGCCGGCGCGGTCGGCGCTCGACTTCCTTGATGCGCCTGCCCGATTGGCGCGCTTTCTCGACGGCCGATTCATCCGGATGCTGCTGGTGCCGGCGAAGGTCGGCGGCCGCGGCTACACGAGGGTGATGCACGCCGGGCTCGGTCTGGTCACGGGAACGATGATGAAGCTGCTCGGAACCCAGCTGCTGACCGACGTCCAGACTTTTGTTGCTGCCATGGACACGATGTTCGGCGGCCTGCGGCAACGAGCCGACGCCACCGCGAAGCTGCTGCGCGCGCCCGGCACGGTGTTCGTCGTGGTGGCGTCGCCGGAGCCTGATGCGTTACGAGAGGCGTCGTATTTCGTCGATCGGCTGGTCGAAGAAGACATGCCGCTTGCGGGTGTGGTCGTGAACCGGGTGCATCGAAGTACGGTGCCGCAGATCACCGCAGTGAACGCGCTTGCGGCAGCGGAAACCCTTGAGGACGCCGAACAGGCCGGCGATGGCGATGCCGACAGCGCGCTTACTGCCGGGGTGCTTCGGGTGCATGCACAGCGGTTGACGATGCAGGCGACCGAGCAACGCAGAGTCGATGGTTTCGCCCTTGCGCACCCGAACGTGCTGTTGACGTCAGCGCGGGCGCTGGCTCAGGACGTGCACGATCTGAACGGTCTGCGCACGCTCGGCGATGCGCTGGCAGAACGCGCGTAGTCCTCAGCCGGTGGCGGAGTAAGTCTCGGCGGATTCTCGCTCGAAGTCCGTCATCGCTGTGCTGAGCAAGTTGGCCCACGAGGTGACGTTCGGACGGCGCCGCAGGAGGGCGCGACGCTCGCGCTCGGTCAGGCCACCCCACACGCCGAACTCGACGCGGTTGTCGAGAGCGTCTGCCAGGCACTCAGCCCGGACCGGGCAGCCGAAGCAGACAGCCTTCGCCCGGTTCTGCGCAGCGCCCTGGACGAACAAGGCGTCCGGATCGGCGTTCTTGCACCCTGCGCGGGCGGTCCAGTCAGTGGTCCAAGCCATCGGGAGCCCCGTCCGTTGCTGTGGATTTCTCGAGCTACCGTCCCCAGGTAGGCTCGATCCCCCGACGTTACGGAGTTAGGCGTGGCCCTCAACAGCCTACGTACGGCCCGTTCACGCTCGTCCGGATGGACAACCGCCGAGCCATCTGGGTGAGCGGCCTAGTCATCCCTGGCCAGCGGTTACGCTGCAGTAGTGCCAGATGGGCGGATCAACTTCGGCGGGCGCCTGGCGCGCGCGTTCATGCTGGGGGTGCTGTCGCTCCTCGTCGGGCTCCTGGTCGCCGGCCTGGCGCTGCCTGCCGCCGCTGGCCTAGGGGTCACCACTAAGAACGCCATCGGCGATATCACCTTCTCCGACCTTCCGGCGTCCCTGCAGTCGCCCCCGCTGTCACAGCTCTCGGTGATCAAGGCCGCCGACGGCACCCCCCTGGCGACCTTTTACTACGAGAACCGGCAGTCGGTGAGCCTCGACGAGGTGTCCCCCACCATGCGGCAGGCGATCGTGGCGATAGAGGACTCCCGCTTCTACGAGCACCACGGGGTCGACCCGAAAGGCATCCTGCGGGCGCTGTTGAAGGACACCTCCTCCGGAGCGGCGGTGCAGGGAGCGTCGACGATCACCCAGCAGTACGTGCGCCAGGCGCTTGTAGAGACGAACGCCCAAGACAACAACACCGCAGCGGCCGCAGCGGCGACGTCGAAGAACCTGACCCGCAAGCTCACTGAGGCGCGCTACGCACTGGCGCTCGAGCAAAAGCTGTCGAAGGACCAGATCCTTGAGGACTACCTCAACACCGTTTACTTCGGCGACGGCGCGTACGGCATTTCGGCCGCTGCGCAGCACTATTTCGGCGAGACGTCCGACCAGTTGACGCTGGCACAGTCAGCCTTGCTCGCCGGCGTGATCAACAACCCGAGCACATTCGACCCGCAGGTGAACCCAAAGAACGCGCTGGCCCGCCGCAACGTCGTGCTCGACCGGATGCTGGTCAACTACCCCGACAGCTACACCGCGGCTCAGATCATGGCGGCAAAGGTCGCGCCACTGGGCCTCAACGTCGTTCCCGTCCCGAACGGATGCGCGACGTCGTCCGCCCCGTTTTTCTGTGACTACGTCGTGCACGACATTCTCAACGGCTCCGAGTTCGGTGCGACCGTCGCCGATCGCGCGAACTTGCTGCGTCGCGGCGGCCTCGTGGTGACGACCACGTTGCAACCCGCCGTCCAAAAGGCCGCGCAATCCGCCGTCGACACGGTCGTTCCCGAGAGTCCGGCCCTCAACGCCGGGCTGGCGGCGGCCATCGACATGGTCAATCCGCGGACGGGCGCCATCGAAGCGATGGCGGTCGACCGGCCGTATGGCACCGGATTCGGCCAGACCGAGGTCAACCTGGCCGCCGACTACGTCAACCACGGCGGCTCGCAAGGCCGCAACGCCGGGTCGACGTTCAAGATCTTCGTCCTCGCGGCGGCGCTGGAAGAAAAGATCCCGACCGGGACCACGATCAAGTCGCCGGCCAAGATCACCATTCCGAAGGGCAGCACCACGACGTGCGACGGACTGCCCACGTCGGTGTGGAACGTGGTGAATGCCGAGGTCGCCGAGGGCGGCACGTTCAACATGGTGCAGGCCACCGCGGAGTCGGTGAACACCTACTTCGCCCAGCTCGAAGTGAAGACCGGGCTCTGCGCCCCGGTCACGATCGCGCAGGACCTTGGCGTCCACAAGGCGACCGGCGGTGACCTCGACCAGATCCCAGCGTTCACTCTCGGTGCGGAGCCGGTCGACCCGCTCAGCGTGACGGGCGCCTTCGCAGCACTGGCCAACAACGGCACGTTCTGCACTCCGCAGTCGATCACCAAGGTCACCTGGCAGGTCGGCGGCGTGACGACGAACCGGCCGGTGCCACCACCCAACTGCGGGAAGGTGCTCGACCCGACGATCGCCGAAGGCGTCACCACACTCCTGCAGGGCGTCTTGGCCAAGGGCGGCACCGGCTACGGGCTCGCACTCGGCCGGCCGGCCGCTGGAAAGACCGGCACCGACGACGCGTTCAAGAACGCGTGGTTTAGCGGCTACACGCCGAACCTGGCTTCGTCGGTGTGGGTCGGCAACCCCGACTCGACTGTGCCGATGCGGGCAATCACGGTCAATAACAAGAAGTACGCGGAGGTCTTCGGCGCGACCCTGCCGGGGCCGATCTGGCAGCTGGCGATGAAGGGCGCGCTGGCAAACCAACCGATTCAAAGCTTCATCAATCCACCGGACACTGTGTTGCGCGGCAATGCGATCACGATCCCGAATTTGCAGGGACAAGACCCAACAGCGGCGGCAGCGACCCTGACCAAGCTGGGCCTGAGCCCGGCAGTCGACCCGACGAAGGTCACGTCGAGCCAGCCACTCGGCAAGGTCGAGAGCACGGTGCCCGCGGCCGGAACGACCGTGTACGCCGGCGCGCTGGTCAAGCTCGAGTTGAGCAACGGCATCCCGCCGTTCGTCTCGCCGCCGCCAGCATCGTCGCAGCCACCGAGCTCAGAGCCGCCGAGCTCACCGTTGCCAGGCTCCCCGTCGCCGATCACGATCACGGGCGGCACCCCGACCCCGACCCCGACGCCCGGACCGCCGAGCCCAACCGGCACGCCGACTAAGAAGAACGGGCCCTAGCCGGCGAGTTGCCGCTTCACCTCTGCGGCCACCCGCCCGCCGTCCGCACGGCCTGCGACCAGCGGATTCACGACCTTCATGACCGCACCCATCGCTTGCGGGCCGCTCGCCCCAGCGGAGGCGACAGCCTGCGTCACGAGGTCCCGCAGCTCGTCGTCCGATAGCTGCGTTGGCAGGTAAGCGGCGATAACCTCACCCTCCGCGCGCTCACGGTCAGCCAGCTCAGGCCGGTTGCCGGCCGCGAATGCCTCCGCCGCCTCGCGCCGCTTCTTGCCCTCGCGGGTGAGCACCTTCAGTACCTCGTCGTCGGATAACTGACGAGCTTCGCTGCCCGACACTTCCTCGTTCGTGATGGCAGACAGCACCATTCGCAACGTCGCGGTGCGCAGCTCGTCACGACCCTTGATCGCGGTTGTCAGGTCGTCGTGCAGGCGGGTCTTCAGGGACATGTCCGCAGTCTCTCACCGCGGAGTCTGCGAAACTCGAGGGTATGCGCCGACTCACCGCCGTCCCGCTTGGTGCTCTTGCCCTTGGCAGTGCTGCGATCGGATACGCGTCAGGCATCGAACGGCGCTCACCGCGACTGCGTCGGTTCGAGGTGCCCGTGCTGCCGCCCGGGTCTTCGCCGCTGCGGGTGCTGCACTTTTCCGACGCACACCTGACGCCCGGGCAGACCTGGAAGCGCGACTGGATCCAGTCGCTGGCCGCCCTCGAGCCCGACCTGGTGATCAATACTGGCGACAGCATCGCGCACGTCGGTGCGGTGCCGGTCTTTCTCGATGCTCTCGGAACACTGCTCGAAAAGCCGGGGGCGTTCGTTTTCGGGTCGAACGACTACGCCGCGCCGGTGTTCAAGAACCCGGCGCGATATCTCTTCCCCGACGACGGCGCGCGGCCCAAGGGCGCCGAGTTGCCGTGGCGTGCGCTTCGAGAAGCGATGCTGGACGCCGGTTGGCTCGACCTCTCAAATGCCCGCGGGTACGTGAAGGCTGACGGCCGGCAGGTCGAGTTGGTCGGTGTCGACGATCCGCACATCGGCAAGGATCGGTACGAGGTTGTAGCCGGGAATGCTGACCCCGACGTGCTGCTGACGCTCGGGGTCACGCATTCACCGGAGCCGCGGGTGCTTTCTCGGATGGCGGCCGACGGCTGCGGGCTGATCCTGGCCGGACACACCCATGGCGGCCAACTGCGGGTGCCGCTGTATGGGGCGCTGGTCACGAACTGCGGTCTCGACCGCGGGCGGGCTCGCGGGCTGTCGCGCTACGACGGCACCTGGTTGCACGTCTCTGCAGGGCTCGGCACGTCCCCGTACGCGCCTGTGCGGTTCGCCTGCCCGCCAGAGGCGACGTTGCTGACGCTGGTCGCCGTTCACTGACTCGGGGTTCGGCTGGTTAGGCGGGGTCTCGGCGTCGGCTAGACTCACAGTGTTTCCAGACTTGCAGGGTTCCATCGGGGTGTAGCGCAGCTTGGCAGCGCGCTGCGTTCGGGACGCAGAGGCCGTGGGTTCAAATCCCGCCACCCCGACCAAATGAACGACAGCGCGACTGCGTAGCAAGCCGGCGGCCGGCCCGTCGAGCGGCTAGTAGGTTGCTCGGCCGCCGCTGATGTCGTAGACCGCGCCGGTCGAGAAGGTCATCTTGTCGGAGGTGAGCCACGCGACGAGCTCGGCGACTTCTTCAGGTCGGCCCATTCGCTTCATCGGAATCAGGTTCGTCATATAGGCGAGCACCTCCGGCGTGTTCTTCTCATTCATCGGAGTTGCGAACACCGCCGGCGCTATTGCGTTCACCAAGACACCGGTCGTGGCGAGCTCCTTGCCGAGCGACTTCGTCATCGCGATCACCGCGCCCTTGGATGCGGAGTAGGCCGACAGATTCGGGTTGCCGTCCTTGCCGGCCATGCTCGCGAAGTTCACGATGCGACCCCACCCCGACGCTCGCATTCCTGGGACGAATGCGTGGCACAAGTTGAAGGTGCCGAGCACATTGACGTTGAAGACCACAGTCCAGTCGTGGTGGTCGATCTCCCACAACGGCTTGTTCGGCCCAACGATGCCTGCACTGTTGACGAGAACGTCGATGGGTCCGATGCTGTCGGCAACCGACGCGACGGCAACGGGATCAGACACGTCAACGACGAAGTCGGCGCCCGCGTGGATGTCCATCGTGATGACCTTGATGCCATCGAGTGCGAGCCGGGCCGCGCAGGCGGCTCCGAGGCCGCTTACGCCGCCTGTCACAAGTGCTATCCGTGCCATCGTCGAGCCCTTCCGTTTGCGCAACGCGCTCAGGTCCGTCGTCCGATAATCTCGCCCTACGGGTGGCAACGGTATAGCTACCACACGCGATCGAGGGACACGTCATGCGAGCGTTGGTGATCTCCGCCCCTGGAGTTGCCGCTGTCGAAGATGTTGCGCCGCCAGTTGCCGGTACAGGTGAGGTGGTCGTCGACGTTGAACGCGTCGGCGTGTGTGGCACCGATGTCGAGTTCTACACGGGCGAAATGCCTTACCTGCACAACGGGATCTCGTCTTACCCAGTGCGGCTCGGACACGAGTGGTGCGGCAGGGTCTCTGCAGTAGGCGAAGGCGTCCCCAATTCATGGATAGGTACGCGAACGACGGGCAACACCCAAATTGGCTGCGGCCATTGCTATCTGTGCCTGCATGGTCGGCAACACGCGTGCGAGAACCGCTCCGAAGTTGGCCTGCGCGGACACTACCCCGGGGCTCTGGCCGAGCAACTCGTCGTGCCGGTGTTTTCGCTGCACGCATTGCCCGACCACGTCGATGCGACGGCGGGCGCGATGGTCGAACCTGGTGCTAATTCATTGCGAGCAGCGTGGGGGGCGGCCATCGTGCCGGGTACTCCGGTGCTCGTCTTCGGTGCTGGGACGATTGGGCTACTCGCTGCACAATTCGCTGTGGCGCAAGGTGCCGAGGTCACGGTGGCGGACCGTTCGCAGCGGGCCCTGCGTTTCGCGGAGTCTCTCGGCGGGTTCGCCGTCCACGACGCAGAGCAACTACCGGCCGTACCGTATGACGCCATCATCGATGCAGCGAACGATCCGCTGCTGCCTGCACGGGCAGTTGATCTCGTCCAGCCTGGTGGACGAGTGGTGTTCATCGGCCTCGCCGGGTCACCGAGCATGCTCGACACTCGATCGATGGTGTTCAAGGACGTGACCGCCGTGGCTATCCTCAGCGGCTCGCCTGCAATCGCGTCAGCGGTCGAACAATACGCGTCGGGTGCGGTGGATCCGCGGCCACTCGTCGCCGCAACGATCGGTCTGGACGACGTCCCTGCGCTGCTCGCGGGTAATCGGCCAGCAGGTGCCGGCCCGGGTCCGAAAATGCACATCGACCCGCGGATTTAGAACGGTGGCTAGTGAGATTCGCGAGACACCTTGTCGCCGCTTGACCCGCGCAGAAAGTCGAGGTCCGCACCGAAATTTGCTTGCTGCACGGTCTGTACGTACAACTGCTCCCAGCCGCGCGTGGGCCGCGCGTACGCATTGACGGTTGCATCATCGGGCAGTCGTGCGCCTAACTCTGTGGAATCGATCTCGATGTCCAGGCGCCGAGCGACAACGTCGAGCACAATCACATCGCCAGTACGGACAAGCGCGAGCGGTCCACCCGCCGCTGCCTCAGGTGTTACGTGCAACACGACGGTGCCATACGCCGTCCCGCTCATCCGACCGTCGCAGATGCGGACCATGTCGCGTACGCCTTGTTCGAGCAGCTTCGTCGGAAGGGGCAGGTTCGCGACTTCGGGCATGCCGGGGTAGCCCTTGGGACCACACCCGCGCAGTATCAACACCGAGTCAGCATCGACGTCCAACTCGGGATCGTCGATGCGCGCGTGCATGTCCTCGACCGAGTCGAACACCATCGCCTTGCCACGATGTTGCATGAGATGTGGTGATGCGGCGGATGGCTTGATCACGGCTCCGTCGGGTGCCAGATTTCCATACAAGATAGCGATTCCGGCGTGCTCCTGCAGGGGCTCACTGCGCGGACGGATAACCTCGCGATCCCAGATCTGCGCGTCCGCCAGGTAATCGACGAGTGGTTTGCCGGTGACTGTCAGTGCGGCCGGGTCGAGTAGATCTTGAACTTCGCGAAGCACCGCGTGTAGACCACCGGCGCGGAAGAAGTCCTCCATAAGGAAGCGGCCTGCGGGCTGAAGATCGACGAGCAGGGGAACCGCGGAGCCAACCGAATCGAAGTCGTCTTGGCGAAGCTCAATGCCGAGCCTGCCGGCGATCGCCAAGAGGTGCACGACGGCGTTCGTTGAGCCGCCGATCGCCGCAAGTGCCACGATCGCGTTGAGGAATGATCCACGAGTGAGCAGGCTCGACGGAACCCGCCCCGCCGCGACCATCTCGACCGCGAGCCGCCCCGTCTCGTGCGCACTCTCGAGTAACCGACTGTCTGCCGCGGGAGTGCCGGCCAAGCCGGGCAGCACCATGCCCAGGGCCTCGGTGACCAGGCCCATCGTCGACGCCGTCCCCATGGTGTTGCAGTGGCCGCGGCTACGGATCATCGACGACTCAGACTTGATGAACTGCTCGTTCGACAAAGTCCCCGCACGCACCTCCTCCGACAAGCGCCACACGTCAGTGCCGCAGCCCAGCGCTACACCACGGAACGTGCCGCTGAGCATCGGTCCGCCAGGAAGCACGACGGCCGGCAGGTCGACCGACGCGGCCGCCATCAGTAACGCGGGAATCGTCTTGTCGCAGCCGCCCAGCAGTACCACGCCGTCGATCGGATTCGCGCGCAGCATCTCCTCGGTCGCCATCGCGGCCATGTTGCGCCACAACATCGCGGTCGGGCGCACGAGCGTTTCCCCGAGTGACACCACCGGCAGATTCAGCGGTATTCCGCCAGCCTCATACACGCCCTGCTTCACGCTCTCGGCGACTTCGTTCAAGTGCGCGTTGCACGGCGTGAGATCGGAGGCGGAGTTGGCGATGGCGATGTGCGGGCGGCCATCGAACGCATGCGCAGGTAGCCCTCGACGCATCCATGCCCGGTGAATGTAGGCATTGCGACTCGCGCCGGCGTACCACTGGGCGCTGCGCTGTTCGACGCGCTGCTCCACCAAGAGTTTGCCCCTCGCTCTGCCTTTGCTTTGGCAAGTGTCAGGTAGGCACTAGGCACTATTCCTTGCCCCCGATGGTAGACGGGCACCCTTCAGTGCCGTCCGGTGGTTGCTTATGATCGGAGCAGGATCGCTGATCCGGAGGCTGTGCTGTCGGCGATACGGCGTTATCTGTGGCGACTGCGTGACGAACTGCAGTCGTTGCTACATGACGTCGGTGCGGCCTGGAGGTCCGGGCGTCGGCCCTGGCTGGCGACGCTGGCTTGCCTGGTGATCGCGGGGGTCTACGGAGCCTGGCATGAGACGCAGAGTCATGAAGCGCTGGTCAAGGTGGGCGACGCGTACGCCGGGCAGCCTCTGAACGTGGAGTTGGTTCGCGTGCCCGCCTCAGTCTTCCTCCCCACCTTCGACCTTCCGTGGTGGGCGGCGGTCATCCAGGTCGCTGCAGTCTTGGGCGTCGCGGAGTTGCTGCTAGGTCGGCCCGGCCTGACCCTGGTCGGCGGCCTTGCGCAGTTCGCCAGCACGATGCTCGCTCGGGTCATGATCATCTATGGCGCTGCGGTGCACATCGGACTACCGCTCAGCCAAGCCGGCATCCTCGACACCGGCCCGTCGGGGATCACGACCGCGATCGGTGCATGGCTGCTGGCCCGCCGACATGCCTACGCAACATTGGCGCTGCTGATCGCGGTACTCACAGTCGCTGCGTTTGTTCAGCCGAACATCGACGGTCGAGAACACGAAACGGCGATGTTCGTCGGGATCATCGCGGCCTTATTGCAAGCACGTGTTACTGAACACCGTCAGCGGCGAGTGAAGGAATTGCGTCGTGCTTGATCGCCGAAACCCGACGTAATTCCTTCAGTCGGCGACGAAAACGAAGCGGTCAGGCTTCGACCTCGAACTTGTCGACGTTCACCCAGACGTAGCGTGAGCTCGGATTCGATTCGGCCAGCACCGTGAGCACGCAGACATGCTCGCCACGTGGAAAAACCTGGCTTTGCCAAGCAAGCCCGCCCTGTTCGCGCTCCGGCGCGTACTGGTCGATGATCGCTGGCTCGTGCCCGTCAACAGCGATTGAAGCCTTGCCGTGGTTTGCCGCGACAACGCCGTAGAACCTGATGCGGGTACCGACGAATCGAACGGTGCAGGTGTCGCCCGGCATGCTCGAGTGCGCGTTCGAGCCGTCCGACTCAAGGTTGGCCGTTGCGTGGCCCCAGGTACCTTCGAAGTTGCACTGGTTGATCCCCGTACCCATCACTTCGTTGGGGACGACCGTCACCCCGTTCGCGGTGGTCACACCTCGCACCGGGCCAGTTTCGACGTCCACACTTGTG
>DATCFU010000262.1:0-22841 GCA_036509315.1 Acidothermaceae bacterium
GTGATGCCGCGCTCGCGCTCGATGTCCATCCGGTCGAGGTATTGGGCGCGCATCGAGCGCTCGTCGACCACGCCCGTGAGTTGCAGCATGCGGTCGGCCAGCGTCGACTTGCCGTGATCGATGTGGGCGATGATGCAGAAGTTGCGGATCGTCGCCGGATCTGTGCGTTGTAGCGGCACGCGCTTCTCTCGAGTCGGGTGGGGAACGTCCTTATCGTCCCACGCTCCGCCCTGGCGGCCCCCCGAAAGCGGTCCCGGCCAGCCTGGTTGGACGCCGAAGCTGCCATTTGGGTACTCTGAGTGGTCGCTCGACGCGCAACGCTGTTGCGCATTCTGACCCCGAACAACTCGATGAGGCTTCCCGCGTGGCGAATATCAAGTCCCAGATCAAGCGCATCGGCACGAACGAGAAGGCACGGCTGCGCAACAAGGCCGTGAAGTCCTCGCTCAAGACCCATGTCCGCCGTTACCGCGAAGCGGCCGCGGCCGGGTCGCCCGACGCGCCTGAGTTGCTGCGTGCCGCCACCCGTCAGCTCGACAAGGCCGCCAGCAAGGGCGTCATCCACGCCAACCAGGCCGCCAACCGCAAGTCAGCGCTGGCCAAGCAAGCCGCCTCGCTGTAAATCTCGCCCTACGTCTCGCTGTGCCGCAAGCGACATCTCGCTACGCCGCGGCGCGGGCCGCAACGATGGCCAGCACCGCTTTCTCCAGCGCGTAACCAGCATCGGTGCCACCGCCCTTGACCTGCTCATCTGCCTGCGCGATCGCCGTCACCGCGATCGCCACGCCCGTCGGCGTCCATCCCTGAAGTTGAGCTCGCACCCGATCGACTTTCCACGGCGGCATCTCCAGTTCGCGGGCCAGGTCGGCGCCGCGTAGCCCTCGGGGAGCGCTCGCGACCTTGGCCAGTGCCCTGATGCCTTGCGCGAGCGCGCTGGTGATCAACACCGGCGCAACCCCGACCGCCAACGCCCAGCGCAGCTGTTCAAGCGCCTCGCCGAGCCGGCCCTCGAGCGCTCGGTCAGAGACGGCGAATCCCGACGCTTCAGCGCGACCGCGGTAGTAACGGGCCACAAGTTCGCCGTCGACCTGGCCGTCGGTGTCTGTGCACAGCTGAGCGCAGGCAGCCGCGATTTCGCGCAGGTCGTTACCGACGGCGTCGATCAACGCCCGCGCGCCGTTGTCGGTAACGGCCCGATTCGCGGCCCGGAACTCGGCGCGGACGAAGTCGATGCGCTCCCCCGGCCTGGTGAGCTTCGCGCACTCGACCCGCCTGGCCCCCAGCCCGACAACCGCGTCGAGCAACGGCTTGCCGCGCGCCCCACCCTTGTGGGAAAGCACCATCGCGACCTCGTCGGCGACCTCGCGACACGATGCGATCACTTCGTCGACGACCTCCTTGGGCAGCTGTTCGACGTCGCGGATGACCAGAACCCGCCGCTCGCCGAACAACGACGGGCTGGTCAGCTCGGCCAGTTGGCCAGCCTCGAGCGCCGCGCCCGCGATGTCGCGCGCGTCTGTGTCTGGGTCGGCGGTACGAGCGAGGGCAACCACGGCGGCGATGGCGCGTTCGACGAGGAGCTCTTCGTCGCCAACAACCACGGTGACCGAACTGGGACGGCGATCAGCAGGCACGACGGGCAGCATGCCATGCGGCTGGGACACGCGCTTCCCGGCGTCCACGTGGCCGGGGTCCTCGGGCCAAGCCCCAGTACTCTGGCGTGTACTCATCGTGCCGGCGGCGGCCCTCGTGCTTTCGACGAGGCGTTGAACGTTGGAACGTCGCGGGATCCGTGTTGCGTCGTCACCCGCAGCCCACCTGGGTTGACCGAGATCGCGGTGTCGCCATCTCGATCGGTGCGCACTACCCGACGCGCGACCGTTGCCAAGGTGTCGAGCACCTTCGCTGAGGGCTCATGTTGGGTGGTTCCAGGACCCACGGAGATCACGGCAATCGAGGGCCGGACGGCGTGCAGAAACGCTTCGCCGTCAGTATCGCCGTGGCGCGATACGACGAGTACGTCGGCGGTAAGGCGCATGCCCGAAGCGATGTTGGTCAAGTCAGCTGCGTCGGTGTCACCTGTGATCAGCGCAGTGATACCTGGAAATACGAGTTTCACAATGCGCCCCGAGTTGAACTCGGCAATGACGCTCCATCGCAATGCTCCAGCCGCGTGAACCTGGCCGACGACGGCGGTCACGAAAGGAACCTGCGCTGCGTGTGTCCAACCTCTCGCGCGGACCTCTGCTTCCGCCGCAAGCCCGAGACCCGCGTCGACCGTGCTAACGGCTCGGTCATGCAAAACCCCTGGCACGCCAGCGACGGCTGTTGACGATCCGCCGGTCAGCAGGACCGACTGCAGGGTGCGAACATCCAGCGCGTCAAGGCATCGATCTACCGCCAGCGGCGAGGGTCCAGCGTCGACAAGGACGGCGGACTGCGGCCCAGTGCGCGCGACGATGGCCTCGCCCTGACCCACATCGCACGCAGCAAGAACCCAATCGGACGGCGGCCACGGTTGCGTCGCGAGTCGATCGCGAACTGCGAGCACGCTGGCAACAAGCGTGACCACGACAGCGACGCGAAGCACGACACCCCGCCATTGCGCCGACCAGAGCAGCAGGCCGACGGCCAAGCCGAGTACCACAAGCGTGATCGCGCCGGAAGCACCATCGCGCCAAGGCACCGCGGCGCCGGGCAGACGCGAGAATGTGCGCGCGATGAACACCAGCCACCAGCACGGAATGCCGGCGAGACGAGCGATGAACTGCGCAGCCCCCATCGAAACCGGCGCTAGCGCCGCAGCTAGCACGCCGAGGATTGTTGCGGGCCCGACAGCCGGCTCAGCGAGCAGGTTCGCCGGTATCGATGCGAGGCTGACCTGACCCGAGATCGAGGCGATGAGCGGAGCGCACGCGAGCGTCGCCGCAGTCGGGACGGCGAGGGCGTCGGCGAGCCATGCCGGAAGGCACCTCGCCATCCACGCACGCAGCGGTGGCGCAACCAACAGCAGCGCCCCGGTAGCAACAACCGAAAGCGCGAAGCCGACACTGCGCGCCAGCGTCGGGTCGATATAGATCAAGCACAAGACGGCGGCGCACAACGCCGGCAGGGCGCGCCGTCGGCGTCCGGTCGCCAAAGCGAGCACGGCAACAAGGCCCATCGCGGCCGCTCGCAAGACCGACGCCTGCGGTCGCGCGACGATCACGAATCCGGCGATCGTCAGCACACCGACGAGCGCCTGTGCTCGCAGGCCCGCCCGCATTCGTCGAGCGATGACGAGTGCAGCACCAAGGACGATGGCGACATTCGCGCCCGACAAGGTCTCTTAGACATGCTCGTGTGATCACGCAGGCGCTTGCGGCTGGACGTCAGCAGGTAATGACGGATTCGGAGGCGATGAAACGTCGGCCCTTCGCCGGTCAACGGATGGGCGCCGCCTGACGCCGGCCATTTCGCCCTCGTCACGATGATGGGGCTGCCCTACACTGCGCCAATGTCACAGAACGCGTGGAACTGGGGACCGAACGGGGAGTGGGCGGCATTGGCCCGCGCCGGTCGGCTGCCACCGCCGCCTGCCCCGCCCCCCAGAACACCGGAGGCGATCGAAGCGGAGCGGGTGCGTGCGGCTGCCCAAGCAGAATCCGCCGCTCAGACCGCTGACGCCCAGCGGCGCTTGCCGACCACACGCGAGGAACTCCTACACCTGGTCCAGACGTTGCTTTCGGAACGTCCACGTGGCAGCTGCGCCGTCGTGCGTGAGGTGCTGGTCAGGCGACTGGGCCGCAGCAAGCCCGGCTGGGCGGAGATCGATCGAGCCTGGCCGTGCGGCGCGACCGACGTGTCGATGATGTGGGGGCACGGCGAGACCTTCCTCGAGCGGATGCCGATCGGGGTTTGTTCCGATGGCCGGATCCGGGTGATCAGCCGCGCTAACCACTACCAGGCTGCCCCGCGCACTGCGAAAGCGCTCACCAAGTCGATGACGGTGTCGGCCGCACTTCCCGGCGACAACGCCGACGGTCTATTGGCCGACGAGGGTTTGGTCTTGCTGAGGTGCCGCGATCACCTGGCAGCAGCGCTCGCCGCCCCGTACGACGACACCCCCTTCACCCCCGTCACCCCCGGCGACATGCCGCTGGCTGAGCCGAAAGCCCTGTCCAACCGGCAACGCATGCGCATTTCCCGGATACAAGAAGCCATCGGCAGGCGGTACCAGGAGATCAGAAATCTCAAATACCACCACGGAGACCCCGACCAGCCTGACTATGCGGTGCAGCGCGGTGCAGGCCCCAGCCGGGCGCAAGCCAAAGCGTGGGCGCGGATCCGTGCTTACGAGAGGGCGATCGAGCGCCGACGGGCTCACATAGCACGCATCAGCGGCAACTGAGCCATCTGGGGCGCGGCCACTACGGTTGCCCCGTAGCGTGCCATTCCTGAGGACGACTGCCGGCAGGTAGCCGGTATTTGGGTTGGTGCTGGCGAAGCTCCCAAGCCTTCGCTCGATTTCTGTGTCCAAGCTGCTCGTCGTAGTTACGGTCTCCCAAGATCGTCGCAGACGCGCCAGACAACGTCTCTTAGACATGTACCTTTTGGTAACTCGTCGCCAGGCGGGCGCTGCACGAAGGCAGCGCAGATGCGGTTGGAGTCCTCGGCATCCGGCAAGATTGTTACGGCCGAGGGGTGGAGGTTGCCGCCGGCGAGTGCTCGGCATGGGAGCCGCTTCCGTGGGGAGGCCGCAGGCGCCGGGATAAGGTGCGTCCACACGCGAAATCGGGGGGTGGGCCAGATGCCTGGTGCCGGCAGCAGTCGCCGGATTGCGAGCTGCGCAGTGGCTCTCGGTACGTTGCTCGTGACGAGCGGATGCAGTAGCTCGGCGCACCCTTCCACGGGCGCCTCAGTCACCGCCGCCTCAGCCGCCAGTGCACCGGCCAGCGCGACGTCAGCCATCGGCGCCCCGGCCAGCTCCGCCCAGGGGGCGGGACCTGCGTCAGCAACCACTGCACCGTCTACCAGCCAAGCGGTCCCGACTACGACAGCGCCGACGCCCAGCACCACCAGCGGATCGGTGACCGCGACGGGCAAGGTCGTGACGATCAGCGTGGAGTTGGACACATACCAGCGCGGGCAGCAGCGCGACGGGACCGGGACCGACTGCGAAGGGGCGTCGCCCAATACGTTCTTCCTACCAGGGTCGGTGCTGGTGGCGAAGAGCCCGGACGGAAAAGTTGTCAGCGCCCATGTGCTGGGGCGCGGTTCGTTCGGTGCGGCCGGCTGCGTTTTCACCGTCCCGCTCGCGACGCCAAACGGGCCGGGGCCCTTCCAACTATCCGTCGTCGGCCAAGCCGAAGTAGGTTCGGTCGTTGACGCGCCCGGCCCCAAGGTCAGCGCCGCAACCCTTGCTTCGGGTCAAGTCCACTACGTCGCAGTTCCCGCAGACGCCCCGACCGTGGCGTCCGACATCACCGATGACTCAGCGTATTTCGAAGTCGAGGGACTCGTGGTGCTCTACGGACCCAGCCGTTGGACCGCGGTCAACAGCGTCGGTGGGCCGGGATGTCGCGGCACGGGACCCTCCACCTATTTGGACGCCGGGCTGGTCATGGCCGTGCAGACATCGGCTGGCCCGGTCGCGAGTGCAGTCACCGAGGATGGGTCGGTCACACCGAACGGTGAAAACTGCGCGTTTCATTTCGTTGGGTTCGTTCCCGGCGCGCAACATGGCCCGCTGCGCATTACCGGGGGGCCAGCGAGCGGCGGTGTCAACTCCACGCCATTCACCGCCGACGCCGCGACCGGCCTCGAGATATCGATCGGCAAGTAGCGCGCGTCCGTGCCTCGTCACGAGTCCTAGAAATCCGGGGCGACCACAGGGCGCACCCCCGCCGATCCGACGAGCACGCCACGGTTTGTACCGGGCATAGGCCGCGTCATGATCGTCGCCCGTCGCTCGTGACAAGGTCCGTACCCAGGGTCGCTCGCGAGCCTAGGGCGTTCGCGGCGGTCGGAGTCCATAGGGAAATCGTCGAACGCTCATCTCACAGGAGCGGCCGCAGCCCTTCCTTGCGCAAAATGGCGCGCGAGACCCACAGATCTGACCGCGAATCGATCGGCCTCGCCGCCCATGAGCGGGACAATGAGTATGCGGGCCGCCGACGAGGCGCGACCGCAGCAGCGGCGAGCAGGCGGGAGACGAACGCGCTACTGCGTGAGCGCCGCCCCGATCGCCGTGCGAGCCGGCTCGGATATCACGGTCAGGCCGCCGAAGACGTGGCTAACAGTCACAGTGGCCTTCACCGACGCCAGGTACGCGGCGGTCGCTGGTGGCAGCGGCGCGGAGCCAGCCAGCAGCAGCGGCGCTCCCACTTCCGCGAGGAGCGCCCCACCCGACAGCGCGTCGGGGAAGTTCGCCCCCGTCGCGAGCCCCAGCGACCCCGGATTGGCGAAGAACTTTGCCGCCACCGCCGCCGCGGTCCCATACCGGTCCGCGCCCAGGAGAGCGGACGCGGCGCCGTCTGCCGTGGCAGCTGGCCCACCGACCCCGTACACGACACCGGGGTGCGCGCCCAGATATGAGGCCGTCACGGCCGGCATGCTCGCGCCCGATGTGAGCAGCACGACCCCGCCCGCATGCGCCGCCGCGGGTCCGGCAGCGAGCGCGTCAGGGAAGTTCAACCCCGACGCGAGTAAAACCGTAGACGGGTCCCCCAGCGCGTCCGCAACGGCAGTCGCCGTGCTGTACCGGTCCACGCCGGCGATCCGTGACACGTGGAACCCCATCGACGTAAGTTGCGTCGTGATCGAGGTGGGGATCGCGGTGACCCCACCAAGCACATACACGGTGCCGCCAGCAGGGAGCGCTCGGACGATCTCCGCACGGGTCGCCGAAGGCAGGGTCGCGCCAGAGGTCAGTAGTAAAGGCGCATTTTTGGCTTTCGCCAGCGGGGTGCCGACCAACGCGTCCGGGTAGTTCGCGCCAGAGGCAAGCACGACCGCGCCCGCGCCGCCCGCTGGGAACGCTGCCCAGCTCACCGCTGCCGCCGTGGCGAACCGGTCCGGCCCGGCGAGGCGGCCCACGTTCGCGGCCTCCACATCCCACGACGAGGCGTGCGAGGTCAACACGGTCAACGTCTCCGCTCCGCCGGCCACCGACAACGCCAGCAGGCACGGGTCAGGGGTTGCCGAGTTCGGTGCCGCCGGCGAGCATGCGGACAGCGGCACGCCGTTGCGGAACACGGTCGCATCAGATGGGTACCAGCCCTTAGGCAGACTGGCCAGCGACACTGCGAACGTCAGCCGAAGCGCGGCACTAGCAGTCGCAGCTGGGGCGGTGATCTGCACGTTGACACCCAAGGTCGTGTAGCCGGCAACGGCAGGGCTGCTCGACCCCTTGGTGACACTGACCGTTCCAGCGGTCGGGCTGGTCACGGTGACCAGCACCGAGTTCGACGCCGACAAGGTTGCGCCCGCTGGGTCGGAGGAGAATGTGCCACCCGCGGCGACTGTCCCACTAGACGTCCCGCCGCCGCCGCCACCGCCGCCACCGCCGCCACCGCCGCCGCCACCGCCACCGCCGCCGCCGCAGGCAGGCAGGGTGGCACTGATCGAGCCGAGTTCGACGTTTGCGGTCTGGTCCCACAACCGCAGGCTTATCGGGGTGCTGCCCGCCGGCAGCGTCCCGGCGCCGGTGAGGAACGCCATCGTCTGGGTCGCGCTGAACGGGTCGATGGCCGGGGTGAACAGCGGGCCTTGGAAGTCACCAGCAGGGGCGATCGACGACTCCCATATCAAATGGTCGGTGGTGCTGGTGCCCTGCCCTGCCAAGGTGAACGCCAGCCCGAAGCTGTCCGTGCACGTCAAACGGGTCAGCGTTACCGCGCTGACCACCGGCGTGACATCGGTCGGGGTCACGTCAAGGTAGCCGTAGCTTTGGTACTGCCCATCGGGAACGGCCACGTCGTTGGTGTGCCCAGAAAACTCGCAGAAGCCAGTCGCTGCGGTGAGCCGCGGGTATGCGGGGTTGGCGCCGAGCGTGATCGCGCCGGTGAAACTGCCAGTAGCTGACCAGCCGGACCCTGCAACGCCGGCCGCGACCATCGTCGATCCGGCGCCGTGCGTGGTGTCGTACACCGACCCGTCTGGGCACGCAGCCATTAGGTAGTAGCCGGCGGAGCCGGACGCCGGCACCGCCAGGCCGCTCGCCTGCGCAGTGACGGTCATCACTGTCTTGGAGATGTCTCGCGCCGCGGCCATAACAGCCATTGCCGGCGGCGCGACGCAGGTCAGCGCGCCCAAGCTGATCGGGAAGCTGGCTGCGACGGAGCTGGTGTCGGTGTCGAACAGGTTCACAGTCAGCGAGACCATCGTCAGCGGTAGGTTGCCGGACATCAGCGGCGCGGCCGGGGCAACGTAGGTGACGCTGAAGGCAAGGTTTCCACTGGGTGGCACGATCACCTGCCCGTTACCGGACAGGTCTGGGGCGCTCGTGAAGTTGACGCTGTTGTACGTCGCCGTCCACGTGTAATGACCCGGCGTCAGGGCGGTCAGACCCGAGGCCGTGAGGAGGAACTCCTGGCCGGGGTTGTTGGCGCCATCGGTCGGTTCACAGGCCCGCGTCGCGCTTACCGTCCCACCGGTCGCGTTGGCGGGTGGTGCGGCGCCGACGGCTGCAACCTGTACTGCGCCCGCCGCCACCAGCCCGGCTGCCGTGATCGAAATAATCCGCCGATGCATCCTACGCAGCGTCACGCTAACCCCCGATGTT
Organism: Acidothermaceae bacterium; assembly: GCA_036509315.1. Classification (GTDB taxonomy): domain Bacteria; phylum Actinomycetota; class Actinomycetes; order Acidothermales; family Acidothermaceae; genus PALSA-607. Next base: position 8,765 of record DATCFU010000262.1, read on the forward strand.
GGCGACTCCCACTCACTGGCTCCGTGCCCAAGGCCAACCTAGCCGTGCACCCGGCCATGCCGACATGGTCCGATCAGACCTCTTCGACTGCCCTGCCTCGATGATGACGACCGATTCATGTCGATCTGTGACCCCCGATTGCGTGGCTTCACCCTCCACCATTGCCGCAGCCGCACCCGAGACGGCGACGATGTGTGTGAGCCCTGTTGTGCGAAACGCAGCCACAAGATCGGGCGAGAGTCCCGATGTGTCGCCGTCAACGAGACCGGGCAGCAGGCCGCGTGGTCCAGCGGGGAGCGGAGCTGCCGCTGTTCGCAACCCATCCCTGACGCGCCCGGCTACGCGCTCGACTGGCGACGCTGCACCGACGTGTGTTGGCGACCCGCGCGCATCGAAGAGCGCGCTCTCCAACTCGCCGGGGTCTGGCGCGCTCACACGGCCCGCTGCGGTGACGCGTTGCGTCGGTTGCAACGAGAGCCAGCCTGGCGCGGTCGCAAGCACCACGATCGGAGAGCTGATCGTGGTGCTTGGCACCTCGTCACCGCTGACCTCGACCGCCTTTGCCAACAACACGACAAGGGACCGGCCGCCACCAGCCGACGAAGCAGCCGACAAGTGCGGGTCACTCGTGACGATCAGTTCCAAGGTGACCGTGGCGTGCGCGCGAGCCAGCGACGGTAGCGGGCCACGCTGTACCGCGGCCACCCGCCAGGCTGCAGCCGCTGCCGCACCCGCTGCGCACAGCAGAGCGGCGGCTATGACGCGCGTACGCACGTGGTGTCGCGCTGGCTTTCCGCGAAGCATCGTCGCGCCGACCGCGGCACCGACCACAACCAGCACAGCTGCGACCATCAAGCCGACTGCGGGGGACACCAGCAAAGCGATCGCTGCTGTCAGCCAGGCCACACCGGCCGGCACGAGCAGCCGTAGTTCGACCGGCTCACCGGGCATGAGCTCCACCCGCGTGGCTGCGGCGCCCGGCGGTGACTTCACACCTTCACCCGACCGGCCAGCGCGGCGTACTTCGCCGGTCCGATGCCCGAGACCTGCTGCAACTGGGTCACGCTGGTGAAGCGGCCGTGCTGCGTTCGCCAAGCGAGGATTTTCTGCGCGGTCACCGCTCCGACCCCGGGCAACGTCTCGAGGTCGGCTTGCGTAGCGGTGTTGATGTTGACGACCGGGTCCGCGCTCACGCCGGCGTCGGCGCCAACCGCGGCGTCGTCACCTACGACGCCACCTGCCGACATCGCGGCAGTGCCGGACGGCGGCGGAACTCCGACGAAGATCTCCTGCCCATCGCTCAACTTGCGGGCGAGATCGAGCGCCGTCAGGTCGGTGTGGGCAAGTGCACCACCGGCCGCAGCAATCGCGTCGATGATCCGTGAGCCGGGCGGCAGCGTGAAGACACCAGGCCGCGCAACCTTGCCGACGACGTCGACGACAACGTCGCTTGCCTTGGACGGCGTCGGCAGCTCTGACGGGATCGCCGCCGTGCCGACGGGCACGAATCCGTCGGTGGGCGCAACGCTTTCAGTCGGCGAACGAGCCGAGCCGCCTCCGACTGCCAGACAGCTGCCGGCCCCTTGACCCGTACCTGTCTGACAGTCGGCACCGGTCGGGTCAGCGTCGGCCATCCGAATGTGCGGAGCCGCGCGCAGGAAGTACCACGCGCCACCCGAGGCACCGACGACCGCGAGGACCACGAGCACCGCCACCCCTCGCCGTCCCGGATCGAAAGCGGTGACGTGCAGGCGCGCCGGAACCGATGCCCGCACCCTGGCTCGCCACCCACGCCTGGCCGTCGCAGGCATCGGCGGCAGCTGCAGATCCGGGGCGTGCGGCAACCACCCCTGGGCCGCGGGTTGGGCGACGATCTGCAGGCGTTCGAGCCGGTGCAGCACGCTCGCCAGCTCGCGCGGGTCCGGCCTGCGACGGAACATCGGCACACACCGAGCTAAGCGTCCGAGCAAGTCCTACGGGTGCGACACCACCGAGGCTGTGCACCGCGCGAGCAAACGCCGACGAGTGTGGAAAGCGGTCATCGTGTGCAGACGACGATGGCGAGCATGCCGGGGCCGGTGTGTGCGCCGACGACAGCACCGACCTCGGTCGTGATGATGTCGCCCGCCTTCGGCAGGCGGCCCTCGAGTGCTTCGACAACCTGTGCGGCACGCGGCGCCGCGTCGAGGTGATGCACAGCAACACTCACGGGTTCATCGGCTGCCATCGACACGGCGAGCTCCTCAAGTCGAGCAATCGCCCGCGACGCCGTCCTGACCCGCTCGAGCGGTTCGATGCGGCCATCTCGCAGACAGAGCAACGGCTTCACCGCGAGCGCCGACCCCACCAGTGCGCGGGCCGCGCCGATGCGACCGCCGCGACGCAGGTATTCGAGGGTGTCGACGTAGAAGATGGCCTGGGTGCGCCCAAGGGTCTGGGTGACTGTCTCGACCACCGCCTCGGCATCGGCGCCAGCGACCGCGGCGTCAGCGGCAGCCACGACGGCGAACCCCATCCCCATGCCGACCGACCGCGAGTCGATGACCGTGATGTCACCGCCGACGTCGACCGCAGCAAGCCTCGCCGCGTCGACAGTGCCAGACATCGCGGCCGACAGCTGCACCGAAACGATCGACGTCGCGCCAGCGGCAAACGCCCGGTGGTAAGCGGCGGCGAACAAGCTGGGCGACGGTCGCGACGTGCTGACCGAGTGCCCACGATGCAGGACGGCGGCAACTTCGCTCGGACCGATCTCCTCGCCCTCGGCCCGAACGACGCCACCGACGATGACCTGGAGCGGCACGACTTGGATGCCGAGCAGCTCCGCAGATCCGGCAGGCAGGTAGGCCGTGGAGTCGGTGACCACCGCCACCGCTGGCGTGCTCTTGCGCGCTCGCGACACAGGTGGACCCTAGACCACGACGTTGACGAGCTTCGGCGCCCGAACGATTACAGTCCGCACGTCGCGGCCGTCGAGAGCCTTAACGACAGCGGGTGCAGCGAGTGCGAGTTCGCGCAACGCGGCCTCATCGATATTCGGTGTGACCTCGAGGCGATCGCGAACTTTGCCGTTGATCTGGACGACGCAGACGACGGACTCCTCGACCAGCAACGTCGGATCGACTACCGGCCAACCGGCGTGGAAGACCGTGGGCTGATGCCCAAGGCGGGCCCACGCGTCTTCTGCGGTGTACGGCGCGAAGAGCGACAACATCACGGCGACCGCTTCGACGGCCTCCCGCACCGCCGGGTCGGCCGGTCCTGGACCGACGTCGACCGTCTTACGAATCGCGTTGACCAACTCCATGACGCGTGCGATCGCGACGTTGAACCGGAACGTGTCGAGCAGATGCGTGACTTCGTGCACGGTGCGATGCGTCGCTCGCCGCAATGCGAGGTCGCCGGTGGTCACGTCGACACCGACAACGCTTCGGACCTCGGCAGCCAACCGCCATGCCCGCGCCAAGAACTTGCCGAGCGCGGGCACGTTCATGTCAGCCCAGTCGATGTCTTCTTCGGGCGGCCCGGCGAACAGCATCGTCATGCGAACCGCGTCGACACCGAATGCTGCGAGTTGTTCGCCCAGATCGACGCCATTGCCCAGTGACTTGCTCATGGCCTTGCCCTGGTTGATGACCTGACCCTGGTTCAGCATCGCTTTGAACGGTTCGTCGAACTCGACGAGCCCCATGTCGTGCAACACCTTGACGAAGAACCTGCTGTACAGCAGGTGCAGGATTGCGTGCTCGACGCCGCCGACGTACTGATCGACAGGCATCCACATTGTGACGTCAGCAGGATCGAACACCACATCGTCGCGATGCGGCGAGCAGTACCGCAGGAAGTACCACGACGAGTCGACGAATGTGTCCATCGTGTCGGTGTCGCGAGTTGCCTTACCCCCGCACTTCGGGCACGTCGTGTTCACCCACTCGGTTGCGGCGGCCAGTGGTGATACGCCCTTGGGCTGGAGGTCAGCACCACGCAGGTCGGGCAGTCGCACCGGCAGCTCGGCGTCCGGCACCGGAACCTCGCCGTCGGCCGGGCAATGCACGATCGGGATCGGCGCGCCCCAGAATCGCTGCCGTGACAGCAACCAGTCGCGTAACCGATAGTTGATCGCGCCCTTGCCGACACCCTTGGCTTCGAGCTCGGTGATGACTCGATCGATGCTCGCGCCCTTGTCGAGACCATCGAGCGAACCTGAGTTCACATGGACGCCGTCACCTGCGGTCGCGACGCCGCTTTCCGCTGGATCGGGCTCGGCTGTGGCAACCACGATGCGCACCGGCATCCCGAACGTCAGGGCGAAGTCGAGGTCGCGCTGGTCATGCGCAGGCACCGCCATGATGGCCCCGGTACCGTAGTCGGCCAGCACGTAGTCGGCTGCCCACACCGGGATACGTTCGTCGTTGACCGGGTTAATCGCATATCTGCCTAGGAAAACACCGGTCTTCACCCGCTCGGTCGACATCCGGTCGATGTCCGAGAGCCGCCGAACCTGCTCGACGTAAGCATCGAACGCGGCTCGTTGTTCGGAAGCACACAGGTCGGCAGCCAGCGCCGAGTCGGCAGCGACCACGAAGAACGTCGCGCCGTACAACGTGTCGGGTCGGGTGGTGAACACGGTGACTGGCTCGGCGCGGTCTTCGATCGCGAAGTCGACGCGCGCACCGACCGATCGACCGATCCAGTTGCGCTGCATCGTCAGCACCCGCTCGGGCCATGAACCCTCGAGTTCGCGCATGTCGTCGAGTAGCCGGTCGGCATATTCGGTGATTTTGAAGTACCACTGGGTCAGCGTCTTCTTAGTAACCAGCGCCCCGCAGCGTTCACAGTGACCAGCGACGACTTGTTCATTCGCCAGCACGGTCTGGTCGTTTGGGCACCAGTTGACCGCCGACGCTTTGCGGTAGGCCAGCCCACGTTCGAAGAAGCGCAGGAACAGCCACTGGGTCCAGCGGTAGTACTCCGGATCGCTGGTGTGCAGCCGGCGCGACCAATCGAACGAAATGGCGTAGCGCCGAAACGACGCGGCCTGTGTCTCGATGTTCTTGTACGTCCAGTCGGCCGGATGCTGGTTGCGGGCGATCGCGGCATTCTCGGCGGGCAGCCCGAACGAATCCCAGCCGATTGGATGCATGACGTCGTAGCCGAGCTGTTGCCAGTAGCGGGCGAGCACATCACCGAACGCGTAAGCCTCGGCGTGGCCCATGTGCAGGTCGCCCGACGGGTAGGGAAACATGTCGAGCATGTAGCGGCGCTCGCGTGGCGAGCCGTCAGCGGCCGGGCGGCCGGTGCGAAACGGGCCGAGCTCGTCCCAGACCGGCAACCATCGATCCTGGATGGCGGCGAAGTCGAACGTCTCGCTCATCGGTTCCTCATCGGTGTCGCAAGTAGTTGGACGGCGGAGGGTGCGGCAGGTGGCATGGCAGTCGATTCAGACACAAAAAGACCCCTCGCGCACGAGGGGTCGCCGCGCCGACGTCGGGTCAGCGCGGCGTAATGAGAAGCAACTGGGACACGGCGCTCAGTGTACGCCCGCCCCGCTCTCGATTTGATCACCGATCAGACGTCACGGGTGTGGCGCGAGTGGCAAATGACCGACTCGATCCCTAGTGACTGAGCCGTACCGATCTGCGATGTTTTGTCCGAATGGTCACCCCGCTGCGCCGAACGCTTACGAAACATGGGCAGATGCGCGAACGGTTGTGGCCGGACGGCCAATACCCGCCAATGTCGCCTTCCGCGAAACTTTCCCGGTAGGCCGCTAGCCGGGGGTGCGGTCTCCAACCGGGGGCGCGGCGGTCCGGCTCTGCGTGGGGGATGCGCGAGCCGGACCGCCACTTCGCGGCGAGCCCGTGTCACCCGGGGGGACAAGTGACCTGTCATCGTCGCGCAGATTTAGAGTGCCCGATCGCTTTTCACCTAGGTGCGCGGCGCGCCGCAACGCTCTGATCTCGTGTCAGCGGCTGGCCGTTCCGAAGACCACATCGGCGCGCACAACGGTGACCTCGCACGGACGACTTAGGCGAGCAGGCTCTCGCGCAGGAGATCGTGGGCCAGAGCGGTCGGCCCACGGCGGGGATCGCCGATCCTCCTGCACCGCAGCCCAGATCGGGCACCGGCACGTCCGGTCGCGGCAGCAAGCGGGACACGATCTCGCAGCCGAATCGATCCCAGAATCCGAACGCAGTACGAGACCCCGATCAAACCCTGGGGACCGTTGCGACGGACCAGCACCCGCGTCCCGTCGTCGTCGTAAGCGTTGCCGACGGTTTCACACACTGTCGTCGGCACTATGATGACCGGATTACCCGTCTGCGAGTTGTGGCCGAACCGGTTGTTCGCGATGCTGCCGAAGTTCATCGAGGGCAGCGGCTTCGAAGCGTGAAGCCGGACACGTTCGCATGCGTGCAGTCGATGAGGCCGGAGTTGAACGCCGTCCGACACCTCTGTCGGCGTCGGCACGACCGGACTCGACATGGCGGCAATCAGTCAGAGTTGTGGCGCGATAGCCGACGCGATGAGGTCGAGATGATCGAGATCGGTCACGTCAAGTAATTGTAGGTACAGGCGGCTCGCACCGATCGCAGCGAACTTGCCGATCCGGTCGACCACCTCGTTTGGTGTGCCAGCCAAACCATTCGCGCGCAGTTCCGTGACGTCGTGTCGAATGGCGGCCGCACGCCGGGCAACCTCCGCGTCGTCGCGGCCGACACACACCACCTGCGCGCTCGAGTACACGATTTCGCGTCCGCCCGCAATCGCGCGCACCCGCTCGAACGCAGCGTCGACGTCATCGACGGGGACGAACGGCACGTTGTATTCGGCCGCATACCGAGCCGCAAGTGCGGGGGTCCGCTTCGGCCCGCGGCCGCCGATGATGATGGGCACGGCCCGACCGAGTGCTGGCGCGTCGACAATCGGGTAGTACTTGCCGGCGAACGAGAACTTCTCCCCCGCCGGCGTGCGCAGCAACCCGTCGATCACGGCCACCTGCTCCTCGAGCCGATCGAAGCGTTCAGCGATATCGGGGAACGGGATGCCGTATGCCGTGTGCTCGGCATCGTTCCAAGCCGCGCCGATGCCGAACTCGACCCGCCCGCCGCTCATCTGGTCGACCTGCGCAACGGAGATTGCGAGCGGCGCAGGTAACCGGAACGTCGCGGCAGTGACCAAGGTGCCCAGCTTGATGCGACTGGTGTCGCGGGCGAGCCCAGCCAGCGTCGTCCACGCGTCTGTCAGTCCTGGCAGCGTGGGCGAACCGAAGGCGAGGTAGTGATCGGACCGGAAGAAGGCGTCGAAGCCGAGGTCTTCGGTGGCTCGCGCGACGCGAAGCAGGTCGTCGTAAGTGCCGCCTTGTTGAGGCTCGATGAAGACGCGCAGGTCCATGACACCCAGCCTAGGCGCGTGCTAGCCACCGGCCATCCAGCCGGATGGTCCAGGGCGTCACCGACTCAAGCTGCAGATGGGTCTCACTCCACGGGTCACGCGAGAGGGCGGCGCGTACCGCCTCTGCGGAGTCCGCCTCGATGGCGTGGATTATTCGGAACTCGTCGTCGAGGGGGCCGCCCAACACGATGAAGCCGTCATCAACGAGGGCATCCATGTAGGTCGCGTGCGCGGCCCATTCGGACTGTTGTTCAAGGGGCAGTGACGAGTCCCATCGCGGACCCGAACGGTGCAGCTCAACGAGGAACATCGCCATGAGCCTGTCGTACCCCCGACTGCCCACAGGGATGCGTGCCCTATACGCCGCTTATGGGGCTTTTGCTGAGTTAGTGATGAGTTCACCTGATGGTTCCTGTAAGAAGGCCTTGAGTATCTAGCGGCGCCGTTGAACGGATCTTCTGTCGTCGAACCGAGGAGGTCGACCGTGACCGAATCCCGACGCTTAGCCCCGTGGAAGACCATCCGGGGCACGCACTCTCCTGGCCTTGACGTCGATGATCGGCGGTGGCGGCCTGGCCGCCATTGCCGGTCCGACTGGGGCGGCCGCTGCCTCGCCGTCCCCCTCGAGCACATGCCGGCTTGGCAACGGGGTGTCGCTCGGGAACACCGGCGTCGACCTGCCGACCGTGTTCGGGTCAGGCTCACCTGAGGTTGCTCAGTACAACGCCGATCCGGACAGCGTCAAGGATGCCGAGGTCGTCTGCAACGTCAATGCCATCGTGCAACGCCGATCCGGCGACGAAGACACCATCGCCCCCGTGTTTTGCGAACTCGACCCGCACGGCTGGCTCCACGTGATCTCCTGCGGTCACCCACCGCCGCTGCTGGTCATCCCGAAGGGCGCCCGGCTACTGGAAGAACTGCGCGACCACGCCGCGCCACTGGTACTGGGACTGGGACCGTCCGCGTCGGTTCAGAGCTACCACGTCGATCCCGGTGATCGGCTGCTGCTGTACACCGACGGCCTGCTCGAATGTTGCGACAACCAGGGCGCGCGCCTTCTTCCGGCTCGCTGCGACGATTGCGTAGGCATCGGGGCGGCCGCACCAACGACGACATCGCGCTGCTCGCCGTCCAGGTACGCGAAGCACGGGCAGCCACGGTGCCCAGCCGTCACCTAGTGCGGCGCCAGCCCGTGAAATGACAAACCTGACGTCGGTCGGCGCCTCAACGGGACGGCGCCGACGAAACCCGGCCAAGACGCGCCGCGACGATCTGGCCCATGCAACCTTAGACAGACGCAACATTGGACACACGCAATCTTCGGCACATGCAACGAGGTGTACCGCCCCCAGTTTGGGTATTCTCGCGAGGTGGCCGGCCCCCTGCACGCGTGGGAAGGCTCCGCGACGGATCCCGGCGACCCGGTGGTGAAACCCCGGACCGCCGTCCCCGAATCCACGACATCGCGCGAGGCGGCATTCGACATCGCGCCAGACCCCACTGCACCGGCTCAGGCACGCCGGCTCGTCGACGAGATGATGAAACTATGGGACTGCGACGACCCCGATGATGTCGCGATCTTGCTGACCAGCGAACTGATCACCAATGTGGTCCGGCATGCCCGTACGAACCTGCGGCTAGAAGTCAGCTTGCGAGCGATGACGTTGCGGATCGCTGCCACCGACGAGATCCCCGCGCCTCCGCAACTGCGCCCCATGGACACCGATTCAGAAGGCGGCCGCGGGCTCGCGCTGATCAACTCCCTCGCCCACCAGTGGGGCATCACCCCGCGCGAGCGCGGCAAGACTGTCTGGTTCGAGGTCGTCGTCCAACCAGCGCGCTAGCCGCTGGCCCGTTGTTCATGCGGTCGTTCAGCTGGGTGAGCGGAAGCTCCGCAACCAAGTGAGGAACTGCTCGAGCCCTTCCTCGGTGGTGGCGTCGTGATCGGCCAACCACACCGTCAGATCCTCGGGTTCCATCAGCTTCTCAGTGAGTGCGAAGAGCAACATGATCAACGCTTGCCTGCGGCGCAGCGGCAGATCCGGCAACAGCCGGCTCAGCTGCTCGATGAAGTCGTCCCAGCCGTCGGCTCGGGCCACCGCCCAACGTTTGCCGTCACTGAGCTCGATCATAAACTCACTGAACGGGTCCCGATCAGGCACGCATCGCCCTCTCACGTCGTCGAGGATCAGGGCCAGACCGCCGCCCGGAACCGTTCGCAGGATTCCGGCGGGTCGGTCGGCTGCCTGTGCGCCATCGTAGCTAACGGGGGTTGAGCCGATGCAGATCGGCGGCCGTCGCAGAACACACGGCGGTGAGTGGCACGCGTGCGTGTCGAGCGTCGGGCCAAGGATCCTCGGGGGGCTTGGGAACCGCAGTTGAACCCGGGCTTGACAGCCGTCGAGGCCCTCAGCCAGCCCGCGCGCTTAAACGCGATAACGGCCGGATCGGTAGACGGGGACTGGCGGGCTCGGGGAGCTGGGTCGGCCAGAATTCGCCAACGTCGAGCGACTCAGCGTCATAGCGGAAGGTTCGTAGCAATCCACTCGATGCAAGAGCAAAGACCACGGCGCGACTTGGCGCGCGCAGGACCAGCTCTCGATGATGAGCACGGCACCGCTTGGAGGTCGCGACGAGAACGGCGAGGCCGCACGAGCCCATAAAGGTGACGTCGGCAAGGTCGATGAGAACCTGGTGAACCGACTCGTCGTCAAGCGCCACGAGAGCTTCACGAAGGCGCCTCACATTGGCCATGTCGATTTCGCCGGCTAAATGGACTATCACCCGCTCGGCCTCGCGTTCGATGTCGAATTGGAACACGAGCTCGGACCGGTTCATGATCGAATTCTGCATGCCTGGTTCCTCCATCGCTTGAGCTCAGTGCCTAGTGCCTAGTGCCTAGTGCCTGCGAATCAACACCCCTGAGCTTGCCCGGCTGATGTGACGAATGCCCTGTCCGATTCTTTGCAGTTTCGTGACATTCCCTCCCCCCGGTTGCGTACCGCGGGTTCCGTGTAGCCAACTGTCTGAAGGATCCCCATGGAGATTCACCGCGTTTCGACGTGGTCGACCCGAGCGGGGTGGCGTCGTAGGGTGCAAGCATCGGGGGGGTTCGGCTTCAGCTACGACGGAGGCATGTGTCTCGCATCCTGGTGATTGAGGACGATGATCGGATCCGGGCCTCGATGCGGCTAGCGCTGGAGGACGAAGGTCACGAAGTCGCGGAGGCCGAAGCTGGTGAGCCTGGCCTGGCGTTGTTCGCTGCAGACGGGGCGGATGTCGTGCTCGTGGATTTGATGCTTCCCGACATCGATGGTTTCGAGTGCTGCAGGCAACTGCGTCGCACGAGCGATGTTCCGATCATCATCGTTACTGCCCGCGCTGATACTCACGAGGTGGTAGCGGGCCTAGAGGCGGGCGCTGACGACTACGTCACCAAACCGTTTGTCATGAAGGAGCTCGCGGCCCGAATCAGGGCGTTGCGTCGCCGCACCCGGCCTACGAGCGCCGCCGTCGGCGTGATCGAAGTGCGCGATCTCGAGCTTCGTCCAGACGAAGGCGTACTGCTGCGGGCTGGTATCGAGATTCACTTGACGCGGACCGAATTTCGGCTGCTGTGCGAACTCGCGGCAGCGCCGTCGAGGGTCTTCAGTCGCGAAATACTCCTCGAGCGTATCTGGGGCTACGACTACTTCGGAGATGGTCGCATCGTCGACGTGCACATGCGTCGGCTGAGGACGAAGATCGAGGTCGATCCTTCCCAGCCCGAGCTGCTCGTGACGGTCCGAGGGCTCGGCTACAAGCTGCAACCGTGACGTCGCAACGCTTTCCGCGCCGACTCGGTCTGCGGGCAAGAGTCACACTCGTGTTTGGTGTCGGCGCATTCCTGCTCGCCGCAACCATGGCGATCTTGGCGTTGGGCCTAGCACGCAACTATTTGCTACGAGAACGCGAAGCCTCCGCGCAACATCAGACATTCGCCAATGCGTTGCTCGTGCGCTCCGAGCTACGGTCGAGCAACGTCGATATCACCAACTTCCTCGCCACCTTGCCATCGGGTGCAGAGTCGGACTCGCTCATCTACCGCCACGGCAGCTGGTTCGGGACCTCGGTCGGACTCGGCCCAACCCAGCTCCCGCCCGACCTCACCGCCAAAGCGCTCACCGGCGCCGCCGCAAGCCAACGCTTCCGCTACGCCGGAACGACCGCAATCGCGGTCAGCGTCCCGGTCCGCGCCGCTGACGCGGTCTACATCCAAGTCTTCTCGCTGAGCGAGCTCAACTCCACCCTGCGGATCTTGTCAGCATCCCTCGGCGTCGCCGCGCTGATCACCACGGCCGCTGGCGGCCTTCTCGGCAGCTGGGCGAGCAAACGCGCGCTTCAACCAGTGCGTGACGTTGCCATGGCTGCTGGAGAAATCGCCGGAGGCAAACTCGACACCCGCCTGCGCGCGACGGAGGACAGAGAACTCGCGCGCCTCGGCGCGGCATTCAACGCCATGGTCGACGCGGTGCAAATGCGAATCGACCGAGACGCGCGGTTCGCCTCCGACGTCAGCCACGAGCTGCGAACTCCACTCACCACGCTTGCGACCTCTCTAAGCGTCCTCGAGCGCAACACCGACGGCTGGACGTCGCCTCAACGGCAAGCTCTCGAGCTCATGCGTTCGGAAATGAGGGCGTTCCACAAGCTGGTTGAGGATCTGCTGGAAATCTCCCGCGCCGATGCCGGAGCGACCAATCTCGTCATCGACGACGTGCTCGCCGCCGAGTTCGTATCACGGTTGGGCGCAGCGATCTGCCCGACGACCCCGCTCGACATCTCCGCTGACGCCTCATCGGCGCATGTGAGCATAGACAAGAGACGGATGGAACGTGCCTTCTCCAACTTGGTCGAGAACGCGAATCGCTATGCGGGTGGCATAATACGCGTCGGTTTGTGCCGCACGCCCAGCGGCGCCGTCCGCTTCGAGGTTGACGACGCCGGACCAGGCATCCCGCCGTCCGACCATATCCGCATCTTCGAGCGCTTCAGCCGAGGCAGCGGCGGCCGCCGAGCCGAAGGCAGTGGAGTCGGGCTCGGGCTCGCCCTCGTTGCGGAGCACGTCGCCCTGCTCGGAGGAACGGTATTGGTCGAGGATCGACCGGCGGGCGGGTCGCGTTTCGCCATCGAACTACCCGCGCACAAGCCATGAGAAGAGTTGCCCTGGCCGCCGGTGTTGCGGCAATACTGGTCATGGGCTGCGGAGTAGGCGTCCAAAATCACGCCACGTCGATCCCGAGCCGAGCAATCCCCGCCGAACTATTGTCACCGAGGGACAGCCCCGCACCCTCGGCCTCCCAACCTGCGTCGACGTCGACCATCTATCTCGTGCGCAACGGAGTTCTTGTCGCCGTGCACCGACCTGCGAGCGAGACGTCGACCCTGTCAGCGCTGCTCCGCAGCCTGCTGCAAGGTCCCACAGATGCGGAGACGCAGTCAGGACTGGTGACGGCGATCAACACGAACCCGATCCTCAATCGGGTGACGTTTAGCGGTTCGGTCGCGAACATCGACCTCGCCAGTACGTTTGGCGACATCCGCGGACAAGGGCAGATTCTTGCGACCGCACAGGTCGTTATGACCGCGGTGGGTTACCCGGGGATCGACGCCGTCCAGATCAGTCTGGACGGCGTGCCCGCCGATGTGCCGCTTACCGACGGAACGCTGGTGAGTCAGCCGCTCGTACGCTCCGACTACAGCCAACTTCTCCTACCGCCACGCCCGGAATCGAGCGCGGCGTCCGGCACAGCGCCGAGCCCAGCGGCTTCCTCGCCGTGAAGCGTTCAACCACCTCGCGATGGTCCTGTGTCGCGCTCACATCGTGCGGATGCCGGCAGCGACAGGCGCCGACGGCGGGGTCCCCCGAGAACGATGGCCGACCTCAATTAAGCGAACATCCACGATGCGGCCCGCGGCCGAACTTTCAAACCAAAAATGCTCCCCGTTAGGCTCGCCGTTCCGCAAATACGGTGAAGGCCGGCACGACTTACAGCGTCGTAACCGGCCCTGACCTGCGGTGATGGGAGTGGAGCTTAGGGGACTCGAACCCCTGACCCCTTGCCTGCCAGGCAAGTGCTCTACCAGCTGAGCTAAAGCCCCAAAGTGCCCTTCCGGGCGTGGCGAAGTCTAGCGGACGCCCAGCCGACGCCGTCCGGCTACCGAGATCATCGGTCATCCCCGACGACTACCTCCGGCAGCGAGCCCGCATTGTGGTCGAACAGCCGCCACCCCGACGGCGCTTCCCTCAGCAGCGACCAGCAGCAGTTCGCCAGCGACCCGAGCGACCGCCAACACGGCGTCGGGAGGCCGATCATCGACGCCACGATCGCTCGACCAGCGGCGCCGTGGGTGACGACGACGAGCGTTGCGCCGTCCGCAAGCGACACCAGCGCATCGTCGACCGCCGCAACTGCACGTGCGCCCACTTCGACGAGACTCTCGCCACCGCCGCGCCGTCCGTCTCCGCCGTCTCGCCACGACGCTGCCTCGACCGGATAACGCTCGGCCACCTCATCAAACGTGAGTCCTTGCCACACGCCGACGTCGATCTCGCGCAACCGCGGATCCGTCGCGATGGGCAGCCGGGTGACGTCGGCGAGCGCCTGTGCGGTCTCGCGCGCACGAACGAGATCCGAGG
>DATCFU010000263.1:0-28658 GCA_036509315.1 Acidothermaceae bacterium
ACGCTGCCGCAGCGTCAGGGCGTGGACATCACCAAGAAAGATTCAGCCTTTCGGCCTACGGGCAAGCCGGCGGCTTCGGCGTTCGCTAACAGCCACTTGCCAACGAATTCTTCGAGATTGTCCATGTGTGCAGTTTGGCTCTCGTGCGCCTTGAGAGCAGCGATCTTGCGGTCGAAGGTGTCGGTCACGTCGACGTAGTGCAGGTCGTGGCCGTCGACCCCGCCCATGACCCAGACCTCCTTGACCACCCAGGCGGGCAGGCCCTCGGCGAGCCGCAGTTCGGGATAGGCGAACGGGTTGCGGGCGTCGGGGTAGATCGCGTCGAGGGCTGCGTTACCTGCGGCGCGGTGATCTGGGTGGCTGCGCCCGACCCTGGTGTAGTCGCGCTCCGGGCTCGGCACGAGCGCTCGCTGTGGCTGGACCTGGCGGATCACCCGGCTGATGTCACGACGCAAGTCGAAGCTTGCGACAAGAGCGCCGTCGGGGTAGCCAAGAAAACGAACATCGTGGACGCCGACCCGCTTGGCCGCCTCGATCTGCTCAGCTCTGCGAATCGGCGCGATCTGATCGCGCGGAAACTCAAGGTCATACCCGCCGGCATCGCCGTCGGTGCAGATGCAGTAGACGACCTCGATGCCCGCATCGGTGAATGTCGCGATCGTGCCCGCGGATCCGAAGTCGACGTCGTCAGGGTGGGCGGTGATGACCAGGACGCGTTCGATCTCGGCGTCCGGTATGGGTTCGATGGGCACGGACGCCATCTTAGGCGAGTGACTCTGCTTGTCCTGGCGGCTCCGTAGCTTGTCCCGGCGGCTCCGTAGACTCAAGGTCGATGTCAGCGCAGACCGAAGAGCTCCTTGCCGATCTCAACCCCCAGCAGCGCGCGGCCGTCGTGCACGAGGGGGGTCCGCTGCTCATCGTCGCCGGCGCCGGTTCCGGCAAGACGCGAGTCCTGACCCGCCGCATCGCTTACTTGCTCGCACAGCGGCACGTTGCGCCGACTGAGATTCTGGCGATTACCTTCACCAACAAGGCCGCCGGTGAGATGAAAGAACGCGTTGCTGCGATGGTGGGCAACCGGGCGAAGGTCATGTGGGTGATGACGTTCCACTCGGCCTGCGTGCGGATCCTGCGCGAGAACGCCAAGCGGCTCGGGTTCACCACGACGTTCTCGATCTACGACTCCGCCGACTCCCACCGGCTGATGACACTGGTGTGCCGCGAGCTCGATCTCGACCCCAAGCGCTACCCGCCCCGCGCCTTCAACGCGCAGGTCTCGAACCTGAAGAACGAGCTCATCGATCCCGAGGACTACGAGCGCAAGGCCAGCAACAGCCATGAGAAGACGCTCGCCGAGGCGTACACCGCCTACCAGCGGCGGCTGCGCGAGGCGAACGCATTCGACTTCGACGACCTGATCATGGTCACGGTCAATCTCTTTCAAGCCTTCCCCGACGTCGCCGAGCACTATCGCCGTCGCTTTCGGCATGTGCTGGTCGACGAGTACCAAGACACGAACCACGCGCAGTACACGCTGGTCCGCGAGCTGGTCGGCGGCGCTGTGTCGCAGCAGGAGAAGCGCACGGTTGACGGCGATCTCGTGCGTGCCGGTTCCGACGTCCCGCCTGCTGAACTCGTCGTCGTTGGCGACGCCGACCAGTCGATCTATGCGTTTCGGGGCGCAACGATCCGCAACATCTTGGAGTTCGAGCGCGACTACCCGAACGCGACCGTGGTCTTGCTCGAGCAGAACTACCGCTCGACCCAGACGATCCTGAGCGCGGCCAATGCGGTCATCACCCGCAACGAGGGCCGCAAGGCGAAGAACTTGTGGTCGAACGCCGGCGACGGCGAGCAGATCGGTGGCTACGTTTCCGACGACGAGCGGGGCGAAGCGACGTTCGTTGCCGAGGAGATCGACCGGCTGCACGATCTCGGGCTCGCGGCCTACAGCGACGTCGCGATCTTCTATCGCACCAACGCGCAGTCGCGTGTCTTCGAGGAAATCTTCATCCGGGTCGGGCTGCCCTACAAAGTCGTCGGCGGTGTGCGGTTCTACGAACGCCGCGAGGTCCGCGATCTGCTCGCCTACTTGCGGCTGCTGGTGAATCCCGACGACACGATCTCGCTGCGCCGGATTCTGAATGTGCCACGCCGCGGTATCGGCGACCGTGCCGAGGCTTGCATCGAGGCGCTCGCCGCTCGTGAGCGCATCACCTTCGCGCAAGCGCTGCAGCGCAGTGACGAGGCGTACGGCATCGCGACCCGCTCGCTTTCCGCGGTGAAGGACTTCGTTGCGTTACTCGACGAGTTGCGGCTAATGGCGGACGCGCACCCGCCGTCCGAGGTGATGGACGCCGTGCTCACGAAGAGCGGCTACCTCGCCGAACTCGAGGCGAGCATCGATCCGCAGGACGAGTCGCGGGTCGAGAACCTGCGCGAACTCGTGACGGTGGCGCGTGAATTCGAAGAGGGGACGCCGGGTGGCACCCTCGCGGATTTTCTCGAGCAGGTCGCGTTGGTGGCGGATGCCGACCAGATCCCGACCGAAGGCGACGAGCACGGCGGCGTCGTGACGCTCATGACGCTGCACACGGCGAAGGGCCTGGAGTTTCCGGTGGTGTTCCTGACCGGGCTCGAAGACGGCGTCTTCCCGCACATGCGCTCGTTGACCGAGCCCAAGGAGCTCGAGGAAGAGCGGCGGCTCGCGTACGTCGGGATCACCCGCGCGCAGGGGCGGCTCTATCTGACCAGGTCGATGCAACGCAGTACGTGGGGAGCACCGTCGTACAACCCGCCGTCCCGGTTTCTCGACGAGGTACCCGACTCATTGGTCGACTGGAAGCGATCTGCGCCCGCTCGTTACACGCCGACCGGCGGCGGTCGGTCGTACGCGGGAGCCTCGGCGGCCGTCTTGCCCGGCGCGCCTGCTCGGCGTAGCGGTGTCGGCAATCGGCCGGTGCCGTCGCTTTCCGCGGGGGATCGGGTCAGCCACGACAGCTTCGGCCTCGGCACGGTGGTATCGACCTCGGGGCTCGGCGACAACGCCCAGGCGAAGGTTGACTTCGGCGCCACGATAGGCGCCAAGACCTTCGTGCTTCGCTACGCCCCCCTCGTCAAGCTCTAGGGCAAAGAGATCGCCCGGCCCGGGCGGCTCCCGGAGGAAGTCGCTCGAGCCGGGCTGATTTCATCCGGCGCGCAGGATCAGTGGTGCCGGGGTGTCGCCAATCAGTCACGCCCGATCTGTCGTGCTCGAATCAGTGGTGCTGTGCGGTGTCGGCGCCTTGGACCGCGTGCATTGGGGTGCCATCACGCTGGCCACCACCGGTGCCCGCGCCATTGCCGCCCTGGCCATTGCTGCCCTGACCGTTACCGTCCTTGCCGAATCCAAAGCCGCCGCCCCACCAGTTGCCCGGGAAAGGCGACTTCGTCGGAGTTGGCTTGACCGTCGGGGTCGGCTTCGCGGAGTGGCTGGCCTTGGGGTCGCGGTCGCCGCACCAGAACCACGGGAACGGGAAGCGGTGAAGCGAACTCACGCCCGGGGTTGCAGTTGACGTGGCCGAGACCGTCGGGGTTGGTGACGCGGTCGCGCTCGGGCAGATGCCGCACCAGCGCCACCAGTCGCCACCCTTGATGTACTTGTCGTTGTCTTTGATGTTGGCGCTAGGCGTCGTGCTCGGCGATGGGCTCGCCGTCGGGAGTGGCTGCGCCAGGCACGGGTTCGGCGGCACTGGGAGTGCCGCGCAATACGCGGCGATCGTCGCTGGGGTCGAGCTACCAGCAGCCTTCGCCAGGATGGCGAGAGCCTTCGGGTCGAGGGACTTTCCTAGATTCGTGAGCGTTGTGTAGCTCTGGCAGAGGCGGTAATCGACCAATGCCTCAACCGCGGCAAGCTGCGCCGGGTCGAGCGCGGGCTTCTCGGTGACCTTCGGCACCGGCGACTTCGAGGCGGTCGGTGTGGGAGTAACCGATGCGGTCACGGCTGCCGCCGACACCGATACAGACGGGGTCGGAGTTGGGGTGGCGCTAACGCTCGGCGTCGGGTGATTCTTCCAGTTGTCGGCGTCGACCGCGGCGACACTCAGCTTGGAATCTGAGGGTCGTGGTGCGCCGATGGTGGTGTGGGCGAAGGACTGGATGGGGGCAGGCAGGACGCACGCGTACGCGGCCGTAGCTGCGCCAGTGAGCGTAACCACGCCGGCGGCTAAGCCGACCGCGATCCGTCCCGGGAGCAGAGTAGAGAACCGGTTTGCAATCACTGTCTTGTACCTCGCGATGGGTTGGGGACGACGGTGTCGAATGCCCACTTGTTCCCGCCGGAAGGCGGCCAAGGTGGCCGTCTCGCCGGCAAGTTCTGAAGGCTCAGCTGCTGCGGCCGCGGACCGCAACACATCCGACACTGACTGCCATTCGGGATTGGCGGCCGCGTCGAACTGGCCGGCGTCGAGCAGCTGGTCTAGCTGCTCCGCGTCGGTCTGATCGTTGTGGCGTCGCCAGAAGGGCAGGTTTGGCATCTCACCTCCCCAAACGTCATCGTCGTGCATAGCGTTACAGCGCTCCTCTTGGGCGAGCTCGCAATGTCACTGGAATCCCTCCTGCTGGGCCGAAAGGGTGACGGGCGGGCGGCCCACGAGCTCTTGGAGGCGGTGCAGCCCACGATGCGCCGCGACCCTGACGGCGCCCGGGCTTTTCCCGAGGATGACGCCCACGGCGGTCGCATCGAGGCCCGCGACCACGCGGAGCATGATCACTTCGGCTTGGTCCCGCGGTAACGAGGCGATCAGATCCAAGGCGGCATCCGTGCTCAGGTTGTCCATGGCCAGCTGGGCTGTGTCGTCCGGCGAGGGCAGCTGGTCGAGCGCTATATCGTCGCTCGATGAACGAGGCCGGCGGTGATCATGGCGAACCGCGTCGAGAACCTTGTTGCGGGCAATCGTGAAAACCCAGGCGCGAAACGCGGGCTCTCCGCCCGAAAACTTCGCCAGGTTGCGAATCACCTGCACCCAGGTTTCGGAAGCCAGGTCGGACGCCGAGGACGGCGAAAGCGTCCGCAAATATCGGACGACTGGTGGGTTCAGTGCCCGCCACAACTGCGCGAAGGCGTTCTCGTCGCCCTCTTGGGCAGCGAGGAGAACGTCCTCGAACACGTCGTCGCTCATCGCCACCCTTCACCGGGATTCCATCCGGATTCATCGGCATCGACCAGCCCGACCCTAATCCCGGCGCTCGGGTGAGCTCAAAGCTTCGTCCGGATCGGTCGATGAACCGGCGCGAGGAATACGCTCGACGCAGGTGCACGCGGGAGGTGGAGATCATGCCGGACGCCGGGCGGGTGCGCGTCGTTGTGGCGAAGCCCGGTCTCGACGGGCACGACCGCGGCGCGAAGGTGGTAGCCCGCGCCTTGCGTGACGCCGGCGTCGAGGTCATCTACACCGGGCTGCATCAGACTCCGGAGCAGATCGTTGCGACCGCCGTGCAAGAAGACGCCGACGCGATCGGGCTTTCCGTGTTGTCGGGCGCGCACATGACGCTGTTCGCGCGAGTGCTCGATCTGCTGCGCGAGCGCGGAGCTTCCGACATCGTCGTCTTCGGCGGCGGCATCATTCCCGCTGCCGACATCCCGGAGCTCAAAGCGCTCGGGGTCGCCGAGGTCTTCACTCCCGGCGCCAGCACGCAGCGCATCGTGGAATGGGTTCGCGCGACCCTCGGGGTCTCAGTCGCCCCGTAAGGCTGCGGCGCCGCGGCGACCCGCCACCCTTGAGACCGCTGGAGTCCAGCGCTCGCAAGAACGAGCGCTGGGCTTCAACGCTCTGCGAGTTTAGGCGGGGACGAGGGAATGTGCGCTCGGCGTGTCGCTTCGACCGTCAGCGGCAATTGCGACACGATCGACAAAAGCGTGAGGCCCCTCTATTTACGAGATAGAGGGGCCTCACTTAGATCAGCCTTGCGGCCAACCTGCCGCCAATCTCTGGTGACGTTCGCGGATCGACCGCCTCCGCCGCGCTGATCTGCAAGTTGCCCTGCTGATCAACTCGGACCGAGGTTTCTGAACCACGATCCGGAACTCATCAGACTCTGCCGAACTCGAGTCGCCCCGCGCTCTGCAAAGCTTCAGAGACCGAACCCAGAAGCTCAACTTCGAGTGGCTCGACTCAGGTCGCCCCTCGTCGTTCCTCTCGATCTGATGCGCCGGGTCGATCCACCTAAGTTGCCTACGGTTGCCCGCGACTTTCCTTCTGCTTCTCGCCCCGGAACCTTCCAGAACCGTCGCCTTGATCGGTGACTGGGAGATTTCTAGCGGTCCTGGGAACGACCCGCAAGGCCTTTGACGAAAGAACTTTTTGGATTTTTTGCGGTCCACAGAACCTGGTGAGTTGTCCCCTGAATTCTTACGGTTCTCCACCGGTTGTGCACCGGTTCATCCACAGCCATCGCCGAATCGACGTCCGCAAGCAACCCCGCTCGTTCACGGCGCGACCTGCTGGATAACCTCAACGTCGTGGACCTGTTCGAATACCAAGCACGCGACCTGTTCGCTGCACATGACGTCCCGGTGCTTCGCGGCGAGGTGGCGACGACGCCCGCCCGCGCGCAAGAGATTGCGAAGGAGTTGGGCGGCAGGGTCGTCGTCAAGGCGCAAGTCAAGGTCGGGGGTCGCGGCAAAGCTGGTGGCGTGAAGCTGGCCGATGGCCCCGACGATGCGTATGCGAAGGCAGACGCAATCCTGGGCATGGACATCAAGGGCCGCGTCGTGCACCGGGTGCTGGTCGCCGAAGCGAGTGACATCGCCGAGGAGTACTACTTCTCGTTCTTGCTCGACCGGTCGAACCGCACGTTTCTCGCGATGGCCTCGCGTGAAGGCGGCGTCGAGATCGAGCAGATCGCGCTCGAGTCGCCCGAAGCGCTGGCGAAGGTGCCGATCGATGCCATGGTCGGGGTCGACGTCGCGTTCGCCCGCGAGATCGCGGTTGCGGCTGGCTACCCGGCCGAGATCCTCGACCAAGCTGCCGACGTGATCGTCGCGCTCTGGGAAGTCTTCACCAAAGAAGACGCGACGTTGGTCGAAGTGAATCCGCTCGTGAAGACGCCGGACGGAGTGGTCCTGGCGCTAGACGGGAAGGTCACCCTCGACGAGAACGCCGGATTCCGCCAACCGGGCCACGCGGCGCTCGCCGACGTGGAGGCAGGCGACCCCCTCGAGGCGCGCGCCAAAGAGGCGCACCTGAACTACGTGAAACTCGACGGTGAGGTCGGCGTCATCGGCAACGGCGCAGGGCTCGTGATGAGCACCCTCGACGTCGTTTCCTATGCAGGCGAGGCATACGGCGGAGTGCGGCCGGCGAACTTTCTCGACATCGGTGGCGGTGCTTCCGCCGACGTGATGGCGGCCAGCTTGACCATCGTGTTGTCCGACCCGTCGGTTCGTTCTGTCTTCGTCAACGTGTTCGGCGGCATCACCGCATGCGATGAAGTGGCAAACGGGATTGTCGCGGCCTTCGGCAAGTTGGCCGATGCAGGTGAGCAGATTTCGTCGCCCCTCGTCGTCCGCCTTGATGGAAACCGAGCGGAAGAAGGACGCGCAGTGCTGGCCGCAGCCGCACTTCCGGGAGTCGAGCAAAACGACACGATGGACGGCGCGGCGCAGCGTGTCGCCGAGCTCGCGTCGGTTGGCAGGCGATAGTGGCAATCTTTCTCGACCGCAGCAGCCGGGTCATCGTGCAGGGCATCACCGGGTCAGAAGGCAGCAAGCACACGCGGCGGATGCTGGCCGCGGGCACCACGATCGTCGGCGGCACCAACCCGAAGAAGGCTGGCAGCACCCTCGACTTCGACGGCACGTCGTTGCCGGTGTTCGCCTCGATCGCCGAAGCAATGGGGGCGACCGGCGCGAACGTTGTCGTGAGCTTCGTCCCGCCGGCCGGCGCAAAGGTGGGCATGTTCGAGGCGATCGATTCGGGCATCGAACTCGCGGTCGTCATCACCGAAGGCATTCCGGTGCACGACTCGACGGCCGCGTGGGCGTACGCGACCGCACGCGGCAACGCGACGCGCATCATCGGACCCAACTGCCCGGGCATCGCATCTCCCGGCCAGTCGAATGCAGGCATCATCCCCGCCGACATCACCAAGCCCGGGCGCATCGGTCTGGTCAGCAAGTCGGGCACGCTGACCTACCAGATGATGTTCGAGCTGCGCGACATCGGTTTCTCGACATGTGTAGGTATCGGCGGCGACCCAGTCATCGGTACGACGCACATCGACTGCCTACGCGCCTTCGAAGCAGATCCGGAGACCGACGCGATCGTGATGATCGGTGAAATCGGAGGGGACGCCGAGGAGCGGGCCGCCGCTTTCATCGAAGCGAATGTGACCAAGCCGGTCGTGGGTTACGTCGCCGGCTTCACCGCTCCCGAGGGCAAGACGATGGGCCACGCGGGGGCGATCGTTTCCGGGTCGTCGGGCACCGCGGCGGCGAAGAAGGAAGCGCTCGAGAAGGTCGGCGTGCAGGTCGGCAAGACGCCGAGCGAGACCGCGCGGCTCATGCGGGAGATCATGACGTCCCTGTGACGGCCGCGTAACGGCCCATCGGTCGGGTTCGAAACTTTGATGTATCAGGGCGCCAGGCGCCGGCTCCTCTCCGGTGCAAGCGATTTGCGGTGCCTTTCGTAAAGTGAGTGTCAAGTCTTGCGCAAGGGCCCCGCATAGATCACTGTTGGCTCGTTCTTTGCATGCCGGCGTAGCCGTCGGTGTAGTGGTGCTCAATTTGCACGGCACAAGCGTGTCGTGACGTCTCGAGGAGGATGGGCACATGCCCGGCTTCGATGTGAAGCAGATCAAGCGCAACGACCAAGTGATTCTCGGCGCCGGCATTCTCTTTCTGCTGCTGTCGTTCTTCGCGCCGTTCTATGGCGTGTCGTACAACGGGCCGGGTGGCTTCGGCGGCAGCGCCAGCGTTACCGCGTGGCACAGCTACGGTTTCCTGGCGGTGTTGTTGATCATCATCGCCGTTGCCATCGTCGCCGCGCGAGTCTTCGCCAACGCGTCGATGCCGGCACTCCCTATTGGCCCCAACCTGTTGGTGGTTGCGGTCTCGGGGCTCGGAACTCTCCTGCTGCTCCTCCGCGGCTTTACCTACAAGACGGCGAGTGGTGGTGGCTACTCCGTCGGCCTTAAGTGGGGCGCGTGGGTTCTCTACATCCTGGCCATCGCCGTGGTTGTCGGCGCGGTCATGAACCTGATGGCCTCAGGCGAGAAGATCGCCTGGGACCCGACCGCCATGAACAAGGGCGGCGGCGCTGTTGCTGGTGGCGTCGTTCCGCCAGCGGCTCCCTACCCGCCGCAGGGTGCGGCGCCGAGTTACCCGCCGCCCGCGGATTACCCGCCGGCTGCGGGGTCGAGCGAGACCCCGACCGTCTAAGAGCATCTGGCGCGGCAACAAACAATAGGGCCCGGACGGTTCGCCGTCCGGGCCCTTCGTTGTGCTCGAGCCGTTAGGCGTTGATAACCACGGTGCCCATGATCTTGTCGGCGAACGTCTGCTTCTTGGCGTCCCACAGCGGCCAGAGGTAGCCGAGGTAGCACGGGAGGCTGTCGAGGAAGTGCACGAACGCGCGGCCGATCGCTAGGCCACCGCCGAGCGGCTGACCAGTTGCTTCTTTCAGCATCCGGATGCCGACGATCTTCTGGCCCCATCGCGCGCCGGTCTTGCCGCCTTGGAAGATGTTGTAGAAGGTCCAGACGATCGCGGCCAGATACACGATGACGCCGAGGGCGATGAAGATCCTCAGGCAGACGAGCGCGACCACCCCAGGAAGAAAGAAGTCGAGCAGAAACGCGCCGACGCGCTTACCCCAGCTCGCGTAGCTGTACGTCGGCGCCATCGGTTGGTAGCCGTAACCAGGTTGGCCGTAACCAGGTTGGCCGTATCCGGGCGGCGGCGCTTGTCCGTATCCCGGTTGCGGACCACCGTACGGCGGTTGCCCGTATCCCGGCTGAGGCTGTCCATATCCCGGCTGCTGGCCGTAGTCCGGCGCAGGTGGCGGCGGAGCGGATGGGTACGCGGGCGGCGGCGCCGGCGGGTACGCAGGGGGAAGTGGCGGCGGTGCGCCCTGGCCGGACGGGTCAGTTGGTGGTACAGCCCACGGGTCGGGCTGCCCTGAGCCCGGATCCGACGGTGTGGACACGATTCCTCCTCGTTGGATGAAGCCTTCGTTTGCTGAGTTAGAGAATTCCGAACCGGAAAAGCTGCCAGACCTCGGAGAACACGACGGCGATGGCGACCGCCACCATGATCGTGGTGGGAGACAGTCCCGGCCAACGCGCGACGGGCCGAGACGATCGGAGCGCAATCACCGCTGGCATCGCTGCCACCACGACAGCGCCGAACACGACGACGGGGTTGGTCCGCAATGCGCCGAGCGCATCGAGGTGGCCGAGCTTGACGGCCGCGGTCGTGCCACCGCAGAACGGACACGGAAGTCCGGTCAACGCGCGGAATGGACACAGTGTCGCCGGTCGTCCGGGCACGTGCAGATTGGCCAACGCGAGTGCTGCGATCGCGCCGACTGCCACCCGCTGACCACTCGTCCGAAAGCCCGCGCGTGCAGCAGGCGCGAGGAGCGTCACGGCGTCCCCTCGTTTCGGTCGAGGTTGAAGTTGGCGTCACGGCGGCTTGCCGATGGCCAAGGCTCGACATTCGAAACGACATGATCCGGACACCGGTCGTGGCGGTCAAGGATTTCGGCGGGCAACTCGTCGATGGGATTAGCGCCGACACCCCGACGTGCTGAAGGTGCCAGGCCACGCTGGTCGGGGCTGCCAGCATGGGTGGCATGGCCGACACGCTGACCCGACCAGGCCCCGGTGGTCGCAATGGTCCAGCGCGTCGGGAACCGGGCAGGCCACCGGCACCCACGAGGCCGACCAGACCAGGGCCGCGCCCACCCCAGGCGAGACGGCGGCCGAAACGCCCACCCCAGCCGCGCCCAGTCGTCATCGTCGGGATCGCCGTGGCGCTGTGGACCACGGTCCTCGGCCTCGCCTGCCTCGTCAGCCTCACCCTCGCCGCCTGGGTCACCGCGACCCGTCACGGGAACGCCGTCCGCCCGGCTCTGGCGAGTGCGGTGCAGGCGTGGTTACTTGCGAACCACGCGACCCTCGCGATCCCTGGGGGATCAGTAGGGATCGTCCCTCTCGGACTCACGGTCGGTCTAGGAGCGCTCCTTGTGAGGGGCGGCCGCCAAGCGGCGAGGCTATCGAGTGGGCGCGATCTTTTTGACTGCATCGCCGCCGCCTTTGCGGTAGCCCTCCCCTACGGCGTCATCGCGGCGCTACTTACCAAGCCCGCGGGCTTGGGTCAGGTCAAACCCCAGCCGCTACAGGCGCTCGCGGGCGCATTCACCCTCGCCTTGATCTGCGCGTTCGTCGGAGCGTTGCGCGAGACCGGTCAGCGGGCGGTCGTGCTGGCGCGGGTGCCGCAAACCGTCCGGCGCGTGGCGCGTGCCGGGTTTGCGGCGACGGGCGTCATCGTCGGCTTCGGCGCCGCCATCGCGGGTGCAGGTCTGGTGCTCCATGCCGGACGTGCGGCGACGGTGATGAGCAATCTGGACGGCGGGTTGTCGGCGTCGTTGCTTATGGCGGCGGTGTCGCTGGCCTACCTGCCCAATGTCGCCATCTGGGGAAGTGCGTTCTCCGTCGGGCCGGGATTCGCCGTCGGGGCCAAGACATCGGTGACCCTCGGTGCAGTTCATCTCGGTGCACTGCCTGCGGTGCCGTTGCTCGCGGCGCTGCCGGCCAACGGAGCACCGCCCACGTTCGCGCGGCTCGCGGTGATCGCGCCGATCAGTGCCGGGCTGCTCGCCGGCTGGCTACTTGCGCGCGCCCCGGCGCCCGCGCCCATCACTGACGGTCCGTGGTGGAAACAGCAGCGGGTCATGGACGCCGTATGGGCTCTCGCCGCAGGAGCCGTCGCAGGGCTGGCGATGGGGATTCTTGCCTGGCTGTCCGGGGGGCCGGTCGGTCCTGGCCGGATGGCGCAAGTCGGACCATCGGCATTGCACGTGGGCATTGCCGTCACATTCGAGGTCGGCGTGCTGGCTGCCGCGACAACGTGGCTGCTCGGGTGGCGCAGGGATCGGTCGGTCACAGCCGTTGAAGAGATGGCGGACGCCGAGCCTGTCTGACCCGCCGGATATCGTGGCGCGCGTCCGCATCTGAAGGAGGCCGCGCTGAGCGTCGCAGTCGCGACCCCGTTGCGGGTGGCCGTCCTGGTGTCCGGGACCGGTACCAACCTGCAGGCCCTCTTGGATGCCTGCGCGGTCGACGAATACGGCGCGCGTGTCGTCGTTGTCGGCGCCGACCGGCCAAACACGATCGCGATCGATCGGGCCGAGCAGGTCGGCGTCCCGACGTTTGTCCTTGCTGTTTCGGACTTTGCAGACCGAGCGGCATGGGACGACGCATTGGCTGAGGCAGTCGCAGAGCACTCGCCTGATCTGGTGGTGCTGGCCGGGTTCATGAAGCTCGTCGGCAAGGCGTTCATGGCCAGGTTCAGCGAGCGCATCGTGAATACGCATCCGGCGTTGTCGCCGTCGTTTCCTGGCATGTACGCGGTGCGCGAGGCACTCGATTACGGCGTGCGGGTGTCAGGCTGCACGTTGTTCTTCGTCGACGAAGGAATCGACACCGGGCCGATCCTGGCCCAACGAAGCGTCGACGTGCTCGACGGCGACGACGAGGCAACGCTGCATGAACGCATCAAAATCGTCGAGCGCGAACTGCTGGTCGACACTGTCGGCGCGATGGCCCGCGAGGGCTGGACCGTCACCGGAAGAAGGGTCAGCATTCCTTGAGTACGCAAGCAGCTGAGGGCCGTCGTCCGATCAAGAGGGCGTTGATCAGCGTCTACGACAAGACCAGCCTGGTCGAGCTCGGGCAAGGATTGGCGAGCGCCAGCGTGCAGATCGTGTCAACGGGCACCACTGCCGCCGTGCTGGCCGAAGCGGGTGTTCCCGTGATCAAGGTCGAGGAGCTGACCGGCTTTCCGGAAATACTCGAGGGCCGGGTGAAGACGCTGCATCCGAAGGTGCACGCTGGTCTGCTCGCGGACACCCGCAAGCCCGAGCACCTGCGCCAGATCGAGGAGCTCGGCATCAAGGCCTTTGATCTCGTCGTCTCCAACCTGTACCCGTTTCGGGAGACGGCCGCCCGTGGCGGCACGCCCGACACCGTGATCGAGCAGATCGACATCGGCGGCCCTTCGATGGTTCGCGCGGCGGCGAAGAACCACCCGTCGGTCGCCGTGGTCGTCTCGCCGGCGCGCTACTCCGACGTACTCGACGCGTTGCATGAGGGCGGCTTCACCCTCGAGGAGCGGAAGGCCCTCGCCGTTGATGCGTTCGTGCACACGGCGTCGTATGACATCGCGGTCGCGTCATGGCTCGGCAACACGTACGCGCCGACCGACCGGGGCAGTGGGTTTCCGGAATGGGTCGGGGCGAGCTGGCATCGGGCCGAGGTGTTGCGCTACGGCGAGAATCCGCACCAGCGAGCTGCCCTGTACCGCGCCGACCACGGTGCGCAAGGTCTCGCGCAGGCGCGGGTGCTCCACGGCAAGGCGATGTCCTACAACAACTACGTCGATACCGATGCTGCCCGCCGAGCTGCGTATGACTTCACCGAGCCCTGCGTGGCGATCATCAAGCACGCGAATCCGTGCGGAATCGCTTTGGGTGCCGACATCGCCGAAGCTCACCGCAAGGCGAACGCGTGCGATCCGGCATCGGCGTACGGCGGCGTGATCGCCACGAACCGGCACGTCAGCCTCACGCTGGCTGAGCAGATCGCGGAGATCTTTACCGAGGTTGTGTGCGCCCCCGGGTTCGACGACGACGCCCTCGATCTGCTGACCACCAAGAAGAATCTGCGGCTGCTGGATTGCGCTGGTATGCACCCGGGCCGCACGTTCGAGACCCGGCAGATCAGTGGCGGCATGCTGATGCAAAGCGTCGACGACATCGAATCGGACGGCGATGACTCCGCGAACTGGGTTCTGCAGGCCGGGTCACCGGCTGATGCAGGCACGCTCGCCGACCTCGACTTCGCCTGGCGCGCGTCGCGGGCGGTGAAGTCGAACGCGATCCTGCTTGCGTCGGATCGGGCAACCGTCGGCGTCGGAATGGGTCAGGTCAACCGCGTCGACGCGGCCCGCCTTGCGGTCTGGCGAGCGGGGGACCGGTCGGTAGGTTCGGTCGCCGCGTCCGACGCCTACTTCCCGTTCGCCGATGGCCTCCAGCTGCTCATCGACGCGGGAGTGCGGGCGGTCGTCGAGCCCGGCGGGTCGATCCGCGACGCTCAGGTCATCGCGGCCGCCGAGGCAGCAGGGATCACCCTGTACTTCACCGGGACCCGTCACTTCTTCCACTGACGCCCGCCTTCGCCGGGCGGGTTGCGCTGACGCGAGCCACCTCGGCGTCCATGAAAGACTGGCATCGTGACGGCGACGATTCTCGATGGCAAGATCAACGCGGCGGAGATCAAGGCCGACCTGCGAATTCGCGTCGCGGCGCGGCGCGATGCCGGCGTCGTGCCGGGGCTCGGCACTGTGTTGGTCGGCGACGATCCGTCGAGCGCGGCCTATGTTGCGGGCAAGCATCGCGATTGCGCAGAGGTCGGGATCGCGAGCATCCAGCACGAGCTTCCGGCGTCCGTCTCGCAGGCTGAGGTCGAGGCCGTCATCGACGAACTCAACGCCGACCCGAGCTGCACCGGCTACATCGTCCAGCTGCCGCTGCCGCGCGGTCTCGACGAGTTCGCGGTGCTCGAGCGTGTCGATCCGCGCAAGGACGCCGACGGGCTGCACCCGAGCAACCTCGGTCGACTGGTACTCATGCAGCCGGGTCCGCTGCCGTGCACGCCGCGCGCGTGTGTGGAGCTGATCCGCCGCTACGACGTCCCGATCAATGGCGCCGATGTTGTCGTCATCGGACGCGGCGTGACGGTCGGGCGTCCGATCGGGCTGCTACTCACCCGCCGCAGCGAGAACGCGACGGTCACGTTGTGCCACACCGGCACGGTCGATCTCGCCGGTCATGTGCGGCGGGCCGACATCGTGATTGCGGCGACCGGGGTGCCCGGCCTCATCACCGCCGACATGGTGAAGCCCGGCGCGGCGGTGCTCGATGTGGGTATCACCAGGGTCGTGGGGGACGACGGGAAGAGTCGCTACGTTGGCGACGTCGCGGTCGGTGTGAGCGAGGTCGCAGGCTGGCTTGCTCCGATGCCGGGAGGCGTCGGGCTCATGACGCGGGCGATGCTGCTGACCAATGTGGTCGAGGCGGCGGAGGCTGCAGCGACGTTTGCTGGGGCTTACGCCGGTTAGACTTGGCCTTGTGACGTCCCCGTCAGCTGAGACCCGGCTTACCGAGCCGTTGATCGCTGCTTCCGTCGTCGAAGTCGTTGAAGACGTTCAGGTCGTTGACGTGCCCGAGGTCGCCGACGTGCCAGAGGTCGCCGACGTGCCAGAGGTCGTGGCGGTCGAATCGCAGGAACGCATGCGGGTGCTGCGCGAGCTGCCGCTGGCCGCGGTCATCGGCGGTGTCGCCCTAGGCCTCCTCATCATCGGTCTCCACCACTTCCGCTGGGGCAACCTGGTGATTGCGGGTTCGGTGCTCGGCGGCGCGTTCTTTCGCCTCGTGCTACCGACCAGGCGAGCAGGGCTTCTTGCGGTCCGGTCGCGATTCACCGACGTGGTAACAATGTCCGCAATGGGTGGATCCTTGATGCTTCTGGCATTGATCACCAGTACTTAAGAGGCCTAACGGGTGATCGCCTCGAATTTCGGGGTGTGAGTTACTCCTTTTGCTTGCGGCCACCGGCGACACGCTCGGCAACAAACGTCGACGGCGGCAACGGCGGGGTCCAGGCCATGTTCGTCGACCAGAGCACCGGCACGATCTACATGGGCGGCGCCTTCAGCCTCTGGATCGGCGCGTCGGGTCACGGCGGGGTCCACCAGGCGCCCTTCGGCGGCGCGATGGTGCTGTCGGATCCCGCAGTTCTCCCGGCATCGATAAGCACGTACCTCGGCAGCGTGAGGGGCGCCGTGGCCAGCACGGCAATCTTTGACGGCACCTCCACGCTGTCAACCAGCGTGGAGGTGCCGCCAAGACAGCACTCGGCTTCTCAGGGGCGCTGCCGCTTGACTTGAGGGCCCGCACCCCACGGCGTTCTAGCGTCGCGCGGCGAGGGCCGTCACCATGTGGCCCCAACCCCCTGAACGTGATCGAACCGCGGCCCCAATAGCATGACGGCGTGACGAATGGTGCGCGCAAGGGCAAGGTCAGCGTCGTCGGTGCAGGCTTCTATGGCTCGACCACCGCACTTCGATTAGCCGAGTACGACATCTTCGAGTCGGTCGTGCTGACCGACATCGTTGAGGGCAAGCCCGAGGGCATTGCCCTCGACATGAACCAGTCGCGGCCGATCGAGGGTTTCGAGACTGTTCTCGTTGGCCAGACGACGACGGCGGACGGCGAGGGGTACGACGCGATCGGCGGATCCGACGTCGTCATCATCACAGCAGGCCTGCCGCGCAAGCCGGGCATGAGCCGGATGGATCTCATCGAGGTCAATGCGAAAATCGTGCGCGGCGTCGCAGAGAACGTCGCGAAGAATGCACCGAACGCGGTTGTCATCGTGGTGTCGAATCCGCTCGACGAGATGACCGCATTGACGCAGCTCGCGACCGGCTTCCCGAAAAGCCAAGTGCTCGGCCAGGCCGGCATGCTCGACACTGCGCGATTCAGCAACTTCGTCGCAACCCAACTGGGTGTGCCGGTGGGTGCAGTACACACCCTGACGCTTGGTTCGCACGGCGACACGATGGTGCCGGTTCCGTCTGCGTGCACCGTGACGATCGACGGCACGAAGCGCCCACTGACCGAACTCCTGTCGCCCGACATCATCGACGACCTCGTGACGCGCACGCGCAACGGCGGCGCCGAAATCGTCGCGTTGCTGAAGACCGGGTCTGCCTACTTCGCGCCGTCAGCGGCGGCAGCACGGATGGCGAGGGCAGTCGCGGCGGACTCCGGCTCGGTCATGCCCGTGTGCGCGTGGGTCGACGGTGAGTACGGCATCAGTGGTGTCTATCTCGGCGTCGAAGCGGAGCTTAGTGCGAGTGGCGTGCGGAAGGTCGTCGAAACTCCGCTCACCGATGCGGAGCTTGCAGCGTTACACGCAGCCGCCGAAGCGGTTCGCGCCAAGCAGGCCGACGTCGCTCATCTGTAGTTTCGCGCCGGTGATAGACGCCCGCTTACAGTGGTCGGGTTAGTGCTCGATTCGAGGTAGTGGAGAACAGATGGCGAAGATCAAGGTTGTCAATCCTGTCGTCGAGCTCGACGGCGACGAGATGACGCGCATCATCTGGCACTTCATCAAGGACCAGTTGATCCTGCCCTACCTCGACATTGAACTGGAGTACTACGACCTCGGTATCGAGCACCGCGATGCGACCAACGATCAGGTCACCGTCGATTCGGCGAATGCCATCAAGAAGCACGGCGTCGGCGTGAAATGCGCGACCATCACGCCCGACGAAGGACGCGTCACCGAGTTCGGTCTGAAGAGAATGTGGCGGTCGCCCAACGGCACGATTCGCAATATCCTCGGCGGGGTCATCTTCCGCGAGCCGATCATCATCAGCAACATTCCGCGGCTCGTTCCGAGCTGGACCAAGCCGATCGTGATCGGCCGCCACGCCCACGGCGATCAGTACTCGGCGACTGACTTCGTGGTTCCTGGGCCAGGCACTGTCACGATGACCTACACGCCCGACGGCGAGGGTGAGCCGATGCAGTTCCAAGTCGCAAAGTTCACCGGCGGCGGCGTTTCCATGGGCATGTACAACTTCGACGACTCGATCCGCGACTTTGCACGCGCGTCGCTGCGTTACGGACTCAACCGCAACTACCCGGTGTATCTCTCGACGAAGAACACGATTCTGAAGGCCTACGACGGCCGCTTCAAGGATCTTTTCGCCGAGGTGTTCGAGACCGAGTTCAAGGCAGAGTTCGAAGCAGCCGGCCTGACCTACGAGCACCGGCTCATCGACGACATGGTCGCTGCCGCGTTGAAGTGGGAGGGCGGCTATGTCTGGGCCTGTAAGAACTACGACGGCGACGTGCAGTCCGACACTGTCGCACAAGGCTACGGATCACTCGGCCTGATGACGTCAGTATTGATGACGCCCGACGGTCGCACCGTTGAGGCCGAGGCTGCGCACGGAACGGTCACGCGGCATTTCCGTCAGCACCAACAAGGCAAGGCCACATCGACGAATCCCATCGCTTCGATCTTCGCGTGGACTCGTGGACTGCAGCACCGCGGCAAGCTCGACAACACTCCCGACGTCACCGCCTTCGCCACTGCCCTCGAGGAGGTCTGCGTTGAGACCGTCGAGAGCGGCAAGATGACGAAGGACCTCGCGCTGCTCGTTAGCCCAGACACCGGATGGCTTACCACGGAAGACTTTCTGGCTGCTATCGACGAGAACCTGCGCTCCAAAGTTGGCTGACCCCGATCTCGATCGCGAGGCCGCGGCCTGGGACGAGTTGGGCCGTCGCGATCCGCATTGGGCGATACTTTCCGAGCCCGGTCGACAAGGCAGCTGGGACGACGACGGGTTCTTCGCAACCGGACGCACAGAGATCGACGCCACGCTGAACGAACTTGGCGAGCTGCTCACTGCACGAAATGCGGCGCTCGACTTCGGCTGCGGCCTTGGGCGCCTAAGCCAGGCACTCGCCGTCCACTTTGATTCAGTGACTGGCGTCGATGTTGCCGCGTCGATGATCGAAGGCGCGAAGGTTCGTAACGCTTTTCCTGAGAAGGTTTCTTACGTCGTCAACACGACACCGACATTGCCGTTCGACGACGCGACCTTCGATTTCGCGTACTCGATTTTGGTGTTGCAGCACATCCCGCCGAAGGCCGCGGCTGGCTACATCAGCGAGTTGGTGCGGGTCTTGCGTCCGGGCGGCGTGGTCGTTTTTCAGGAGCTGTCGCATCGAGCGCCGACCGTTCGCAACGCGGTGCTGCGCGTTGTGCCGAATGGCGTATTGACGCTCTTGCGCAGGGCACGTCGCGGATGGGCGGCGCCGATGACGATGGACGGCGTTCCGAGACGACAGGTGACCGCACTGGTGGCTGCGGCGGGCGGTGAGGTGGTCGAGGTCCGTGCCGACGCGTCGGGCGAACCCGTGTGGAAGGGCTACCGTTACACGGTCCGCCGGCTGCCCGCCCGCTAGCCTGATCGCTATGGACGGCGGCGATGGTCAGGCGCACTGCAGTCAGGCGCTCGGCGGTGTCGTGCGATGAAGGTGGCGCTCGACATCGCGGTGGTGCTGGCGCTCGTCGTCATTGAGGCCGTGTTTGTCGCCACCGAGATCGCGCTCATTTCGCTGCGCGACAGCCAGGTCCGCGGGCTTGCGACAAGGGGACGTCGCGGCGCGGCCGTCGCGAGACTAACGTCCGACCCGAACAGATTCCTGGCGGGCGTGCAGATTGGCGTGACACTGACCTCGCTGCTCTCATCCGCCTATGGCGCGGTGACACTTTCCGCTGCCGCAGGCCGTGAACTTGAGCGCCTCGGGATGACGCACCGTTGGGCCGACATTCTCGGGTTCTTGATCGTCACATTGTCCATCTCGTTCGTGACGCTGGTGCTCGGCGAGCTCGTGCCCAAACGGTTGGCACTTCAGCGCGCCGAGAGGGCTGCACAGTTGGCCGCACCGACTCTCGACCGATTCGCGAGTTTGATGCGGCCGGTCATCTGGCTGCTGTCGCTGTCGACCAACGTCGTGGTCAGACTGCTCGGCGGCGACCCCGATGCGCCACGCGAATCCATCAGTGAAGAAGAGCTGCGCGGACTGGTCGCGACGCATGAGTCGCTGGGTCGCGACGAGCGTCGACTGATCGATGAGGTTTTCACTGCGGGCGACCGCCGGTTGCGGGAGGTGCTCGTGCCGCGCACGGAGGTCGAGTTTCTCGACGCCACAACGACAGTGCAGCAGGCGTTGAAGCTCGTCGCGTCAGGCCCGCACTCGCGGTATCCAGTCGTGCGCGGATCGCACGACGACGTCGTCGGCTTCGTGCACATCCGTGACCTCGTCACGGCCCGAGCCGAAGTCGATCCACGCACAGTTCGGATCGGCGATCTCGTCCGGCCGGTCAAGATGCTGCCTGACGGCAAGAACGTGCTCGCAGCCTTGTCGGAGATGAGGCGCGAGCGTCAGCACCTGGCGATTGTCGTCGACGAATACGGTGGGACGGCGGGCATCGTGACACTCGAGGATCTCGTCGAGGAGGTCGTCGGTGATATTCGCGATGAGTACGACCTCGACGGAGGTGGCCTGGATCGCCTGCGCGGCGGCGACGTGGTCGTCGACGGGCTGCTGAATACCGACGATTTTGCAGAGCAGGCAGGGGTTGTACTGCCCGAGGGTCCCTACGAGACAGTGGCTGGGTTCCTGATGGCAGAGCTTGGTCACCTCCCCGAATTGGGTGAGTCGGTGCAAGTCGGTGGCCACCGTCTTGCGGTCGCCGAACTCGATGGACGCCGGGTGGCTAGGGTTCGGGTCAGCGCGCCGCCAGCCGAAAATGGCGTCGGCGAGCCGAGCCATTTGGGAGAATGAGACATGACTTCGCACAGCCGGCCCCGGGTGCTCTCGGGCATCCAGCCGACATCTGATTCCTTCCACCTCGGCAACTACCTCGGCGCGCTGCAGAACTGGGTCGCGCTCCAGGACGAATTCGATGCGTTCTACTGCGTCGTCGACCTGCACGCGATCACCGTCGACTGGGATCCGTTGGTCTTGCGTCAACGAACGCGGTTGTCCGCCGCTCAGTTGCTGGCGATCGGCCTCGACCCTGAGCGCTGCGCGCTGTTTATCCAAAGCCACGTGCCGGAGCATGCCGAGCTGGCCTGGATTTTCTCCTGTATCACCGGCTTCGGCGAGGCCAGCCGGATGACGCAGTTCAAGGAAAAGACGGCGCGCGCGAACAACGCCGGCGTGGGCCTTTTCACTTATCCGATTCTGCAGGCCGCCGACATCGCGATCTACCAGGCCGACCGCGTGCCGGTGGGTGAGGACCAGCGGCAACATCTCGAATTGACCCGCGACCTCGTGCAGCGGTTCAACACCAGGTTCGGACCGACGTTTACGATGCCCGAAGCGCACATTGTGAAGGCGACGGCGAAGATTTTCGACCTGCAAGACCCGAGCGCGAAGATGAGCAAGTCGCTGCAGGACGCCGGCACTGCGCTGCTGCTCGACACTCCCAAGCAGCTGGTGAAGAAGATCAAGTCGGCCGTCACCGACAGCGGATCGCACGTGCATTTTGATCCCGTCGAAAAGCCAGGCGTCAGCAACCTCCTGACCATCTTCAGCGCGCTGACCGGAAGAGAAATCAGCGAAATCGAGTCGGCGTATGCCGGCAAGGGTTACGGTGACTTCAAAGCCGACCTCGCAGATGTCGTGGTCGAGTTCGTCACGCCGGTGCAGGAAAAGGTACGGCATTACCTCGACGACACCGAGGCTCTGGACGCGATCCTCGCGGCTGGCGCCGAGCGGGCCCGGGGGGTCGCCGTTACCACCATGGAGTTGGTTCGCGAGCGCGTCGGCTTCCTGCCGAGGAAGGTCTGAGTCTTTGAGTCGCGCTGCCCACACGATCGGTGTCGCTATCGGTGTACCGGAGCCTTACGGCGCCGAACTGACGAAGTGGCGTGAAGATCTCGGCGACCCGCTTGCGCTGGCGATTCCACCACACGTCACGTTGATCACCCCGACCGACCTCGACGATTCGCAGTTGGCGGCGGTAGTCGCGCATCTCGAGTCGGTGGCGGCGCAGCAGTGGCCGTTCGAGATCCAGTTGCGGGGAACGGGTAGCTTCCGGCCGGTCTCGCCGGTGGTTTTCGTGGCCCTGGCGGCCGGCATCAGCGATTGCGAGCGGGTCGAGCGCGCGGTTCGCAGTGGGCCCCTTGCCCATGAGCTGAAGTTCAACTACCACCCGCACGTGACGGTCGCCCACGACGTCCCGCCCGAGGTTCTTGATCACGCGTACCGCGAACTGGCCGACTACGAGGCCGCGTTCACGGTCGAGCATTTCGGTCTCTTCGAACGCGGGGACGACGGGGTGTGGCGCACCGACCGCGACTTCGCGTTTGGTCTTGGCTCGCCCGCAGACTCAACCTCAACCTGAGGTTGGCTCTGCCGGTCCGTCAACGTTGACGACGACCGGCCCGGCGCCGCGACGAATCACGACGACTTCGGACGTCTCTGTCGTTGGGTTGCTTTCGCGATGCACGGTGTGGGCAGGCACGTGCACGAAGTCTCCGGGTTCGCCTTGCACGACGTCGGTGGCCGTCTCGACTCGCAATGCGCCGCGCACGACGTAGGCGATCGTGTCGTGCTCCCCGTGGTGATGCCACTCGCTGGCCACACCAGGTTCGGTGAGTGCCCGCCCAGACCACAGATCACCAACGACAATCGCCTCCTCGCGCAACACGCCGGGCGTCGGGTGCCCAGGAGTCAGCGCGTCAGCGGCGACCTTGCGAACAGGGGTGTCGGACATGGCGTCACGCTACGCGGCCCACAACGCCCGGCGAACGTCCGCTGTGTGCCTGGGCTCTACGGTGGCGAGTGCTGGAAGCCAAGCCAGTCAAGTACCGAAGCTCGGTGGCAGCGTTTGGCAACGTGGTGGGGGTGGTCTTTGCCGACGTGAACGCCGACGATCGGTGATGCGATTGAGCACCCGCGCCGACGGGAACACGATCCTATGGCGAAATACCTCCTGAACACTGCGGCGGTGACGCACT
This sequence comes from Acidothermaceae bacterium, assembly GCA_036509315.1. Classification (GTDB taxonomy): domain Bacteria; phylum Actinomycetota; class Actinomycetes; order Acidothermales; family Acidothermaceae; genus PALSA-607. The sequence goes on from DATCFU010000263.1 coordinate 22,877, forward strand.
GCCGAAAGTTGATCGACGCACACCAGTACGTCGTCTCAAGCGACTGGAGGGACGTGCAACCTGCTGCGGAGCAGCAGAACGACTACCTCGAGGCTCACTCTTGGCCGGACTTCTCGCTGTGGCATCTGGGGCTCACGAGCGGAGAGGTTGAACTGGCCGCGCACGACCTGCTCCAGCACCTCGATCGCACTCGCGCCTAAGGAAGGACGTCAGGTCGGCAGCAGTGCGATGGCTTCGATCGATACGAGTAGGCCGCGCGGCAGTTTGACGTTCGCTGGTGCTGACCGGGCGGGCGGCGGGTTATGCATGTGCCGCGCGTACACCTCATTCAGCTTCGCGAAGTCATCCACGTCGGCGTAGAAGATGGTGGTCTTCACCAGATCAGCCATGGACGCGCCAGCCGCTTTGAGAATGGCGGCGATGTTTTGCAGGGCTTGCTCAGTTTGTGCCTCGATGCCTTCGGCTACCTGCCCCGTCTGCGGATCGATGCCGACGGTTCCTGAGCAGAAGACGAAACCGCCGGCGACGATCGCCTGGCTGTAGGGACCAAGGGCCGCTGGAGCGGCCTCGGCCGCGACTGCTTGCCGACGTGACTGATCGCGAGAATCCATAGGTCCAAAGGCTAGAGCAGTCCGCGTTTACGCCCTAGCGGGCCCGGGCCTGGAACGCGCGGTGCTCTTGCTCGGCTCCGTCGCGCAGAGTAGGCATAAGCAATGGGAAGGCAGACAGTCATCGCGCTTTGCGTGCTCGCGATGGTCGCCGTCGTGGTCGGGGTGGACCTGCTGTTCTTCAGGAACCATTTCTGGCCGCGGCTGTTCTCCAGCGTCGGGATTGTGCTCGTATTCGCGGCGTTCTATTTGAGGTTCCTCAAGCGCTCATGAGCATGGTCGCCACGCGCGAAGTCGCCATCTTCGGTCATCAAGTAGCGGACGCTCTGGCTAGCGTCCTCGGTACGGATCTTGTCGGCGTGTACTTCGTCGGCTCTGTAGCCCTGGGCGGGTATGTCCCCGGTGAGAGCGACATCGACATCGTCGCGGTATCGAACGCTGCGCTTACCGATCAGCAACGGCAATCGGTGGCGGCAGCCGTCGTTGAAGCGAGTGCGGCCTGCCCGGCGCGCGGCGTGGAGTTCACGCTTTATCGCCGCGAAGTCGCAGAGTCACGTCCTGAAGGTGCTGACTTTGAGGTCAATGCCAACGGCGGACCACGGATGCCGACGACGGTGCACCTGGACCCAACACCGGAGCCTGGCTTTTGGTACGTGCTGGACCGGGCAATCGCGCATCGGTCCGGTGTAACGATCAGCGGGCCGCCGTCCCGAGAGATCTTCGCTGATGTCCCTCACAGCACCCTCCTCGAAGCTATGTGTGAATCCATGGCATGGCATCGCGCTCACGAGAAGGCGACCTTGTATTCGGTGTTGAACGCGTGCCGGGCTTGGCGGTTCGCTGTGGAGGACGTGCTCGGCTCGAAACTGGAGGGTGCAGCTTGGGCTCGTGCGCGCTGGCCAGACACCGACGTGATCGATGCTGCAGTCGCTCTTCGGCACGGCGAGGGAGCGACGCTTGACGAAGCGGCAGTCGACTCGCTCCTTTCATCCGTGACGACTCGCCTGTACGAAGCTGCGGACACCTAGGCCCGACTAAACGGTTTGCCCTGTTGCGCGCGCGTCACTGCCTACCTTCCAGTGAGGCCTTCAGGTAGTAGTTGCGTCGTCGAATGAACGGCCCACGAAGCTGTGCGTCGACGAAGCGATCGGGCTCGTCAAGCTCGGTGATCTGACTTGTCATCGTCCACTTGATCCCGAAGTGGCGCGCCCGCCACGTGACGCTCTGCCCGAGGCCGATCCGTCCTGCCGGAACTCCGCCAATGACCTGCTCGCCCGACGATGCCATGGATGCGAGGTGATCGTCGATGCTCAGCGACGCGGCGAAGACCCGACTGGGCGGAGCCATCACGGTCGTCTGGATTTTGAACGCAACGGTCATGACGTCAGCGTCCCATCGCGGCAAGTGGGTAAGTGAAGCCCACCTCGTTTGACAACCGAATGGGCACTGCAGGCGTTTGCCAGGGCGACCAAAGGCGTCGTTATGGCAGACGGCGTGTTCGGTTCGCGCCACCGTCAGCTTGGCCTTGTCGCGGCAAGCGCGGTGAGCGTCGTCGCCGCGGTGGTCGTTGTCGCGCTGGTCGGACACCCGTGGCGCGACACAGGGGCCCGTAGCCCTGTCGCAAGCACGGCTGGGCCGGTCACCTCGTCAGATAGTCCGTTGGTGAGCCCGGCTACCAGCCTGCCCGCCGCCAGCGTGAGCGGGCCTGCTTTCTCTACTGAGTTCGCCTCCTCACCCGCCGCAACCGACGGGGCTCCCACGCCGCCGATCACGACTCCACCGCCGCGCCGCATGTCGCCGACAGCCGCACGTGTGACGGTGGACAGCCAGCTCAACTTCAAGGTCAGTGTCCAGGTATCACCGACGCACGTGGTGTTTGGTCAGCCGGTTCATGTCACCCTCACGATCGTGAATGAGGGAGGCACATTCAACCGATGGGCCGAGATGTTCTTCCAAGGTTCCGATCCCTCCGACGAGGTCAGCGACCCGCCGCCGACCTGCACAGCCAACGGAGCGATCGTGTGCCCGATCACGGGCGTGCGGCCTGGGCGCACGTGGTCGTTCAGGTTCACCTTCATTCCTGGGGATTTTCCGGGCACGGACGGCTTCGACGACCCCGTGGCCGCGGTGTTTAACTACACCGACAGCCACGACCAACAACAACAAACACCGGCGCACTACGCACACGTGACGCTGTTCGACCCGCCGGGGTGGCCGCCACTGGCATCCGGTGCGCCAAGCTCCGCGCCACCGCCGTCCGTGCCCCCATCGGCTGCCCCGACTAGCGCGTCGCCAACTCCCCAATCCACTGGCTGATTTCGTCACGACCGAAACCTGGGTGCGCATTTCAACCGCGGTGGTGTGTGATCGGGGCATGGCGATTGTGTTGAGCACGCCAACGGTCGACCGACTGAGGGAAACCGTCGGCGTCCTGCGCGAGTGGCAATACGACGGAGCGCCGTTCCAACTGCATCCAGGCGACCTGGGCTGGTGCTGGCGGTTGGGTGCAGAGACGACCGCCGCGGCAGTCGGGAACTGGAGCCGTGATGGACAGATTCTCGCCATCGGCTTCCTAGACGGATCCGACCTGTTGCGGGTGACGATGGCGCCCGGCGCTCGGCGTGACGAAGAGCTCGCGCAACAGCTGGTTGACGACATCACGGAGCCAGAGAGCGGCGTACTGCCGCGGGGGAAGGTGTCCGTCGAGGCGCCGGCGGACGCACTGGTCCAAGACCTGTTCCTTGAGGACGGCTGGAAAACCGACGAGCCGTGGACTCCGCTGCGCCGTGACCTCACGGAACAGGTGCCGGACTCGGGTGTGCGGATCGAGGTGGTCGGGCCGGATCAAGTGCACGATCGGGTCGCTGTACAGCGGGCGTCGTTCGACACGTCGACGTTCACGGACGGGCGCTGGCACACGATGGCGGCGGGATTACGGCAGGGCGATCACTGTCGCCGGGGCGGCCGCACTCCAGGGTCTCGGATCGTCGAGCGCCGTGGTCTACACCCGGAGCTCTAATGTCGGCGGTGTCGCCACCTACAAGTCAGCCGGCTTCCAACAACAGCCGGAGATCCGAGACCTACGTCGCGACGCCTAGTCCCACCCGTCGGCATCGCGATGGCCGACGAAGGTGCGACCTACTTCGACGCTAGGTCGTCGAGGCTCGAGAGTCGCGAGAGGCCGTCGAGATATCGCTCGTCGGTCTCGCCCATATGACGGCGTCGGGTGAATCGCCACGAAGCGGCGAGGAAGAACAGCGCGCCGATACCAACCGCAGACCAGATCAGTACAGCCGAGATCCCGACGCCGTCCGATGTGGTGCGCGACGACGCCTTGACAGCAGCCTTCGCGACCGGCGCCGCAGGAGTCGGAGCGGCGGTCACCGTCAGCGCCCGCACGGTCGGCTGTACCGACGGCGTGAGGGAGGGGTCCGCCGGGAGGTCGGGTTCGAGCGGTGCGACCAAGTCGCCGACCGGTGTCACATGGCCGTCGGCAGCGAAGCCCCAGTTGAGCAGCGCCTGCACCTCGGGCCAGAAGTTCGCCTGGTCGCGCATCACCGACACGATGATCGTATGGCCGTCGCGCTTCGCGGCGCCGACGTAGCTCGCGTTCGCCGCGACCGTGTAGCCGTTCTTGCCGCCGAGCATGCCGGGATACGACGTCAGCAGCCGGTCGTGCGTCTGGATCTGGAAGGTCTGCCCCTTCGGTGCCGGGAACTGGGCCGTCTTGAGCGAGAGGTAGTACAGGAACTGCGGCACCGTCAGTCCGGCCCGAAAGATCAGCGCGAGGTCGTAGGCGGACGACGATTGGCCCTTCGCGTCGAGGCCGTCCGGCGTCAAGGCGACCGTGTCGTCAGCCTGAAGGTGCGCCGCGAGGGTGTTCATCTGCGCGAGCGTGTCCGGCAGGTTGCCGTTCGCGTCGGCGAGGGCGACCGCAGCGTCGTTCGCCGACATCATCAGCATCGCGGTGAACAGGTTGTCGACCGTATAGGTCGTGCCCGCAACGATGCCGGCCTTGGTGCCGTCGGTGCTGGGCGCATCACGCCCCGCCACGACGGGCAGGTTCGTCGGCAGCAAGGGGATCACGGTCAGCGCGGTCAGGGTCTTCAGCGTGCTAGCTGGCGCCAGCTTGGCGTGCGCGTTCTTCGCCGCGAGCACGTCGCCGGTGTCGGCGTCGGCGACCACGAATGACGTCGCTGTGATGCCCGGCAGAGCGGGTACCCCGGGGGCGGGGTCGACCACGATCCCTGCTTGCCCGAGTGCAGGGCCACCGATCGGGACGTCGTCGGCGAGCGCGATGTCGGACGACGCGGCGAGGGTCATCGATGCGATCAGTGCGCCGCAGAAGGACGCGGCGAGTGCGCTGCGGCGGCGGCCACCACGCCGCAGATTTGAGCCCATGACCGGGACAGAGTAACCGAACTCCGCCGGGCCCATACTGGGGCGATGGCGGGTCAGACGGAATCCGGGCTGCCGATCGAGCCCGTCTACGACAGCTCGGCGTTGGCCGATTTCGACCCGGCCGCCGCGTTGGGGGAGCCGGGTGCTTTCCCGTTTACCCGCGGCGTCTATCCGTCCATGTACACCGGCCGGCTGTGGACCATGCGGCAGTACGCGGGCTTCGGATCGGCAGCCGAGTCCAACCGCCGATACCGCCAACTACTAGCAGCCGGGACGACGGGGCTGTCCGTCGCGTTCGACCTGCCGACTCAGATGGGGTACGACTCCGACGACCCCATGGCGGCGGGTGAGGTCGGCAAGGTCGGCGTCGCGATCGACTCGATCGATGACATGCGCACGCTGTTCGACCAGATCCCGCTCGACCAGGTCTCGACGTCCATGACGATCAACTCGCCAGCGGCCTTGCTGTTGCTCATGTATCAGATGGTCGCCGAGGAGAACGGCATCGCGGCTTCCGCTCTGCGCGGCACCGTGCAAAACGACATCCTGAAGGAGTACATCGCCCGCGGTACCTACATCTTCCCGCCACGGGCGTCGCTGCGGTTCGCAACCGATCTCTTCGCCTACTGCAAGACCGAACTGCCTGCCTGGAACACGATCTCCGTCTCCGGTTACCACATGGCCGAGGCGGGTGCGACGCCCGTTCAAGAGGTCGCGTTCACTCTGGCCGACGCGATCGAATACGTCAGGGCCGCCCAGGCGGCAGGGCTCAG
>DATCFU010000264.1:0-6671 GCA_036509315.1 Acidothermaceae bacterium
GTGCGCGGTTGAAGATCGGGGAGGACGAGTTGCAGCTGTTGTAGTGCGGCGCGAGCAACGGCGTACGTCGCAGGCATCCGGTAGGCCGCATAGGCCAGCACGTCGTCGGGCCTTGCGAGGATCGGGGTGACTGGAGTTGCGCCTGACCGGTAGCTACCGATGAGGCGTTCGACGCCAGCCGTAAGAGATGCCGCCGTCGTCCCCGCTAGTGCATCGTCGATGCAGGCGCGAAGGCTCGAAGGCATGGCCCGACCCTATTGCTATCGTTCGCAAACACACCCGGTGCACGAAGGGGAGAGACCTGTGGCGATCGCAGCTGACCAGCCGATTCGGTGGGGAATCATCGGGACCGGCGGTATCGCCGCCACCTTCGCGGGTGACCTCAAACTGTTGCCGGACGCCGAGGTGGTTGCGGTCGGGTCGCGGAGCCAGGAGTCGGCCGATGCGTTCGGCGACCGGTTCGACATCCCGAAGCGGCACGCTACTTACGAGGCGCTTGCGGAGGATCCCGACGTCGACGCCGTGTACGTCGCGACTCCGCACCCGTGGCATCGGGACGGCGGCATGCTGGGCATCAACGCCGGTAAGGCGGTGCTGATCGAGAAGCCGTTCACGATCAACGCGGGCGAGGCGCGCGAGCTCATCGATGCTGCGCAGGCTCGTGGGACCTTCCTGATGGAGGCGATGTGGACGAGGTTTCTGCCACACGTCGTGCGCATTCGCGAATTGATCAAAGAGGGTCGGCTCGGAGATATCCGCTCCGTGATCGCCGACCACGGCCAGTGGTTTGTCGAGGACCCTGACTTCCGCTTGTTCGCACCCGTGCTCGGCGGCGGCGCGCTACTCGATCTCGGTATCTACCCGATCTCGTTCGCGTCGATGATTTTCGGCAAGCCGCGCAAGGTCACCGCTGTGAGCGACCCCGCGTTCACGGGCGTTGACGCGCAGACCACGGTTGTCCTGCAGTACGAAGGCGGTCGGCAGGCGGTGGCGTTCACGACGCTGGAGACGCTCAGCGCGAACCAGGCGGCGATCAACGGGACCGACGCGCGGATCGAGGTCGACGGTGTCTTCTACGCACCGACCTCGTTCCGCCTCATTACCCGCGAGCGCGAGGTCGAACATTTCAACATCGAACATGAAGGCCAGGGGTTGCGGCATCAAGCAGCAGAAGTTGGCCGCTGCCTGCGAGCCGGGCTTACCGAGAGCCCGATCCTGACGCTGGCAGAGACGGTCTCGATCATGGAGACGATGGATGAGGTTCGTCGTCAGATTGGTCTGCGCTATCCGTCGGAGTAACAGCCGTCGGAGTAACAGCCGTCGGAGTAGCAGCCGTCGGATCACCAGCCACCTGAGTAACAGCGGTATCTGACATCCGGTGGGCGCGCACCAACGTGCCCGCGAGTCCGGCGACGCCGAGTCCGATGAGCAGCATGGGCACGACCCAGCGCAACTCAAGGCTTCGGTGGGTGACCTCGCCACCGAGGTATGCCAGCGCGATGGCACAGAAGGTCACGCCAGCGATCAGTGATGTCCAATCGGGCTCATGCCGCTTCATGATGTGATCTTCCATTTCACTGGGTTACCCCTGCGCTGCCTGGGATTGGTGGAGCTGGCGCCGAAGGTAAGGCTGGCACCGTTGTTTCGGGGAGGGGTGGAACCTCTCGGTCGACGTACACCCTGCCCAGCCCGACGCGCAGGTCAAGGTCGATCTCACCGGCGACCGCTGTCCCGATCGCGGGCAGCGCGAGCGTGCGATCGACGTGGCTTCCCCCGTTGTTGTCGCCGTTCACGTTCACGTCTCCGGATCCGGCGCGACCGTGAACGACGAGCCTGACGTTCGGCGGCACCCGGACGTCCACTTCCCCGATGCCGACACTTGAGGTCACCTGAACCTTCTTACCAGCGAGATTCAGCGCGGTGAGGTCGATTGTCTGGTGCCCGATCGCGAGGCGATACGTGGGTGGGATGTCGGCCGCAGACGTCGGTGAGTACGTGCGGTTGCCCATACCGCCGCGCAACGGGACGTCGACCGTCGCCGTTAGTGCGAGCGCGATTGCGAGCACCGCGCCGAACGCGATGAGCACACGCGCTCGTCCGATCCACGTTCCGACGACGAGCGCCAGCCCGACGGTAAGTAGCGACGCGGCGAATATTGCCTGCGCACTAAGTGAGATCGAGTTCGAAGCGTCGAGCGCGAACAGCACACCGACGATGACGACGCCGACGCTAATCGCGATCGGTCCGAGGAACGACGGCGGGCGCGGTGGCGTCGGCGGTGGCGGCGCGTATCCCGGCGGTGGCGTGTAGACCGGCCGGGACGGCGAGAAGCCGGCCGGCGGTCCCAATGGCGCCGTGTAGTGCGGGGCGCTGTATTGCGGGGCGCTGTATTGCGACGCGGCGTGCTGCGGTGCGGCGTATTGGGGAGCGGCGTACTGCGGTGCGGCGTACGGCGGTTGAGACTGCGTGGTCGGCTCGGAAGCGTCCGGCGTCCCAGAGGAAGGCGACGGCGTCGCGTAGTGCGGTTGCGGCGGTGTCCCATAGGGAGGTGGCGGCGTTCCATACGGTCGCGGCGGCGTCCCGTATGGGGGTGGCGTGAACGGAGCGGTCGCCGACGGCACGCCACGCGACCGACTGGTCAGCGCGACGACCGCGACGACGGCAAGCACGATGAGCAAGACTTCAAAGCGTCCCCGTCGGTGGTACGCGACCTCTGTCACGGCGATGACGCCGATGACACCGACGACGATCGCGGCGACGATCGGTGCTGGCGATGGGTGGCCCTGGAACAAACGGTGGAGTTCGGAGACGTCCGTGCCGTCCTCGGGTATCAGCAGCCAGGCCAGGGCGTAAAGCAGGAGGCCGACGCCGCCGAAGACTGCCAGCGCCGCGAGCACGATGCGGAAGATGATCGGGTCGATGCCGACGTAGCGCCCGAGACCACCACAGACTCCACCGATCATCCGGTCGTCGCGGCTTCGGCGGAGCTGACGCACGTTGAAACGCCCCGTCGCCGGACCGCCGGGGTTGCTCGACGGCGTGCCAGCAGGATTGGAAAAGTCTTGGCTCATAGCGATGATCCTGACGGCTATCTGACGCAGCGCCCATCGGGAACTACCCTGACTGGACCCTGAGTTTGTGCAGGTGACCGCGCCGGTTTGCTCGCGACGTGTGACGATCGTGGGGTGCCACCGAAACTGACCCGCGCCAGCCACGGCCAAATGGTCGCCGGCGTCGCCCGCGGTCTCGCCGACCACCTACGCGTCAACGTGCTCGTGGTCCGGATCGCGTTCATCGTGCTGACCTTTGCCGCCGGCGCCGGCCTGGCCATGTATGCCGCGTTTTGGGTCTTCGTGCCAGCGGCGCCCGCGCCTGCCGGCCAGCCACCGACCCGTGCGAGTCGACTCGACGGGCGTGGCCAGTACGTGGCGATCGGCGCACTCACGATCGGGGGCGTCCTCGCCGTCCAATCTCTTGGTCTTGGTCTGCCGGCCGAACTCATGTGGCCGCTCGCGCTGACCGGATTCGGTGCTGCAGTCTTGTGGTGGCAGGCCGACGAGTCGCAGCGCACTCGGTGGCGCAAGGCGGCGGTTGGTAGCGCTCGGCCGCCCGCGGTTGCGAGCGCGATCGGCGGCGCGTGTCTCGTCATCGCGGGTGCCGCCACGTTCCTCGCGTACCACGGACAACTGAATGAGATCCGCAATGGACTGCTCGCGGCGGTCGTGATGGTCGCGGGCGTCGCCGTCATCACCGGCCCTTGGTGGCTCGGCACGATGCGTGAACTGTCCGCAGAGCGGCGGGCCCGGATCCGGGAGCAGGAGCGTGCCGAACTTGCGGCCCATCTGCACGACTCGGTGCTGCACACGCTCGCGCTTATCCAGCGCCACGTCGATGATCCGCGCGAAGTGCAGCGGCTGGTTCGCGGACAGGAACGCGAGTTGCGGACCTGGCTCTATCGACGTCCGCCTGACCAACAACTCGACTTCGGCCAGGCCCTTGAGGCTGTCGTAGCCGAGGTCGAAGACGACCACGGCGTGCCCATCGAGCTCGTGGTCGTCGGTGAGCGCCGCATTGACGAGGCGTTGTCTGCGACGCTGCAGGCCGCGCGCGAGGCCATGATCAACGCGGCGAAACATGCAGGGACGGCGACCATCTCTGTCTACGCCGAGATCGAACCTGCGAAGGTAACGGTTTTCGTGCGCGACCGCGGTCGTGGCTTCGACCCCGACGCAGTGCCGTCAGATCGGCTTGGAGTGAAGGAATCGATCGTCGGTCGCATGGAGCGGCACGGTGGGCACGCGGTGGTGCGCACCGCTCCCGGTGTCGGTACAGAAGTGCGGCTCGAGATGTCGTCTGCGATGGCACGCGCATGATGAGCAACGTGAAAATTCGCGTCGTGATCGTCGACGACCACCGGTTGTTCCGGGCTGGCGTGCGGGCCGAACTTGGCAACGGCATCGAGGTCGTAGGGGAGGCCGAAGATGTTGCCAGCGCGGTCGCCAGCATCGCAGCGACCGCACCCGACGTCGTCCTGCTTGATGTGCATTTGCCTGGCGGTGGCGGCGTTGAGGTCTTGCGACAGGTGTTGCCCGCGCTGCCCGACGTCCGCTTTCTCGCTGTGTCCGTCTCGGATGCCGCGGACGACGTGATCGGCACGATTAGGGCTGGCGCACGCGGCTACGTCACCAAGACGATTTCCGGCGACGACCTCGCTGACGCAGTGACCAGGGTCGCCGCCGGCGATGCCGTGTTCTCGCCGCGACTTGCCGGCTTCGTCCTCGACGCGTTCGCTGCGACCGATGCGCCCGCAATCGATCCTGAGCTCGACGCACTCACGCAGCGCGAGCGCGAAGTGTTGCGGCTCATCGCGCGCGGCTACGCCTACAAGGAGATTGCGAAGGAACTGTTCATCTCGGTGAAGACGGTCGAGACCCACGTGTCGAGCGTCCTGCGCAAGCTGCAGCTGTCGAACCGGCACGAGCTCACCCGGTGGGCAACCGACCGCCGCTTGGTTTGAGCCGATGGCTTACCCGGTCGCCCACGTAGCGGCGTTTTTGAGCGGAACCTGGGTTGTCGACCGCGAGATCGTTGACTCGTTGCGCGGTGCTGCGGGGACGTTTCATGGCACTGCTGACTTCACTGCTCAGGGTGATGGGTTGAGCTGGGTCGAGGCGGGGGAATTGCAGTGGGCCGCCGATACGCATAAGGCCGGACGGCGCCTGCTCGTCGCCGTCCGGCCTTGTTTGCCTTGCGTTGTTGACGCCGCCTTCGACGACGGCAGGTTCTTTCATCGTGCCGATCTCTCGTCGGGCGGCGACACCTTCGTGCACGGCTGCGCGCCCGACATCTACAGCGGATCCTGGACCGTCATCTCACGGAACCGATTTCAGCTGACGTGGGACGTCGAGGGGCCGGCGAAGCGGATGACGATCAGGTCGATCTACAGCAGGGCTTAGGTGTTCGTGCCGGTTGTCGTCGGGCTCGCCGATGCGGCTGGCGCCTCCGGTCCGTTCCCAGTGCGGCCACCGAACCCGAACGCGGGGCCACCGGGGCCTGCGTGACCCGCGAACGCCGGCAGTTTGCCGTCGAACAGGTTCGCGATGACGGTGCCGCCCTTCGTCGTGACGGTGAAGAAGACGGTGTCACCAACCTTGACGTCGGTGAGCGTCGGCTTAGCGGTACCGGCCTTCAAGATGTGGCTGGTGCTCGGCACGCTGTAGGTGGTCGTGGTCGTGGCCGTGCTGGTCTTGATGCCGAGCGTGTCGGTGCCGACAGCTGTGACGGTGCCGGTTTCAGGAGCGACGCCGATGATGCCGCCGAAGCCGCCGGGCCCACCCGGGCCGCGGCCGCGAGGGCCACCGAAGGCACCAGCAGCCGGGCCTACGCCGTCGCGCAGATCAGCGAGAACCGTGCCGCCCGTTGTCGTGACGCTGAACGAGACAGTGTCCCCGACCTTGACACCGGTCAGGGCGCCCGGACCGTTCTCGTTGATAGAGATATGGGTCGTGCTGGTGACGCTGTAGGGCTTCGTGGTCGACGGCGTCGAACTAGTGGCCGTCGTCGCGATCGTGACGCTGTCAGTGCCGACGGCCATGACCTTGCCGGTCAGTGGTACGACGAAGGCGGGGCGAACCTTCTTGGTGCCAGGCGCGGTGCTCGAAGGCGCTGGAGCCGAGCTCGACACGGCAGCGGTAACCGCTGATGGGGTATTCGAGGACGCGTTGTTGGAGGACGCCGATGCGCCGAGTGTGCTGGCCAGAATGCCGCCGACAACCGCTCCGCCGGTGATCAACGCGATGGCGGTGGTGGTGCCGCGGCGAGCTTTCGGTGCGCCTACGACCAGCTCTTCAGCTGCCGGCTCGCCGGCGCCGTGCGTCGGTCCGAAAGGTGAACTCATATGCGCGGATCTCCCTCGTCTGGACTGTTGTCTCGGACCGCCTTACCGGCTGCCCCCGTACAAAGAGCATCGGCGCGAAACCTGGGAACGAGCTGACAGCGAGCACTCAAGGTGCTCGGATTCACGCCCCTTCACGCTGCCGCAGCGTCAGGGCGTGGACATCACCAAGAAAGATTCAGCCTTTCGGCCTACGGGCAAGCCGGCGGCTTCGGCGTTCGCTAACAGCCACTTGCCAACGAATTCTTCGAGATTGTCCATGTGTGCAGTTTGGCTC
>DATCFU010000265.1:0-22176 GCA_036509315.1 Acidothermaceae bacterium
CCGATCGCAATCTAGACATGTGTACCTCTCTGCCTACTGGCTCACCGGCGAGGGGCCACGGCGAGCGCGAACCGGATGGATCCCCCGTTGCGTGCCGGTGCTGTCCCCTGCGCGTCTGCTGAGCCAGATTTCGGCAAGTAAGGGCGAACATAGCGCTAAAGTTTCCACAACATCAATAGCTGATTTCGAGTCGGTTGCGGCGAGTCGGCGCAGGCGGTCTTGGTAGGCAGCAAAGCTGCGAATCTCTGAGCACAAGCCAGGTCGGAGTGGATCCTTGGCGCGCGGGTGCCTTAACGTTACAGTGAAACACGCTGTCGACCTCGTTCTCCGCCTCGGCGCACAGTTGGCCTGAGCCCTTTCGTGAGTCTTCAGTCGAGTCCTGGTTGGGAGTGATCGGTGTCCGAGCCGGGCATCACGTGGGTTGTTGGCGCGCTCACGGTGCGGTGCACAGTGCTGCCGACGGGGTCTGTGGGGCTGACCGAGATACGACTGCACCACGCGCGCGTGCTGTCGTCGAGCTTTCCCTGCGCACTGGTCCAGATCGGCGTGGTCACGGAAGGGCACGGCTGGCCGCCACGGCGCTATGTCGACTCCGTGGTCGGCACTCGAGCGCGGTATGTCGGACACAGCGTGCATGACGTCGACGGCGGTTCCGCCCTGCTGCTCCGCAGCATCGACGAAGTGACCGGCCTCGACATTCGCACGACGCTGACCAAAGGCGAAGACGTGGACTCGCTTCGGGTCACGTCCGAGGTGCGCAACACCGGCGCCGCCGCAGTGCAGCTGACCTCAGTGAGCTCCGCCACGTTCGCCCTTGACGCGCCCGACGATCGCCTCGACCGGCTTCGGTTGTGGTACGCCGACAACGACGGGCTCGCCGAGAACCGTTGGCAGTCAGGCACTCTTCGGCAGCTGCTGCCCGATGTGTCGCGTCACGAGCACGACCCCCGTGGTTGCTTCGAGCGGACCGCCCGCGGGGGCTGGTCGACCGACGGTTCGCTGCCCGTGGGCGTGCTGGTAGCCGACGACCACGAGGCAGCCGTCGCCTGGCAGGTGGAGCACAACGGGTCGTGGCACTGGCAGGTCGGCGAGCGGCGCGGCGCTGCGTACGTCAGTGTGCTCGGCCCGACGGACGCCGAGCACGACTGGCAGCAGACCCTCGCACCGGGCGAGTCCACCCGGACCGTCCCCGTGACCGTCGCCTTCAGCGACCGCGGCCTCGAGGGGGCCGCGGTCGCACTTACCCGGTCCCGCAGACACTTCCGCCGACAGCACCCCGACCACAAATCGCTGCCGGTGATCTACAACGACTACATGAATACGCTGATGGGCGATCCCACCACCGAGAAGCTGCTTCCCCTGATCGACAGCGCCGCCAGCGTTGGCGCTGAGGTGTTCTGCATCGATGCGGGCTGGTACGCCGAGGGTGCGAACTGGGGGGACGGCGTCGGAGTCTGGGAGCCGTCGACTTGGCGCTTCCCGGGCGGGCTGCTCGCCGTGATCGACCACATCCGGGACCGAGGGATGGCGCCGGGCCTGTGGCTGGAGCCCGAGGTCGTCTGGGCGACCAGCCCGGTCGCGGCGCAGCTGCCCGACGAAGCGTTCTTCGTCCGCCGTGGCCAGCGCGTCGTCGAGAGCGGCCGCTTCCACCTCGACCTGCGCCATCCAGCTGCCCGCGCCCATCTCGACCAGGTCGTCGACAGACTCGTCGCGACATTGGGCATCGAGTACTTCAAGCTGGACTACAACATCAATCCCGGCCTAGGAACCGACGCCACCGGTCCATCGCTCGGACTCGGGTTGCTGGGGCACAACTACGCGCTGCTCGACTGGCTCGACGGCATCGCCGCTCGGCATCCTCAGGTAACGCTCGAGAACTGCGCATCGGGTGGCATGCGCGTCGACTACGCGATGTTGTCGTGTACGCAGCTGCAGTCGACCAGCGATCAGCAGGACTACCGCTACTACCCGCCCATCGCCGCCGCAGCGGCAATGGCCATCGCCCCCGAGCAAGCCGCGTCGTGGTCCTACCCGCAGCCCGACTTCTCCGACGATGCGATCGCCTACACCATGTCGACCGGCTTGCTAGGGCGGCTCTATCTGTCCGGTCATCTGAACCGGCTGACGCCCACGCAGTCCGCGCTGGTTCGTGAAGGTGTGCAGGTCTTCCAACAGCTCCGGCGATTCATCTCCGGCGCTCTGCCCTTCTGGCCGCTCGGTCTTCCGGGCTGGGAGGACGGGTGGGTCAGCCACGGGCTGCGGGACGAGACCCAGGCCGTAGTCACCCTCTGGCGCCGCCAGTCACCCGACGACACCGTCCGGCTGCCTGCGCCTTGGGCAGTCGGTGAGGTCGAGCTGCTGTATCCGTCGGCGACAGACGCGGGCGCCGCGCTGACGGACGATGGATCCACCGTCGAGGTGTGCATCCCACGCGAGCTGCAGGCGATTACGCTTCGGCTGGTCCCTGCCTTGCCCTCGTAGCCGCGAGCAGAACTAGGGCGAGAGTACGTGGGAGGTCGCAGAGTCAGGTCGTCGCAACTAGCGAGATCGACCAACGCTGCTGCTTGCCGCCGGTCCATTTGTGTTGTTGCACCTGGCGGACGCCGTCGGAAACCACGACCTGAAGGGCTAGGCCGTTGAATCGATTGACGATCGCGTGGCAACCGGCGTCGACAATCGTCACCGCCCATTCTGACTGCGCATTCGCGTCGTCGGCGGCCGCCGTGACCGCGGCACCGTCTGCGCGCGAGGTTCCGGCCGCTCGCATCACTAGCCCACTCGGCGCATGCCGGATTTTGAAGTAGCCGTCCGCGGTCTGCGACAACCACCAATACTCCGGGTGACCGCTGTCCTCGCCGCCCAGCGTTACTGGCGAGCCGTCCCTCGGCCGCACATAACCTGCAGCATCAACTCCCAGCACACCATCGCTCGCGGCCGACGTGATCCGGTACAGCTCGCTCTCGTCGAAGCGTCCACCAATCCGGCGGGGTGGATGGTGCCTCCCACCCACTCGGAGGTGCGCGATTCCTGCCGACCCGCCGGCAGCGTCTTTGACGCTGAGTCGTATGAAGCCGGCAGGCTGCTCGGGCCACTCAACGAACTTCAGGCTCGAATCGTCAGTCCACTCCGCGCGGGCCACGGGCGAAAAACTGGTCCCGTCCACGCTTGCGAGTACGACACATTCCGTGACGGCACCGTTGCCGGTCTCCGACTGATTCCACTGCACTGGCAGGTACTCCATCGCGCAAACGCCACGGTAGGTTCCGCCCAGGTCAATTGTGAGCTCCTGCGGTAGAGCCGATCCTGCGGTGGACCAGTAAGTCTCGAAGTTCTTGTCACTAAACCCATCGATCGCGTTCGCGGCAACATGAACACCGCGTTCGTCGCTGCCGTAAGCATTCACTGGGGTGACGGGATACTCACAACGAACGGGCTGAGTCGGCAGACTCGGGCGATCCCAATTCGGGCGCCATGCTGCGCCTACTTCGGTCAGGCGCTCCACCACGCGGGCGTCTAGCCTGCCGTCACGGTTTGGTGGACAGTTGAGGAGGAACGACGTGTATTTCGGCTCCAAATCCTTCAGGTGGCTAAGGATCGCATCGACCGGCATCAACTCGTCCGTCGGCGTCGCCTGATTCCAGAACCAACCCGTGCTTATCGTCTGTCCCTGACACGCTGCGTAGGAGTTTCCCGCTGGCGCTGTGATACCCATCGGTTCCTCGAACATGATCGCGTCCCCGAGGAAGGGCTGTGACAACGCGCCATGGTCAACCATCACGATGTGCGGTTGCAGGGACATGACGAGGGCGCGGACTCGTCCGTACGGGATGGCCTGCTGTCCCATTTGCCAGGCCCATCCGTCTGTCACCAGGACGTCGATGCGCCCGTAGTTCGTGAGGAGTTCTCTTAGCTGGCCGAGAACGTAGGTCGTGTCCGTGCTTCCGATGGCCTCGTCCGGTCCGACCATCAGCTCGGGTTTGCCATCGACCGTCGCGATATGCCGCGTGTCATAGGCCTCAATGCCATGAGTCCGGTCCCAGATCGAGAAGTACAGTCCAACGCGCAGACCAGCAGCCCGAAACGCATCGACGTACTGTTGGACGATGTCGTGGGGGTAGCCACTCTGGGCGACGTTGTTGGTCGTCAGCTTCGTCGGCCATAGACAGAATCCGTCGTGGTGCTTGGTGGTGAGGATGCCGTAGGTCATGTCGGCGGCAGCAGCCGCTGCCGCCCATTGCTCACAATCGACGGCCGTTGGCGCGAACAGGCCCGGGCTCTGATGAGGAAGCGCCCACTCTTCGCCGGTGAACGTTCCGACGCCGAAGTGATTGAACATGCCGAAACGCAGGTCGACGAAGGCCGCCAGCCGTCGCTGCGCCGACGTGGCGAGATCATCCTCGCTCAACTGGATCGCCTCACTCTGTGAAGGGCCTCCTCGGGTCGCCCGGTCGTCGCTCATGTCGGAGGTTCAGCTACGAACTGCCTATCGGCCGTTCGTCTCGACCTGCTGACAGCTGGGCGCCGCGAAACAACGGCAGCCATCTGAATGAGACGGCGCGGCCGGCAGAAAAGTCTCGTGAAGCACGTGGTGTGCTACAGCACCTCCGTGCACTCGCATCGCGATGCCCTGTCGCGCAAGATCGTCCAGGTCACGCCGGGCAGTCGCCGCCGACACTGCACTTGCTGTGACAACCTCGCGTACGGTGAGTGCCCCTGTGCTCATGAGCGTCTCGGCAAGTCGACGGCGGCGCACTGCTGGCAACGTCCTGGCCATCCCGTGGGCGCCTCCGCTCGTCGCACGCGAGGCAGGCCGTTGTTCGGTTGGCTCCCCGCCGTGCCCGGGCGGGGTTGCGGTAAAGATGTCGGCCGTCATGCCGTCGGTCCTCCATAAACCCTCGCCAGGCAGCCAACTTAACGTTAATGTTCAATCGAAACAAGAGCTAAATGGACGGTGTTGAGGGCTCGCTAGAGGCATGATCCTCAACTGTGGTGTCGATGACGGCGCGCGACCCCCTCGCTACGCTCGCTAGCCGCGTCGGCTGCCGGCTATCGGCGCCGAGGTGGAGTTTCGGACGACGAGTTCGGTGGTCAGTACGAGGTGGTCCATCAACAGTTGCTGGCCGTCGATCAAAGACAGCAGTGCGCGCGCGGCCGTCGCACCCATGTCGTGCAGAGGTTGTCGCACTGTGGTGAGCCCGGGGAAGCTCTGGGCAGCCTGCGGCAGGTCGTCGAATCCGACGACAGAGAACTCTGAGGGCACGTCGAGACCCCGCGCCCTGGCCGCGTCAATCGCGCCCAACGCAATCAGGTCGGCGCCAGCGACGATGGCGGTGGGGGCAAAGTCCTCGATCATGGTTGTGGCTATCCGAAAACCACAGGCGTATGAGAAATCGCAGGAGGCGACCAATCGTTCGTCGACTTCGAGCCCAGCTAAGCGCAGCGCGTCGCGGTATCCCGAGTAACGGATCGACGTGCTGTCCATGTCGGGTTCACCGCGGACATAGCCGATCCGTGTGTGGCCAAGATCGATCAGGTGCTGGGTCCCTTTCCGCATGCCCTGGTAGTTGTCCACGCTGACCCGCGGTAGCGAGACATCAAGCTTGCGAGGATCGATTATCACGCAGGGCAGGGCTGCTTGTTGCAGAAACGTGACCGTCTGATCCTCGAGCACGGGGGCGACCATGAGCACGCCGTCCACGAGCCCGCGGGCGAGGAACTCGACGCGGTCTTTCTCGCGCGCCGCGTCTTGGTAGGTGGCGTTGATGAGCATCTCCCGCTCGACGCTTGCGAGCTCTTCCGCGATTCCCCGCACAATCTCTAGGCCGTACTGGTTGGTAAGGTCCAACGCGATGACACCGACGAGCCCGGTGCGGCCGCCTTTAAGATTTCGCGCAGAAAAGTTCGGCTGGTACCCCAGCCGTTCGGCGACCTGGGTGACGCGCCGTCGGGTCTCCTCCGATGCGCCCGGCTTTCCGTTCAACACATTTGAGACTGTCATCGCCGAGACTCCGACTTCCTCGGCGATCTGCGCGACCGTAACCCGACCTGGCAAGCGACTCCTCCGACTGTCGAGGTCAGTGATGGTTGAACGTTACGCGTCGCGGTGGTGGCGCAGACGGCCGACTCGCTGTCCGTGTCCTTGCCGGCAAGCTTGAATCAACGTGCCTTTAACGTTAACGTGGCAAGCGTCGTGCCGCCGCCGGAGATGGACGGATGTGACGATCGATGGGTCATCGATGAACACGTGCCTAGTCCAGATGTAAGCAGACCCCGTCTTATCGAAGACGATTTCCGCGGCGAGAAGCCCTTACGCGCACTGCTCTCGTTCTTCTCGAGCAAGCGGCTACGCTTGACGTTGGCGGCTGTCTTGTTCGTCCTGAAGTCGAGTCCGGTATGGGTGCTTCCGCTGCTGACGGCCAACATCATCGACATCGTCATTCAGCGTCGCCCCGAGCATGACTTGTGGATCCAGGCTGCCATCCTGCTCGTGCTGCTCGTGCAAAATGTGCCGCTGCACACTTGGTACGTCCGCACCGTGAGCAACGCAATCCGTGAAGTTGAGACCAGCCTTCGTGGCGCCCTATGTCGGCGGCTGCAGCAGCTCTCGGTCGGGTTTCACCGTCGATCAGACCCCGGCGTTCTTCAGTCCAAGGTAATGCGGGACGTCGAGAACATCGGTCTCGCCGTCCGGGACTCGTTCGACCTGGGGATCGGCGCCGCCAGCAGTCTGGTCGGAGCCATCATCATCACCGCGATCAAGGTCCCGATCTTCCTACCGTTGCTGCTCCTCGCTCTGCCCACCGGAGGCGCACTTGGATTCGGATTGCGTCGCCGGATGCGCGAGCGAAATGCCTCCTTCCGCCAAACAGTCGAGCGCTTATCGTCGGGAGTCATTGAGATGACCCAGCTAGTCCCGCTTACGCGAGCACATGGCCTCGAGCCCGCGGCGTTGTCGAGGATCGACGATCGTTTGCGCGAGGTGCAGTCCGCGGGCGTTGCGGTGGACACCGAGATCGGGTTCTTCGGCTCCTTGTCATGGACCGCGTTTCAGCTCCTTGGCAGCGGCTGTCTGCTCATTGCCGCGTGGATCGCCTACGACCGTAACTTCGGTGTGACACCGGGTGACGTCGTGCTTGTGAGTGGCTTCTTCGTAACGCTTACCGCGAGCGTGACGGGCCTGATGAGTTTGGCGCCTGCAATGACGAAGGGTCTGGACGCGGTGCGGTCGATCGGCGAGGTCCTTCAATCCCCAGATATAGAAGGCAACGAGGGAAAGATTCGGCTCGCGGGCGTCCGCGGCTCCTTCACGTTCGAAAGCGTGACCTACAGCTACGTCGTGTCGCCGGACGGCGACGCGCACCCCGCCATCGACAACCTTGACCTCGACGTCGAGGCCGGCGAGACGATCGCTTTCGTGGGGCCCTCAGGGTCGGGCAAGTCAACCGTGCTGAATTTGGTAGTCGGGCTCGTGACACCGACATCGGGGAGGTTGTTGTTGGACGGCCGCGACATGGCGACGATCGACCGCCGCACGTATCGTCGCCATCTCGCTATCGTGCCGCAGGAGGCCTTCCTGTTCGCGGGAAGCGTGCGCGAGAACGTGACGTACGGTCAACCCGATCTATCCGACGCCCAAGTGCGTCGTGCATTGGTAGCGGCTAACGCCTGGGGATTCGTTCAGCGGCTGCCCGATGGCATCGGAAGTTCGATCGGTCACAGCGGCTTCGGGTTATCGGGTGGCCAGCGACAGCGAATCGCCATCGCGCGCGCGCTCATTCGCGATCCGCAGATCCTCATTCTCGACGAAGCAACGTCGGCGTTAGATCCGGGGTCGGAGGAGCTGGTGAAACAGGCTTTGAAGACACTGATCCGCGGGCGGACATGCTTCGTTGTCGCGCACCGGCTATCGACGGTTCGCTCAGCAGATCGCATCGTGGTCCTGGATCAAGGGCACGCGGTCGAGATCGGCACCCACGCGACAATGGTCGCGGCCGGAGGCCCATACTCTCGGCTGCACGCATCGTGGCACGCAGGCTAGCGGTTGCGCGAGGATCGACTGCCCAAGATTGGGCCTGTGCAAAATGGCTGAGCGACGACTCTCCTGGTCATCTCGGTCAGCGACAGTCGGGAAACGAATGGGGTCTGCCAAACGCGGCCGACGTCCGTTGTTCTTCACACTCGTCGACGCGGAGGATGCCGCATCCCAGACAATTCGGTCAGTCGATACCAGCGTTGATTTGTCGGTGCTTTATCGGTAAGTTTGCGCTGATGCCACGGCGGAAAGTGCCGTGGGCGAGGAGAGGCTGCCCTTGTTGTCTGAACGAGTCACGATCGCGCAGATCGCGGCCGATGCCGGCGTTTCGGCGATGACTGTGTCCAACGTGCTCAACGGCAAGCCAGGTGCTTCTGATGAGACGCGTAGCCGCGTTAAGAAGGTCGCGGAATCGCTCGGCTATGTTCCAAACGTCGCCGCGCGGAGCCTCAAGAGCGGGCGGACCGGGATGGTGGGTGTGGTCACCCTGGACCTCACCATGCAATACGGCCTGGAGATAGTGCGCGGCATCGCCGATGAACTGGCGAATGCCGAACTCGAAGCGCTGATCAACGCCACCTATCACGACAGCGTGCGCGAGTGCGAGCGGATCGACTTCCTCACACACGGCCTCGTCGATGGTGTCGTGATGATCGCGCCGGTTCTGGAAGAACCGACAATTTCCCTGTTGCTCGGGCGAAATGTGCCAGCGGTAGTGATCGATCCACGCCGCATCGACGTCGCGTTGCCACGCGTCACCGTGGACAACTACCACGGAACACGGCGGGCTGCCGAGCACCTGATCGAGCTTGGCCATGAGCGGATTGCCTACATCGGTGGCGACCTCGATCTTGAAAGTTCGACCATCCGCTTCGCCGGCTTCCATGATGCGATGCGGCTTGCCGGCTTAACCGTCGATGATCGGCTGGTGGCCTACTGCGAGTTCTCGTACGCCGGCGGCTTCCGCACGGCGTCGCAGCTGCTTGATGACTTTGCGCCGACGGCGATCATGACGGGTGCTGATCTGATTGCACTGGGAGCTGTCGATGCTGCGCGCAAGCATGGGTTGCGGGTGCCGGACGACCTATCGGTCGTCGGTTTCGACGACCTGCCGCAGGCGATGCAGACGTTCCCGCGCCTCACGACTGTTCGGCAGCCACTCCACGACATGGGTCAGGCCGCCGTCCGGGCACTTCTCTCGATTATCGACGGAAATCCACCGCCAACCCAGCACATGCAACTGCCGACGTCCCTCATCGTGCGGGGCACGACCGCGCCGCCGCCGCACACGAAGGAGGCAAGAACTCGTGACCGGCAGGTGAGTGACGGAAGATGAGTGCGCCGCTGTTCCGGGATCCGGTGTACGACGGCGCCGCCGACCCGGTCATTGTTCGGAACCATCACGAGCAATCGTGGTGGCTGCTGTATACCGCTCGGCGGGCCAGCGCACCCTCCGCGGACGTCAGCTGGGTGCACGGGAGTGATATCGGCGTAGCGTCATCAGTCGACGGTGGGGCGACTTGGATATACCGCGGCATTCTGCGGGGCCTGAACCATGAGTTCGGGCATAACACGTTCTGGGCCCCGGAGTTCGTTTGGCACGACGGTGTGTGCCACATGTACGTGTCGTATATCCGCGGCGTCCCCGACCGGTGGGCTGGGCATGAACGCCACATCCATCACTATACGAGCGAGGACATGGTCACGTGGACGCACCATGGCGCACTGGATCTGGAGAGCGACTTTGTCATCGACGCGTGTGTCTTTGCGTTGCCGGGCGGCGGCTTCCGGATGTGGTACAAGAACGAGGCATTCTTCGATACGACCTGGGCGTGCGATAGCACCGACCTGTACACCTGGCGCAATCCTCGCCGCGTGCTCACGACGCCCGGTGGGCATGAAGGGCCGAACGTTTTCGCGTTCCGAGATCGGTACTGGCTGATCGTCGACTCGTGGGACGGGCAGCGCGCGTTCGTGTCCACCGATCTCGCCGAGTGGCAGCCAGCCGGACGGATCCTGGAGGCCACTGGGCCGACTGCGGGCGCCCGATCCGATGACGCCGGACCGGGATACCACGCGGACGTGATCGTAGATGCGGAACGTGCATTCATCGTCTACTTCACCCATCCCGACCGTGACCCGAGCGCGCCGCTCGCCACGGCTGGGCGACGTTCATCGATCCAGGTCGCCGAGTTGTCTGTCGTCCAAAACACGCTGTTTTGCGATCGGAACTGGGACGTCGACCTGCACCTGTCCGACGGCGCGATCTGATTCCCCGCTGACGCTGCCGGCCTCTCCCTACCGTATTGCGGACATTTCGCCCGGTCAGGTCCGTACTTCCGGCTCCAACCTTGTGTTACCGATGTGTTATCAATGTTCCGTTGACACTTCCAAAAGCTTATCGTTACAGTCGGCCTGCGATTCACCGCTACACCCACGCTCCATGAGCACGCGCCGAGTGAATTGGTGGTCAAGATGGCAGGTCGGGTCACGATCGCCCAGGTCGCCGCCGACGCTCGCGTGTCCGCGATGACTGTGTCGAATGTGCTCAACGGCAAGCCGGGCGCATCGGATGAGACACGTCGGCTCGTCCTCGACGTCGTTGAGCGTCTTGGTTACAACCCGAATGTGGTGGCGCGCTCCCTCAAGGGGGGTCGCAGCGGCCTGATCGGGGTCGTCACGCTTGACCTGACCGCGCAGTACGGATTGGAAATCGTGCGTGGCATCGCCGAGGAGTTGGCCGACGCAGAGCGTGAACTGCTCATCAACGCGACGTATCACGATGGCGCGCGGGAGCGGGACCGGATCGAACTCTTGGCCCGCGGTTTGGTCGACGGCGTCCTTCTTGTTGCTCCTGTCCTTGAACCCGAAACGATCGAACTAATCCGGCGCCGAAACCTGCCATGCGTGGTGATCGACCCACGCCAGCTCGATGTGCCGCTGCCACGCGTCACGGTCGACAATTACGAGGGCATGCGCGCGGGGACCCAACATCTCATCGACCTCGGGCACCGGCGAATCGCCTACATCAAAGGCGAGCCCGACCTGCAAAGCTCTGCCGTTCGTTTCCAGGGCTTTGTCGAAGCTATGCGGTTGGCGGGCTTGGAAGTCGACGACCGGCTGGTGGCAACGTGTGACTTCTCCTACGCGTGCGGGTTCCGCACCGCTGTGGACCTCATCGGCACCCACAGACCGACCGCCATCCTGGCCGGCGCAGACCTCATCGCACTCGGTGCGGTTGACGCTGCTCGCGCGCACGGCCTGCGAGTGCCCGACGATGTCTCGGTGGTCGGGTTCGATGATTTGCCGCAGGCCACCCAGAGTTTCCCTGGGCTCACGACGGTGCATCAGCCCTTGCATGACATGGGCCAAACCGCCGCACGCGCGCTGCTTTCGATCATCGAGGGCCAGAGCTTGCTGACCGACAACATCAGGCTCACGACAAGGCTCGTCGTGCGCAACTCCACCGCCGCGGCCTCAGAGGACGAACAGACTCGCAACACGCAATCGACATCATCCGTAAATCGCGGAGAGCGCAGCTGATGCTGGTCATGTCGTACTTCACAGCAGCTGACGAAGCCTTACATTTGGCGCTCAGTAGCGACGGTCGAGTGTTCGTGCCGGTAAACCGCGGCGAGCCTGTGCTGCGCGGCACTGTGGGGACATGCAGCCTTCGCGACCCGTTCATAGGAGTCGGCCCAGGTGGTCTTTACCACCTGCTCGCGACCGACGGCTGGAGCAGCCCCTACATCGTGCATGCCAGTTCCGAAGACCTGCTCACGTGGTCGGAGCAGGAATTGCTGCCCGTCATGTCCGGCATCGCCGGCGCACACAACGCGTGGGCCCCGGAGTTCTTTTACGACCCGCAAACCGACCTGTACCACCTGATCTGGTCGTCGGTTGTCGATGCCGACGTTGCTAGTGATCACCGTGACTGGCAGAACACTGGTCAAGACCACCGGATCTGGCACTGCACCACAAAGGACTTCGTGACGTTCTCCACCGCCGAAGTCTTTTTCGACCCGGCGTACTCCGTCATCGATGCCACGGTTGTCTGGTACGCGGGCTCGTTCACCATGGCGTTCAAGGATGAGCGTGGGCACAACGACGTCGCCACCGAACACAAGCACATATTGCTGACCACGTTCACCGATCCGAAGGGTACCTTCACCGACCCGATAGGCCCGGTGAGCCCGGGGGCGGCCGAGGGACCCACGCTTTTTCGCCGCGGCGACGAGTGGGTGCTGCTCTTCGACCACTATCTCGAGGATCGCTATGGCGGCGTGAGTAGCCGTGACGGCCACAACTGGACACCGACCGACATCGCAGTCCCCGCCGGCATCCGCCATGCGTCGGTCCTCGAGCTTGAGGGCCCTCCGCGGTGGCTCGGAGAGGGCGTCGTATGACGAGCGACGGCACGAAGCCGCGAGGCGCGGCCGGGCACGATGCGCCGCCGGGTCTTCATCCGGACGGCTAGATCGCTGACCGCACGCGCAAGACACGACCGCAAGCCGCTTTGCATCTAGCGCACCGAACCACCTCGCACTCCCAAAGAAGCACACGCCGGAATCGCGTCTCGATTCTTCGTCCGCGGCCTACGCCGACCCGTCCTCCTCATCGAGCGGAGTAACAGATCATGGTCCATTACACGCAAGTCAGCAGGCGCTCCTTCCTAAGGGGTGCCGGCATCGTCGCCGGCTCGGCGGCACTGGCCGCTTGCACATCGAAAGCGAAGCCGACGGCAGCAGCAACCTCGTCGGCGACATCGTCGGGTTCTGTCGCCGGGTCTTCGTCCGGGGCTGCTCCGTCAACGGTTGCAGCGTCTTCGTCCGGCGTGGCGACAGGTTCGGCCGCCGCCATCAAGGGTGGAACGCTGACGGTGATGTGTCCCAGTGGGGAAATCAGCAGCGAGCAGATCGGCTTGTTTGAAGCTGCCTACCCGGAGCTGAAACTCAACCTGATCAACTACGACACGACGCGGTTGAACGCAATGATCGCCGCCGGTACGCCCCCGGACCTCGTACGTGATGCAGGCACCGACGTCACCCCGTACATTGCGACGCGGGGTCTGGCGCTCGACCTCGACCCGTACTTCGCCAAGAGCACCGTTATCCAGGAATCCGACATCCTTCCGATCAATGATGTGTGGAAGTGGGATGGCAAAGTCCAGGGACAAGGCCCCAGATACGGCATGGCGAAGGACTGGTCGCAGGACGCGATGTGGTGGTACAACCCTGCGGCATGGCAAGCGGCTGGCATCACCGAACCCGACCCCGCCACGCCTGTTACCTACGATCAACTACTCGAATGGGCGCCGAAGCTCACGAAATCAAGCAACGGCAAGACCTCGGTGTACGGGCTATTCACCACCGCCCCCAGCCATGACTTCATTTCGGCGATGGTGGCGACCGCTGGCGGCAAGATCCTGTCCGATGACCTGTTGACTGCTGACTTCACGTCACCGGAGGCGCAGCAGGCACTCACCTGGTTGGTGAACGCCGCAAAGGCGAAAGTGGGCTATTCCGCTGTGAACCCGAGCCCCGACTGGGACGGTCCGGAGTACCTTGCGGGCCACCAGGTCTCGGCCGACGCAGGCTACTGGTTCGGTGGATACCTCGACACAAACAATGCCAAGCTCGAGGCCACGACGAAGTTCGCAGCGGCCCCCTTGCTCGGCACGACGCGGGTCAGTCCCTCTTTCGGCGCAGTCGGGTACTGGATTCCGGCGAAGGCGAAGAATCCAGACGGCTCCTTCGCTTTCATGGAGTGGTACTGCGGTGGTGAGGGCGCACGTGCACGTGCTGCCGCTGGTGACGGCTTACCTTCGCTGAAGTCCATGCTCCCCCTACTCCCGCAGCAAACAGCGTTTCAGCAGCAGACGTACCAAGTGCAGCAGGCAGAACTTCCCTACCTCAAGGTGTTGGCACTAGCGTCGCCCTACGCGCTCGGCAGTGCGATAGATACCGCCATCGCGAAGGTGTTCCCGTCTGCTGTCACGGGTTCGACCACCGTCGCTCAGCTCGGAGACAAGATGACGTCAGCGGCCAATGCGGTGCTGGCGCAGGGCAAGAAGGCAGCGGGAGGCTAGGCGCTCGATGACGACCGCGGCACGTGTCTGGCGTTCCCCGACAAGAGGCAGAGTTGGGCGCAAGCGGGGTACCGGATCCGTCGCCTTCTACGGATTCATTAGCCCGTGGCTCGTCGGCACATTGTTGCTGGCGCTGTTCCCTTTGGGCTATGCGCTCTACATCAGCTTCACAAACTGGGATGGACTGTCAAAGGTCAAGCCGTGGGCAGGCTTGGCCAATTACCGCGAGGTTTTCAGTTCGCCAGACACGTGGTCGTCGCTTTATCGAACCTTGCTTCTCATGATCTTCGTTGTCCCGGCCACGATAGTCGGTAGCCTCGTCCTTGCGCTCTTTCTGAACGAGCGGGTGAAAGGGCGGGTCGTCTTTCGGACCTTGATCTACATTCCGGCGATCATCCCCCCGGTCGCCGCTGCACTGATCTGGAAGAACATCTTCGAGACCAATACCGGCTCGGCTAACCGGTTTCTTGCACTGTTCGGCATCCGGGCGGTCCCTTGGCTGATTGGAGGGCACGCCTTCTATGCGCTCGTCGTGATGATGTTGTGGGGCTTGGGGGTCGGGATCATCATTGATCTCGCCGTGCTGCAGACGGTCGATGTGGAGCAACTACAGGCAGCGAAGATCGATGGGGCGAACGCTTTCTTGAGCTTTCGCCACGTGACGTTGCCGGCGATCTCACCGGTTCTGCTGTTCCAAACGGTGCTGGTGCTGATCGCGACGTTGCAAACGTTCATCCCCGCGCTGTTGCTGTCACCGGCGACCGCGGCGAATGCGACGCAGGGGGGTGTGATCGGTCTAGTTCCGGCGTCGAACACCTTCTACATGGTCAATGTGTACGCGCAGTTCTTTGCTTACTCCCGTTATGGGTTCGGCTCGGCGCTGATCGTCGTGTTCTTCATATTCATCTTGTTGCTGACCGGGATCATCTTTAAGGTCTTCGGACGGGGCGTGTACTACGCAGTCGATCCGACCGCGACCAACAAGAAGGCCAGGAGGCGATGACGACGCCCGGGGTGTTGCCACCACCAGCGGACACCGCGATGCCCGTGGCGCGGCAACGCGGCGGCCGACCACGCGTGCGGCGGCTGCGCCAACGTCCCCGTGCACTCTTCATCGTTCTGCTGGTTATCTCCATCGCCATGATGCTGCCGCTCCTGATCCTGCTGATCACCAGCGTGACACCGGGCGCACAACTTGACGCCGATAAGTGGCTACCCGCGGTATTCCGGTGGTCAAACTACCGTGACGCGCTGAGTGGGATCCCGTTCTGGCACTACGCACGGGACTCCTTGTTCCTTTCCGTCGTCTACGCGGGCCTCACGACCCTCAGTTCCGCGCTCGTCGGCTACGGGTTCGCGCGCCTGCGCGGACCCGGCAAGAACATGCTCTTCGGCGTACTCATCGCGATGATGATCGTGCCGCAGATCGTGACGCTGATCCCCACCTATCTGCTGTTCTCGCGGGTACATCTCGTCGGCACGTATTGGCCCTGGTTCATCTGGGGCTCGGCCGGTGCGCCCTATGCGATCTTCCTGTATAGGCAGTTCTTCTCGAGCTTCCCCCGAGAACTCGAGGAGGCCGCGGAGATCGATGGGGCCGGCAGGCTCCGGACCTTCCTCACAATTTTCCTACCGCTGTCCCGGCCGTTGCTCGTGACGGCATTCGTGCTGGCTTTCAACGCGACTTGGGGCGACTACATCGCGCCTACCCTGTTCCTGAACCAGAACAACACGACGCTCGCAGCCGGCCTTGCATCTGGGTACTTCAGCAGTCAAAACATTCCTGAGCCGACCGTCCTTGCCGCCGGCACGTTCCTGTACATCATTCCTGTTGTCGTGCTGTTCCTCCTTGCACAGCGGCATTATGTTCGCGGTTTCATTAATTCCGGTCTGAAATAGCGCTTGCGCGAGCTGACACAAGTGGATGCGTTGCGCACCGGTGTGCGAAGGGTCAAGCCGCTTTCGGAGGCATCGCGCTTCCCTCAAGGCGGCCCTAGGCCCGAGGGGTCCCGCCCTGCGATGGCTGACGTCGCACGCATCGCCGGGGTTTCGCACCAGACAGTTTCGCGAGTGGTGAACCAGGCCGAGCGCGTACGCCCGGCAACGCGCGCGCGGGTGCGCGCAGCGATCGACCAACTCGGCTATCAGCCAAACGTGGCGGCTCGCGCTTTGGCCACTGGCCGCACGCGCACTTTGGGGGTCGTCACATTCGACAGCAGGCTCTACGGGCCAGCGTCAACTTTGCACGGCATCGAACAAGCCGCGCGTGCCGAGGGCTATCTGGTGACCATGGTGAGCCTGAATTCGATCGACCCCGCGGCCGTTCGCGACGCAGTCGGTCGACTCGTCGCTCAAGGTGTCGACGGTGTCATTCTCGACGTGCCACTCGTCTCAGCACTCAGCACAGTCGATCAGCTGTCCGTGGACGTTCCCATGGTGGCGGTCGGGGGCGATCCGCTGGGAGGGACCTCCGTTGTTTCCGTCGACCAGGCGGATGGTGCGAGGCAGGCCACACAGCACCTACTCGACGGAGGCCACAGCACGGTCTGGCATATCGCTGGCCCGAAGGACTGGCTTGAGGCACGTGGCAGAGTAGCCGGCTGGCGAGCGGCTTTGGTAGCAGCTTCTGCTGAGGTGCCGCCGTTGCTGTATGGCGACTGGACGGCGAGGTCAGGGTACGAAGCCGGCCGCATTCTGGCGAGTGTCGGCGAGGCGACAGCAGTGTTCGTCGCAAACGATCAGATGGCGCTGGGCGTCATGCGCGCACTTCATGAGCATGGTCGTGATGTTCCTGCCGATGTGAGCGTGGTGGGGTTCGACGACGTCCCCGAAGCGGCGTACGTTACGCCATCGCTCACCACCGTTCGGCAAGACTTCGACCTGGTCGGACGCAACGGACTAAAACTTATGGTCGAACAGATCAGTTCGGGCCAACGCCGGCAACAGGTATCACCTGTCAAGGCCAGTCTCGTAGTTCGCGAGAGCGCCGGCTCAGCGCGTGGATATGACTAGCTCGTCCGCGTTTTGTTGCGATCGTGACTCACAGCAGCAACGACAAGTCAAAGCGAGGTATCGTGGCCGCACCGCTGACCGAAGCTGCGATCCGCAAACTCCGCGAGATGATCATCTCCGGCAAGTATCCGTCCGGCGCCAAACTTCCCCTCAGTGGCAACTGGCCGCCGACCTGGGCCTGTCGCGCAGCACGGTCCGCGAGGCCGTGAGAGCACTTTCAACAGCCCGAGTGCTCGACGTTCGGCGCGGCGACGCGACCTATGTCACGAGCCTGCGCCCGAAGCTCCTGCTGGAAAGCATCGGATTCGCAGTCGACCTGATGCAGGCCGACCTAGCGCTTGAGTTGCTTCAGGTTCGTCGCATCCTCGAGCCCGCGGTCACTGCGCTTGCAGCAACCAACATCAGCGCAGATGCTTTGATGCACCTCGAGAAAACGATGCTGCTGATGGAAGAAGGCGCGTCGGACCATGTCGAGCTCGTCCATCACGACAGCGACTTCCATGCGCAAGTCGCGGCGGCCGCCGGCAACGACACCCTCGCGTCGATCCTGAACGGCATCTCAAGCCTGACGCAGCGTGCTCGGGTACGGCGCGGCATCTTCGAGGAAGAAGCGATGGCGCGCACAATCTCTGAGCACGCGCGCATTCTCGAGGCTCTACGCACCGGCGACGCGGCTCTGGCGAATGCCACGGCTCTGGTGCATGTCTCTACGACCGAGGAGTTCCTGCGTCGCATCCTGGCCGAATCGAATGAGTCCCCGTCCAGGGGCTACCCGTCGACAAGCAATCACGCGACAGCTAAGGGCAAGTCTTAGCGAGGCCGACGGCCAGCTGGTCGGCGCAACCCGATGTCGAGGTCGTCCGAGATGAGCCTAAGAAACCCGCACTAAGCGGGAGTGCAGCAGCCGCGTCACTGAGCACGACGGCAGGCAACAGGTGCTGAGCATTGAGTGTTGCGCGCACTCGGGAGTCAGCTCGCGTCATCTGCCCAGCCAACCGCCATCGACGGCAAGGATCGTTCCGTGCACGTAGTCGGAGGCCGACGAAGCGAGAAACACTACGGCGCCGGCGAGTTCTGCCGGGTCGCCCCACCGCCCGGCGGGAATACGGCTCAGGATCGCGGCTGACCGGATTGGGTCGTCGCGAAGTGCCCACGTGTTGTCAGTTGCGAAGTAACCGGGCGCAATTGCGTTGACATTGACCCCCGCACTGGCCCATCCGTTGGCCAGCGCGCGTGTCAGTCCGGCGACAGCTGACTTCGCTGCCGTGTATCCAACGATGTTGATACCACCCTGAAGGCTCAGCATCGAAGCCGTAAAGATGATCTTTCCGCTGCCCCGAGCGACCATCGCGCGGCCGAATTCTCGGGTGAGGATGAATTGTGATCGCAGATTGACTGTGATCACATGATCGAAATCGGCGTCGGAGTGTTCGATGTGTGGTGTCCTAACCTGGGGAATTACGTGAGCGCCGACACTCGATGGCGGGCGCGCGACGGATCGTGCCGGCATTGTTAACCAGGATGTCGACTGGGCGACTCCCATTGGCTATGTCGTCAGCGAATGCCGCCACGGCAACGGCGTCGGCGAAGTCAACGGCGTATCCCTCAAAGCTCCTGCCTGCGGCTTCCACAGCCTTCCCGATTTGACCTCCTGAGCGGGGCAGAGTGGCGCTGACCGCAATGATGGTTGTTCGAATCGATAGCCTGATGCCCTGCCCGGCGGCAGCCACGTTCAGGTCGGCGTCGGTGTACTGGTGGATTTGTACGCCGGCTGGGTCGGTCGTGGCCAGGTAGTGGTGCAAGCTGGCGACGAGCCGCATGATGTCTGGCGGACAACATGCGCATGCATACCACGGCAACCGCTGGCCGGATTCCTCCTCGTCGGACGCACGGTGGTCGGCGCGGACTTGTAGCGGGTTGGAGTAGAAGAACGACGTGCCGTCGACGCCTATGCTGGCGGCGAGGCCGTTGTAGAGGGTTCGCTCAAGCAAGTCGGCGAAACGCGATTCGCCGGTCGCCAGCAGCAATCGCCAGTTCCATTGGATCGAAGCGATCGCCGCGCAGGTTTCGCAGTACCCACGATCCGGCGGCAATTCGTATCGATCGCCGAGCGCCTCGCCCTTGTGTCGCGATCCGACTCCGCCTGTGATGAAGAGCTTCCCGGTGACCATGTCCTGCCAGCGGCTCAGCGAGGAGTCCAAGAGTTCGGTGTCGTCTGTTTCTGCAGCGACGTCGACAACGCCGGCCTCGAGATACAGCGCTCTGACGGCGTGACCGGCGAGCGAGGTCGTGTCGCGGATCGGGAATTCGTCCTGGAAGTACGCGAGCCCGCGTGGGTCGGCGCTGAAGATGCGTTGCCCGCGAGATTCCACAAATTGGGTTGCGAGGTCAAGGTAGTTCCGGTTGCCGCATGTTCGGAAGAGTTCGACGAGCGTGGTCTCCACCTCGGGATGGCCGTCGTAGTCGGTGCGGCGTCTGTTGCCGAACTCCTCGACCATGTGGTCCGCGAGCCGAACCGCAATTCCCATCAGTCGTGACTTGCCGCTTGCGCGGTAATCGGCGATAGCAGACTGGATGAAGTGCCCCGCGGTGTACAGCTCGTGTGACTCCGCAAGGTCGCCGTAACGCACGTGGTCCGGGCGGCGTTGGATGTAGCTGTTGAGGTAGCCGTCGTTGGCCTGCACCTTCGACAGCAGGTCGGCGACCGAGTCCATCCAGTGATCGAAGGCTGAATCAGGCCCCGTGGACAAACTCCATGCGATCGCTTCGAGCGTTTTGTAGATGTCCGTGTCGTTGAAAGCGAAGCCGCGATACGGCGCATCACTGCGGCCGATGAGCCAGCGCACATTGTCCAAATTCCCAGCCGCCTCCAGCGCGGACATGCAATACGGCAGGCTGATGCGTCGACTATGTGC
This sequence comes from Acidothermaceae bacterium, assembly GCA_036509315.1. Lineage (GTDB taxonomy): Bacteria > Actinomycetota > Actinomycetes > Acidothermales > Acidothermaceae > PALSA-607. The sequence continues at coordinate 20,048 of DATCFU010000265.1, forward strand.
CTGCCATCGTCCCCACCACCCAGAAATGGGCAGCCCGACATCGGACAGCGCCAACGGCCACACACGTCCCCGGCATGCCGTGAGATTGACGGGGCCCGCGCCGGCGCGCGCACAAGGCTGCGCACTCAGCGTCGTGGCATCAGACAAGCGCGTCTCCCCACGAGCGATTCGAATCGGTTCGCTACTGTCGTGCGCCGAAATCACCCTGCGCGGCTTCGCCCTGGTTCCATCCGGTGGTCGCGTAGGCCGCGGCGACAGTCTCTGCAGCCCCGGCCGACGCCGCTTTTGAGCGCGCAACACCCAGATACGGCCGCAATCCGCACCCAGAAGCGCGCCGCGGCCGCTCCGGTGCCGCATCGGTACGCGGGCCGTCGTGATTGCGGAACCGGTTCGCGGGAGGACAGTAGGTCCCGCTCCGGCGGGGTGTCAATGGTCAGCCGCGGCGGGGACGAACCATGGACACTTGCGACGGCGACTGGTCAGGTTCGATGACCCGAGCGATCTGTCGGGCGCTCAGTCCACGGATTTGCAGGGCCAACGCTGCCGCGGTCCAGAAAGGACGGGGACAGTAGCAGGTGCTCAAGGGCCGTGCCGGGATCACCAATACGACGCAGCAACGCATCAACGGCCTGCTGACTCATCTGCTCCGCCGGCACGTCCGCCGCGGTCACGGGGGGCTGCACTTGGGTCGCGACGCGCGCCGAGGCTATCGCCATCACGGACACGTCTTGCGGCACACGACGCCCGTGGCGCTGCAGCGCCTCCATCACACCACCGAGCGCCTGCTCGTTGATGGTCACGACGGCTGTCACCGCCGGCTCGGCGCCGAGGATGTCATCGATGACCCTGTAAGCGCCGCTCGCGGAGTCTTCACAGCAGCGTGCCGATCCATCGACGCCGAGTCTCGCTTTTGCATTCTCGAACGCCTCGACCGAGCGCAGCGCCGGCCCGTACTCCTGGTCCAGCATCTCCTGCGGGCGATTGATGAACGCGATGTGTCGATGCCCCAACGCGTGCAGCTGCCGCATGCATTCGGCCACAAGACCTGAGTAGTCCAAGTCCACCCATGCGTGTTCCCGCTCGGCGCCGGTGCGACCGATCGTGACGAAAGGGAACCCCGTCTCGGTCAGCATGCGGGCGCGACGGTCATGCCAGCGCGTCTCCATCAACAGGATCCCGTCAACCTTGCGCTCGCCGACAAGCCGGTCGAACGCGTCCTCGCGGTCACCACCGCTAGGCGACAGGAGGATGTCGTAGTCACGGTCCGCCGCGGCTTCGGCTACCGCACCAACGAACTGCAGCTGCTCCGAGCTGAGGTGGTGGTGCAACGGTGGGATGACTAGACCGAGGGTCCGGGTCTCACCATGCGCAAGTGCGCGCGCCATCGCGCTTGGCCGGTAGCCCGCCTCATCGATGACCGACATCACTCGCCGTCGGGTGACTTCGGTGACTTGCCGCTTCCCAGACAGCACGTAGGACACGGTGCTTCTTGAGACGCCCGCCCGCTGAGCGATCTCCTGAATATTCACAGTGCCTGAGCCTCTCGACTATGCCGTCGTGGTGTGGGCGGCGGCAGCGAACCGATTCGGCACGCAATCTAGCGTGCGAAACCACCGCTTTGAGCGATCCCGGCGCCCTCCTGCCGGTAGGAAACCGTTACCTCTCCAGCGCCGACCAGCCATTGACCGCGCTCCCAGCTGCGCTTATCGTCTGTCGAACCGGTTCGCGAACCGGTTCGGGCACGGCGTCGCAATCATGTCGCAATCTGCCGCAGCCGTGTCATGAGCGGCGTGCCGTACGCATCTGCGCTGAGCGAGAACCACAAAACCCAACCTCGGAAGGAAGTCCGTGAAGACATCAACAATGGGGCGGCGAGTCGGAAGTACTACGGCGTTGTCGGTCGCCGTGATCGCAAGCCTGGTGGCGTGCTCGTCCTCGAAACCGGCCGCGAGCGGGACCACATCGAGCAGCCCGGCCGCTACGTCGTCACAGGGCACCTCGTCTGCACCAACGGCCGCGTCCACGTCGCCGGCAGTGAGCAGTTCGTCCGCTGCCCAGAGCAGTGCACCTCCTGCGACCGGTGGGACGTTCACGATCTCCGATCCTTACCCGCAGTACACCGCGGGATC
>DATCFU010000266.1:0-4926 GCA_036509315.1 Acidothermaceae bacterium
CGGCCGATCATCCGTTTCGCGTACTGCACCGGGATGCGTCGTTGCGCCTGCTCGACGAACACGATGGCCGCGATGATGACGGCACCGACCACGATCACCATCAAGAAGGTGAAGAGGCCCTTGGTCTGCCGGATGCTGTTGAGCTCGGACGGGAACCGCGCGGCGATCTGCGTGAAGATCAGGATCGACATGCCGTTGCCGATACCGCGGTCGGTGATGAGCTCGCCGAGCCACATGATGATCGCGGTGCCCGCCGTCATCGTGAGGACGATGGTCAGGATCACCGGCCAGCCGTCGTTCGGAATGATCGGCGTCGTACAGCCGGTGAAGATCTGACCAGGGGTGCGGGCGAGCGCCACGAAGGCAGACGACTGAAGGATCGCCAAGCCGATCGTCAGGTAACGCGTGTACTGCGTCAGCTTCGACTGACCGGACTGGCCCTCTTGCTTCAACCGCTCGAGTCGCGGAATCACCACGACCAGCAGCTGAATGATGATGCTCGACGTGATGTAGGGCATGATGCCCAGCGCCAGAATCGACAGCTTCAGCAACGCGCCACCGCTGAACAGGTTGATCAGGGTGTAGACGTTCGCGCTGTTGCCGCCGGTGACCTCGACGAGACATGCGTGGATGTTCTTCTCCGACACCCCCGGTGCCGGGATCGCGCTGCCCAAGCGGAACAACAGCACGATGAAGAGCACGAACAACATCTTTTTGCGCAGGTCGGGCGTGCGGAAAGCCTGCCCGAAGGCCCTGAGTAGGGCGTAGTTCACGATTCCTCCTGCGCACCAACACTTCTGTCAAACATTGCCGTTGAACTCTGCCGTAAATCCAGCCACCGGCGCCCGCTCCGTGACTGTAACGCACGGGTCGTCCTACAGTTTCGTGGCGCTGCCGCCGGCCGCCTCGATCTTCTCCTTCGCAGCCGCCGAGAAGCCGTGGGCGCTGACCTGGAGCTTCACGCCGATCTCACCGTCCCCGAGCACCTTGACCAGTTCGCCCTTGCGGACCGCACCCTTGGCGACGAGGTCTTCTGGCGTCACGGCACCGCCCTTGGGGTAGTGCGCGGCGATCCATTCAAGATTCACGACTTGGTATTCGACGCGGAAACGGTTGGTAAAGCCCTTCAGCTTGGGCAGCCGCATGTACAGCGGCATCTGCCCGCCCTCGAAGCGCGCAGGTACCTGGTACCGGGCCTTGGTGCCCTTGGTGCCACGACCGGCGGTCTTGCCCTTGGACGCCTCGCCTCGACCGACGCGGGTCTTCGGCTTGTGCGAGCCAGGCGCGGGACGCAAGTGATGAATCTTCAGTACGGAGCTCGCCCGTTCTGTGGTCGTCTCTTCAGCTTTCGTCGTCTCAGCCATCGTCAGTCCACCTCCTCAACGGCTACCAGATGCGAAACGGTCCTGATCATGCCGCGAATCTCAGGACGGTCTTCCTTGACTACGGTGTCGCGCATCCGCTTCAGGCCGAGCGTGCGCAACGTGTTGCGCTGATTGCTCGTGCCGCCGATCTCGGATTTGGTCTGGGTCACCTTCAGCCGGCCCATCTCAGGCACCGATCCCCGCCGCACGCGCACGCAACAATGCGGCAGGTGCGACGTCTTCGAGCGGCAAGCCGCGGCGAGCCGCAACTTCCTCGGGACGCATGAGGCCCTTCAATGCGGCCACGGTCGCGTGCACGACGTTGATCGCGTTGTCGGAGCCGAGTGACTTCGACAACACGTCGTGAATGCCCGCGCACTCGAGCACCGCGCGCACCGGTCCGCCGGCGATGACGCCGGTACCGGGGCTGGCCGGGCGCAACAGCACAACGCCTGCCGCAGCCTCGCCGGTAATCGGGTGCGGAATCGTGTGCTGGATGCGGGGGACCTTGAAGAAACTCTTCTTGGCCTCCTCGACACCCTTGGCGATTGCCGCGGGCACTTCCTTGGCCTTGCCGTAGCCGATGCCAACGCTGCCGTCGCCGTCGCCGACGACCACGAGCGCGGTGAAGCTGAAGCGCCGACCGCCCTTCACAACTTTCGCGACGCGGTTGATCGCGACGACGCGCTCGATGTACTGGGTCTTCTCGGCCGCGCCATCGGGACGACGGTTGTCACGGCGGTCACGGCGATCCCCGCCGCCACTACCGGTCCCGCCGGGTCCACCCGCCGCGCCGGCACCCGTGCCGGCACCGCTTCCGGGTCCACGACGCTGAGGTCCTGGCATTAGACGTTCCTCATCTCAGTGGTCACGCAGTTCAGGGTCACGCAGTTCAGGGTCACGCAGTTCAGGGTGAGCGTCACAGCGTCAGACCGCCTTCGCGGGCGCCGTCAGCGATCGCCGCGACGCGTCCGTGGTACTGGTATCCGCCACGGTCGAAGACGACCGGGCCGACGCCGGCAGCTGCAGCGCGCTTGGCAACGAGCTCACCGACCTTGCGAGCCTTGGCCGTCTTGTCACCCGCAGTCGCACGAACATCTGCTTCCATGGTCGACGCCGAAGCCAGGGTGCGGCCAGTCACGTCGTCGACGACCTGCGCGAACACGTGCCGACTCGAACGGTTGACGACGAGGCGCGGACGATCCGCGGTGCCGGTGACGCGCTTGCGCACCCGAAAGTGGCGGCGCTGGCGCAGGGCGGACTTGGTGGATCCGCGCGCCTTGCGGCGACTGATCAATCCAACAGGCATGACTACTTACCAGCCTTTCCGACCTTGCGACGCACGACTTCACCTTGGTAGCGAACGCCCTTGCCCTTGTAGGGCTCCGGCTTGCGCAGCTTGCGGATGTTGGCTGCGACCTCACCGACCTGCTGCTTGTCGATGCCACGCACGACGAACCTGGTCGGCGCCTGCACCTCGAAGGTGATGCCCTCGGGTGCAGGGATGTTCACCGGGTGCGAGAAGCCAAGGGCGAACTCCAGATCGGAGCCCTTCGCCTGTACGCGGTAACCGGTGCCGACGATCTCGAGGGTCTTGGAGAAGCCGTCGGTCACCCCGATCACCATGTTGGCTACCAGCGTGCGGCCGAGACCGTGCCGCTCCTTGCTGCGCTTCTCGTCGTCGGGGCGAGTGACCACAAGGGTGCCGTCTTCGGCTCGCTCGAAGCCAGTGGGCTCGACAATGGCACGCGGCAGGGTCAGTGTGCCCTTCGGGCCCTTGACCGTCACTTCGCTGTCAGTGATTTCGACGTCGACCCCGCTGGGAACAGGGATCGGAAGTCTTCCGATTCGGGACATGAGTTCGTCTCTTCCTGTTACCAGACGTAGGCGAGGACTTCCCCACCTACCCCACGCTTCGCGCACTGCTTGTCGGTCAGCAGCCCGCCGGATGTCGAGATGATGGCAATGCCTAGTCCGCCGAGGACGCGCGGCAAGTTGGTGCCCTTGGCATAGACGCGCAGCCCGGGCTTGCTGACCCGCCGGACGCCGGCAATCGAGCGCTCACGGTTGGGGCCGTACTTCAGCTCGACGACCAGGTTCTTCGCCGCGACGTGGCCTTCGACGTCCTCGACGTGCCAGCCGGCGATGTATCCCTGCTCTTTGAGGATGTCAGCAACGTGCGTCTTGATCTTCGAGTAAGGAATCGGCACGTTGTCGTGGTACGCGTGGTTCGCGTTACGCACTCGCGTCAACATGTCCGCGATCGGGTCGGTCATCATGATGTGGCCACATGGCCTTTCTCGCCGTGGTTTCGCCTCGCCATCAACTTGGCGACCTGCGGCGTAGTGGGGTTTACCAGCTGCTCTTGGTGATGCCGGGCAACTCGCCGCGGTGTGCCATCTCGCGAAGGCAGATGCGACAGATGCCGAACTTCTTGTACACCGAGTGCGACCGGCCGCACCGGTTGCAACGGGTGTAGCCGCGCACCTTGAACTTCGGCTTCGCGGCCGCCTTGATCTTGAGTGCATTCTTCGCCATGCGGTCAGTTCTCCTTGAAGGGGAAGCCGAGCAGGCGAAGCAACGCGCGCCCCTCGTCGTCGGTGTTCGCCGTCGTGACCACCGTGATGTCCATGCCACGGAAGCGATCGATGCGGTCTTGGTCGATCTCGTGGAACATGACCTGCTCGGTGAGACCGAACGTGTAGTTCCCGTGGCCGTCGAACTGGCGCGGCGAAAAGCCGCGGAAGTCACGGATCCGGGGCAGCGCGAGAGCGAGCAGCCGGTCGAGGAACTCCCACATGCGGTCGTTACGCAAGGTGACGTGGCAACCGATCGCCATGTTCTCGCGCAGCTTGAACTGGGCGATCGACTTCTTCGACCTGGTGACCTGCGGCTTCTGACCGGTGATCGTGGTCAGGTCGCGGACCGCACCGTCGATCAGCTTCGCGTCGCGAGCCGCCTCGCCGACACCCATGTTCACGACGACCTTGGTCAGGCCGGGGATCTGCATGACGTTGGAGTAACCGAACTGCTCGCGTAACTGGGCCGAGATCTCGTCGCGGTAGCGCTGCTTGAGACGCGGCGCGGTACGCGGGCTCGGCGCAGCTGTACTCGTGCTCGGCGTTTCAGTCGTGGTCGTTGTCATGCCGTCGCCACCGCGATTTCTTTGCCGCACTTCTTGCAGATGCGGACCGGGATCGTCTTGCCGGTGTCCTCGTTCAGCACCTGGCGGCGCTCGATGCGAGTCGCGCGGTCGCACTCGGGGCACACGACCATGACGTTGCTCACGTGCACGGGGGCCTCTTGCGTGACGATGCCGCCAGTCTTCGCGCCACGAGTGGTCGTGGTGATCTTGGTGTGCTTGCGGATGCGGTTGACACCCTCGACCAGGACACGCTCGCGCCCGGGGTCGGTCTCGATCACCTTGCCCTTGAAGCCGCGGTCCTTGCCCGAGATCACCTGGACGGTGTCTCCCTTTCGAACCTTCAGACCTGCCATGACTTACAGCACCTCCGGAGCCAGCGAGATGATCCGCATGAACTTCTTCTCGCGCAGTTCACGG
>DATCFU010000267.1:0-18597 GCA_036509315.1 Acidothermaceae bacterium
CTCCGATTGGAACCGCACTCGATCAGAGCAACGCGATGAAGGCATACAAGCGACTAGCGGCCAAGGCTGGCGCACCATCTGCAACCTTTCACGGCCTGCGGCACAGTGCCGCAACTGTGCTGCTAGAAGAAGGTGTGCCGATGCGCGTCGTCGCCGAAATCCTCGGCCATTCATCGACCCGGCTGACCGCCGACACCTACTCGCACGTGACCGCGCGGCTCACACAGGAGGCCGCGTCCGCGTTGACCCGCGGGCTCGCCTAGCTCCTCGCGCCCCACGGACCGGCCGCGAGGTACGAGACCGATCCGACCCCGTCCGCACGTTCGCTGCGAGCCGTCAGCGCGACGTGACGATGCCGTTGCGGAACGGCTACCGACATCTGCGAGCTTGCACGATCGACGTTCGGACGAAACTGCGTTGCTGTCAGCGTTGCTGTCAACCCTCTTCGCGGCGAAGGCCATATGGCCTTTGACCTGCGGGTTTGCTCCTGCGATAGGACTCGAACCTATAACCTGCCGGTTAACAGCCGGCTGCTCTGCCAATTGAGCTACGCAGGAATGCTGGCCGGCGAACCGGCCTTTGGTGCCTCCGTAGGGTATCGCACGAGCCAGCGCCACCTGAGGCCGTCGCGGCGGTACTCGACCGCGACGGAACGTGGGGATAACGTCGAGTGTCGCGGGTACGTACAACTTCAGATCAGAACCGACTCGAGCGCCACCTAGGCAATCCGACCGGTTGACAGACGTCCTACCTCCGAGGAGCGCGCATGCGATACAAGGCCACTCTCGCCATCGGAATTGCCGCGGGTTACGTCCTCGGCGCACGCGCCGGGCGGCAGCGTTACGAGCAGATCAAACGGCTCACGCAGACCGTCAAGAAGAACCCTGCCGTTCAGCAGGCGGCCGACAAAGTGCAGGCCCAGGCGTTGCACCTCGGTGACCGAGCGCGCCGCGTCGTGCAGGAGAAGGCCGGTTCGGTTGGCTCGGATCTGGTCGGCAAGGTAACGAGCCGGTTCGGCAGCCACGAGATCAACCTGGACGCCGATCACACGTACGCGAACGGGTCGATGACCTGACGTGCGCTAGTCGATAAGGAAGTCGCGCAACCGCGTCGCACACGAGGGCTGGCGCAGTTTCGCGAGCGTCTTCGTTTCGATCTGTCTGATCCGTTCGCGCGTAACGCCAAAACGCTGACCGACTTCTTCGAGCGTGTGCGAGAAACCATCGGCGAGGCCGTATCGCATCGTGATGACTTGCTGCTCGCGCTCCCCCAACGTGCCAAGCACGTCGGCCAACTGTTGCAGCATCATCGTGTACATCGCGGCCTCGGCCGGCGCTACTGCATCGACGTCTTCGATGAGGTCGCCCAGCGTGGCACTGTCTTCGCCGATCGGCGACTGGAACGAGATCGGCTCCTGCGCGATGGCCTGAATTTCACGCACACGGTCGACGGTGAAATCGAGTTCGGCCGCAAGTTCGATCGGCGTGGCTTCGCGCCCGTTGAGCTGCACGAAGGTCCGTTGCGTGCGGACCAGCTTGTTGATTGCATCAATCATGTGGGCTGGCGCTCGGATCGTGCGGCCTTGGTCGGCCATCGAGCGAGTAATCGCTTGCCGGATCCACCAGATGGCATATGTCGAGAACTTGTAGCCACGCGTGTAGTCGAACTTCTCCACAGCGCGAATGAGGCCGAGATTGCCTTCCTGGATGAGATCCAGGAACGACATACCCCGACCGGTGTAGCGCTTCGCGATCGAAACGACCAGCCGAAGGTTAGCTTCGATGAGTCCGCGCTTCGCAATGCGGCCGTCACACTCAACGAGTTCGAGTTCGCGCCGCAAGTGGGCCGATATGGCTACGCCGCTGGCAAGTTTCTCGCCAGCGAACAGCCCTGCCTCGATGCGCTTCGCGAGGTCGACCTCTTGCTCGGCCGTCAGCAGTGGGACGCGTCCGACCTCTTTCAGGTAGCTGCGGACTGGATCAGCGGACGGCGCCCAGCCCATGGACGCATCGCGTTGCCCGGGCAGCTCGACCTCGTCGTCTTCACTGTTCGGTGTCGCAACTGCGGCCTCGACATCGACGACAACCTCGAGCGCGCCACCGACCCGCTGATGCGGAAGGTGTGCAATGAGCTGGAGCGGCTCAGTCACCGCAAGCATCCCCACGGACATCAGTGTGCCGGGGTATTTCGATGCGCGAGGCTACTCAGCAAAATCCGTGGACAGGACTATGCCAACTCGTCCGAAATCGGCACGTTAAGAGACGCCCAACGTGCCTTCGAGATCGTCACGGCGCCGTTTCTCCAATGTCACCAGGTCGCCGAAGAGCCGGTTGTACTCCGGGGCGACCTCGATCGGGTTCAGTCGCTGGAGGCGCGACTTCACGTCGGCGATCTGCCGGTCGACGGCCCGCACCCGCAACTGCGCGAGTTGCGCGCGCGCGTAGCGCTCGTCGGGTTCAGTCGCGGCCAGGATGGGCTCGACGACGAGCTCGGTAATAAGCGCGCGCACCCGATCGTCGACCGCGGCCTCCAGGACGGCGTTGACCCAGACGTCTCCACCCGCAGTCGATCCGGTGCCGCCCGCTTTCGCGACCGCATCGCGAACTTCGCTGTACGCAAGGTGGGTGAAGGCGAGCGGGTCGAGCTGGTCGAACGCTGGCCCGAGCAAGGCCGGCCGTTGCACGGCGACCTTCAGTGCCTCGCGCTCGACCTGCAAGGTCGGGTCACGTGGATCTGGCGCGGCTGCGCTTCGACTGCGTCCGCCACTCGACGTCCCCGCGATGCGACGGACTCGTTCGAGGACCCCAAGCTCGTCAGGGGCGCCGACCCAGCCCGCGAGCCGGCGCGCGTACTCATCGCGCAGCGAAGTGTCTTTGATCGACGCGACGAGAGGCATGGTGCGCTCGAGCGCGGCAACCCGGCCTTCTGAGGTTTCGAGGTTGAAGCCCGCCAGCACGCTGCGCACGGCGAATTCGAAGAGCGGCTGGCGGCGCGCGACCAGATCGCGGACCGCGGCGTCACCCTTGGCGATCCGCAGTTCGCAAGGGTCCATGTTGTCAGGGCTGATCGCCACGAACGTGTGCGTGACGAACTTCTGGTCGCTCTCGAAGGCGCGCAGGGCGGCCTTCTGACCGGCCGCGTCGCCGTCGAAGGTGAAAATCACCTCACCGGCGTACTCCGCGGAATCGAGCAGCAGCCGGCGGAGCACCCGAACGTGCTCGTCGCCGAATGCAGTGCCGCAGGTGGCCACGGCCGTGGTGACTCCGGCGAGGTGGCAGGCCATGACGTCGGTGTAGCCCTCGACGACTACGGCCTGGCCAGCCTTCGCCATCTCGCGTCGGGCGAGGTCGATGCCATAGAGGACCTGGCTCTTCTTGTACAACGGGCTCTCGGGCGTATTCAGATACTTCGGCCCATCGTCGTCCGCTCGAAGTTTGCGTGCACCGAAACCGACCACATCGCCGGTGACGTCACGGATCGGCCAGACCAGCCGACCCCGGAACCGGTCGATGAGGCCGCGCTGGCCGCGGCTGGCCAAGCCGCCGGTCGCCAACTCCTCGTCGGTGAAGCCGCGCCCGCGCAGGTGCTTGACGAGGTGCTCCCAACCATTTGGCGCGTATCCGACGCCGAAGTGTGCGGCCGCGGCGCCGTCGAACCCGCGCTCGGTCAGGAACGTCCGGCCGATGACGGCCTCTGCGCTGGCCAGCTGTTCTACGAAGTACTCCGCTGCGGCCTTGTGCGCCTCGACCAGCCGCAGTCGCTGACCCTGCTGGGCGCGCGGCGCAGATCCGCCTTGCTCGTAGTGGAGCTCGTAGTTCGCCCGAGCGGCGAGATGCTCGACCGCCTCGCTGAATGAGAGGTGGTCGATCTTCTGGACGAAGCTGATGACGTCGCCGCCCTCACCGCAGCCGAAACAGTGCCAGAAGCCGCGGGCCGGAGTGACGTTGAACGACGGCGAGCGCTCGTCGTGGAAGGGGCAGAGGCCTTTCATCGAGCCGCCACCCGCGCTCTTCAGCGTGACGTGCTCGCTGATCACGTCAGCGACTGGTGACAGCTCACGCACCCGAGCGATGTCGCTGTCAGGAATCCGGCCGGCCACGATCCTCGAGTCTAAGTGTCTTGCGGGATCGGCACGGCGTGGCCGCCGACCCTGATGCGTTCATCGCCGTCGTCCACATCGACGATCAACAGGCTCGGCCGACCCATGTCGACGCCCTGATGCAGCGTCAGCGTCACCGGCGGTTGGGTCAGCTTGGTCTCGCGTAGGTAGTGGCCGAGAGCTGCGGCCGCTGCGCCCGTCGCCGGATCTTCGACGACTCCCCCGACAGCAAACGGGTCGCGCACGTAGAACACCGTCGGCGCCTCGCGCCACACCAGCTGCACCGTCAGCCACTCGTGTTGCACCATGAGGTCGCGCAAAGCGTCGAAGTCGTAGTCGAGGTCGGCAAGCCGGGCACGTGTTGCCGCCGCCAACACCGGATGCCAGCCGCCCGCGAACCCAACCTTCGGCGGGAAGTCCGGATCGAGGTCGTCGCTGTTCCACCTCAACGCGTGGAGCAGTTCGTCGAGATCGCCGTCCGCGAGATCGTCGATCGTGGGCGCGACGCTGGTCAATGTCGCGCGCACCCGACCGCCTGCGTCGCGCTCGACATTGACGGGCACGTCGCCGGCTCTGGTGTGCAGCAAGAACACGCCCTCGCCCAGGCGCTCCCCGAGGGCGACGCCGGTCGCAATGGTGGCGTGTCCGCAAAACGGTACCTCGATGGACGGCGCGAAGTACCGGACGTCGAACTCGCGGCCGTCGTTGCCGGTCGCGGTCAGAAAAGCCGTTTCGGAGTAGCCAACTTCGGCGGCGATTGCCTGCATCGTTGGCGCATCGAGCCCAGCAGCATCAAGCACGATGCCAGCAGGGTTACCGCCATCAGGGGTGTCGGTGAAGGCGGCATAACGCAAGATGTCGACGCTCACAGCTCGATCTCCATCACGTAGTGCGGCCCGATCGGTGCGATCTCGAATTCGTCACCGACGATGGAAAACCCGAGCCGTTCGTAGAAGCCGACTGCGCCCGATCTCGCATTGCACCACAGCAGCGTTCCGCCGCGCCTGCGTACTTCGGCGATGCCGTACCGCAGGGCGGCGGCGCCGTAGCCCTGGCCGCGGACCTCGGGCAGGGACGCCATCGCACGAAGGCGCCAGGTCTTGGCCGGATCGGCGGCTGGTCGGTGTGGTGCTCCGTCGGGATGGAAGCTCGCGCAGGCGGCAACCTCGCCCCGTAGACCGAACGCGGCCACATGGAAGGTCTCAGGCCAGGAGTCGTAGTCATGAATGACGCTGCTCCACGGCTGCCCTGGGCGTAGGACCTGGCGACGCAGCGCATGGAGAACCAGGGGCTTCACGAACTCGACGTCAATCGAGGCGGGCTGCGCAACTCCCTCTGTGGCCTCGTCGTCGTTACCGTCGGTCACCTGGTCGGAGCCACTCATCTCGTCACGACCCCCCTCGCGAGGCTCGTCGATGCCAGATCACCGCCGAAGTATCGGTCAATGAAGCGATTTGGTCGACGGCAACCCTGCGCCGCGCGTTGTCGTCGGCGGCGGCTGACCACGCCGTCCGAAATAGTGGTTCGAGCGCTTCACCGTCAGCCACGACTAGTTGGTCGACGAGCTCGAGAAGGAGCGTGCGCTGCCTGTCGTGAATGGCGGTGACACCCTCGCGGTTCATGACGTAGTGCGCTGTCACACCCTTCAACAGCGCACACTCGACGCGGCTCGCGCGCGGCACGATGAGGTCGGCGTCGTAGCGGGTCAATTGCGCACGACCGTAGGCCTCGCGGGTCACCGCTTCGGCGGCCTGACAGAAGCGACCGATGAGTTGACTGGTGAGATTCTTCAGAGCTGCCAAGGAATTCAGGCTGCCGTCGTGGGCAGCGGGCCAGCACGGTAGGCCGGTCAAGCTGCGGATGCCCACTTCCAATTCCGCCTGCTCGGCATCGAGCAAGTAGAACTCGACGACCACCGGCAAGACATCTCGCCAGCCGTCGACTTCACTCAAGTGGTCGAGCTTCACCAGCCCGGCTTCGACGCCGTCTTCCAAGTCGTGCACCGAGTAGGCAACATCGTCGGCCCAGTCCATCACCTGGGCCTCGATGCAGCGCCTCTCTGCCGGGGCCGACTCGCGAACCCAGCTGAACACCTCGAAGTCGTCGTCGTAGACACCGAACTTGCTGTTGCCTGCGCGCTTGGGCCATGGATATTTCGTTGCCGCGTCGAGACTCGCCCGTGTCAGATTCAGGCCGGCACTGCGCCCGTCGTCGGCAACAGTCTTGGCTTCGAGGCGGGTAAGCAGCCGAAACGACTGCGCGTTGCCTTCGAACCCGCCGATCGCCTGGGCCGCCTGGTCGAGCGCGGCTTCGCCGTTGTGCCCGAATGGCGGGTGCCCAAGGTCGTGCGCCAAACAGGCGGTCTCGACGAGGTCAGGGTCGCAACCAAGCGTCGCGCCGAGCTCGCGGCCGACCTGCGCGCACTCGAGTGAATGCGTCAGCCGGGTGCGTGGGAAATCGCTCTCGGCCTCTGCTGGCCCGACGACCTGAGTCTTCGCGCCCAGCCGTCGCAACGCCGAACTGTGCACCACCCGAGCCCGATCGCGTTCGAACGCGCTGCGCCCAGGTCGCTTCGGCGGTTCGTTCACCCAGCGGGCGCGCGCGCCATCGTCATATCTGGCTACAGAGTCGTTCACGTCTCGACGCTACCCCGGCCCACCGACGTCCGCTTCAGTCCCATCGATGCCGCCGACGCCGCAGCACGCGCAGTGCGTAGGCGAAGGCGAGCAGCACCACAAAGATGAGCACGAAGATCGCGCCGGTCACGAAATCCGGATGAGCCGATGCCGTCGGAAACACCGTGAGTTCAGCGGTCGCCGGTGCACTGCCGATCGGTGACGGAAGCCCAACCGGCGCGGACGTCGATACCGGCGCCGACGGCGACGGGGACGCGGAAGCGACAGGAAACACCGTGGTCGTGGCGTGGTCATTGACCAGTACGAGTGCGATGAGGTCCCCCGTTCAGTTCCGCGTGCGTCACAGCTGGAAAAGCGGCGACGGATCCTTTGGCGTGTACTGGCTCGGGAAGAATCCAATCACGGTGTGATCGTCGTAGGAGTAACCGAACTTCGTCGAGTGGTGCGGGCTCGTGTGATCGAACGCGATCGTCACGCCGTCGTCGTCGGGATGGTTGCAGTCATAGAGGCGCAACGTGGTTGTCGTAGCGGTGTCGGTATAGCCGTACGCGAGCACCTGGTGATTTTGGCCGAGGTCCTGCGGGTTGGCGGAGTGCACGCATACAACACCGAGCGGGCACGGGTGTCCGGCGTCGATCGTCGCTCGGATGAACGGCATCGAGACCTCTATGGTGCGCCGCGATGTCCCATGCACGAAAAACTCGTCGCCCGCCGGCAGATTCATCCACTCGTAATACTTCGCGACACCCTCGGGCAGATCGAAACTGTCGATCAGTCGCGTAGTGATGAAGTGAAATGCCGGCGATGTCGGCAGCGGGTTGGCGGTCTGCGGCGGCGGATCAACATGTGCTTCGAACAGATCGCGGACGGCGTATGCCATCCCACCGCACAGACCATGCTTGGCGTCGCCGATGTTGACGTTGCCGAACGGGGTCGCAACCTCGACGACCGGCGCGGACGGCCACGAGTTGGCGTAGTGGAGTCCCTGCACGCTGGGAAGGAAATCCGTAACGTCTCCCATAGTTCGCCAGTATCCCGCGCCGACCGTATGGGCGGCCACCCATCGCCGTCCGTGCTGGTCAGCGCGTGTCGGAACCCGCCGTCTCAAGAGCGGCGCGACCAGCTTCGAGGCGGGCGACCGGGATCCGGAACGGTGAGCACGAGACGTAGTCCAGACCGGCCTCGTTGCAGAAGTGGATCGAGTCGGGGTCGCCGCCGTGCTCGCCGCAGATGCCAATGCGCAGGTTGGGGTTGCTTGCGCGACCCTCCTCGACGGCGATGCGGACCAACCGGCCGATGCCGTCGCGGTCGAGGGTCTCGAACGGCGAGACCCCGAAGATGCCGAGGTCCATGTAACGACCGAAGAATGCACCTTCGACGTCGTCGCGCGAGAAGCCCCAACCCATCTGGGTGAGGTCGTTCGTGCCGAAGCTGAAGAAGTCAGCCGCCTCGGCGATCTGTCCGGCGGTCAGCGCCGCACGCGGCACTTCGATCATCGTGCCGATCAGCGTGTGCACCTCGACGCCGGTCTCTTGCGCGACGTCAGCAAGGATGCCCAACGCTTCCTCGCGAATGATCTCAAGCTCCTGAACCGCGCCGACGAGCGGAACCATAATTTCCGGAACTGGGTTCTTGCCGAGCTTCTTCAGATGCGCCGCCGCCTCGGCAATTGCCCTTACCTGCAAGGCAAAAAGCCCAGGAATAACAAGCCCAAGGCGGACGCCGCGAAGCCCGAGCATCGGGTTCTGCTCATGCAAGCGACGCACCGCTTCGAGCAGGACACGATCCTTCTCGGCGACCTTCTCGCCCTTCGCTTCGGCGACGGCGATCTTGACGGTCAACTCGGTGATGTCGGGCAAGAACTCGTGCAGCGGCGGGTCGATGAGACGGACCGTTACAGGCAAGCCGTCCATCGCGTCGAAGATGCCGATGAAGTCGGTGCGCTGCAACGGAAGCAGCTCAGCGAGCGCGGCCTTCTGCTCCTCCTCACCGTTGGCCAGGATCAGTCGCTCGACGTTCTTGCGGCGCTCGCCCAGGAACATGTGCTCTGTGCGGCACAGGCCGATGCCCTCGCCGCCGAAACGACGTGCACGCTCGGCGTCCTCGGGGGTGTCAGCGTTCGCCTCCACACCGAGGCGCCGCTTTGAGTCTGCGTGTACGAGGATGCGGTGAACCGCGGCGACCAGCGGGTCGGCGTCCGCCTTGATGCTGCCTTCGAAGTACTGCACGACCGGGCTGGGAACGACCGGGACCTCACCGAGGTAGACCACGCCCGACGTGCCGTCGATCGAGATGACGTCGCCTTCCTTGACGACCTCGCCGTTCGGGCCGGTGAACTGCCGGGTCTTGAGGTCGACACTGATCTGCTCGGCGCCCGAGACGCAGGTCTTGCCCATGCCACGAGCGACAACGGCCGCGTGCGACGTCTTACCACCGCGCTCGGTCAAAATGCCCTTGGCGGCAATCATGCCCGGCAGATCGTCGGGGTTAGTCTCGCGACGGACCAGGATGACGTCCTCGCCTTTTGCAGCCCACTCGGCCGCGACGACTGAGTCGAAGACGACCTTGCCGACCGCTGCACCCGGTGATGCGTTGACGGCCTTGGTGATCTTCGTCTTCTTCGCTTCTTCGTCGAACTTGGGGAACATCAGCTGCGCGAGCTGCGCGCCGGTGACCCGCTGGAGCGCCTCGTCCATATCGATGAGGCCCTCGTCGACGAGTTGCGTTGCGATGCGGAACGCCGCGCCTGCGGTGCGCTTACCGACGCGGGTCTGCAGCATCCAAAGCTTGTTGTTCTCAATCGTGAACTCGATGTCGCACAGGTCCTTGTAGTGGTTCTCCAGTTTGCTCATGATGCCGACGAGATCGTCGTACGCGGGCTTGTCGATCGTCTCGAGGTCAGCCAGTTGCACGGTATTGCGGATCCCGGCGACGACGTCTTCACCCTGCGCGTTCTCGAGGTAGTCGCCGTAGATGCCCTGGTCGCCCGACCCGGGGTCGCGGGTGAACGCGACGCCGGTGCCCGACTCCGCGCTGATGTTGCCGAACACCATGGCGACGATGTTGACGGCGGTGCCGAGGTCGGCGGGGATGCGCTCCTGGCGACGGTACAGACGGGCCCGATCGCCGTTCCACGAGTCGAAAACAGCGCGAACGGCGAGGTCGAGCTGCTCGCGGGAGTCCTGCGGAAACTCGCGGCCGGCGTGGACGCGGATGATGCCCTTGTAGGTCTCGACCAGCGCCTGGAAGTCGGCGGCGTCGAGGTCGAGGTCGCTCTTCGTGTTACGACTCGTCTTCAGTTCGTCGAGGGCGTGCTCGAACAACTCGCCGTCCGCTCCCAGCACTGTCTTGCCGAACATCGAGAGCAAACGCCGGTAGGAATCCCAGGCGAACCGGTCGCTACCGCCCTGCTTCGCGAGGCCGTTCACACTCTGGTCGTTGAGGCCGATGTTCAGGACGGTGTCCATCATCCCCGGCATCGAGAACTTCGCGCCTGATCGCACCGAGACGAGCAGTGGGTCATCAGCGTCACCGAGGGTCTTGCCCATCGCCTTCTCGAGGCGCGCGAGGTGCTCGCTGATCTCGTCTTCCATCTCCGCCGGCGCGTCGCCGCTCTCGAGATAGGTGCGGCAGGCCTGCGTCGTGATGATGAAGCCGGGAGGTACCGGGAGGCCGATGTTGGTCATCTCGGCGAGGTTGGCGCCCTTGCCGCCGAGAAGGTCCTTCATGTCTCGGTTGCCTTCGCTGAAGTCGTACACATACTTCGGCACTGGGAACGCTCCTCGCGGCTGATTTTCGTGTGACCGGCGGTTCCGATCCTACCGAGCGCCTGGTTGTCCACAGGCTGCCGGTTCACGCCCCCCCGCCAGGCGTTGGTGGCTAGCCTCGCCGGTGACTTCTAGGGGGATTGCGTGCCGGACGCTGCGCGGGGTTTTGCGGTCACGCCCGCTTCACTGGCTGTGCTGGCTGCCGCCGTAGGGCGGGTCCGCGACGAGCTTTCGCTTACCGCCGACCTCGGCCTGGACGTCGGGGCGGCGCTCGGTTCCGACGTCGTCGCGGGCGCGTTGCACCATTTCGTCACCGGCTGGCACGACGGTCGAGCCCAGATCTGCGCGGACGTCGGGCAGCTGTCCGACCTGCTCACGCAGGCGGCTGCTGTCTACGGCGAGACCGATGGCGATCTCGCGGCAGCGATGCAATGACAGCGAGCCCGGACGACGACGGGCTGGGCTCACGTTCGCGTCCCCCGCCGCAGGCGCTGGCTCCGGAGGTCGGCGACCTCGCCCTGCGCTTGCCGCCCTCGTACTCGCAGGTAAGCGCGAGCATCGTCACGCCGAGCGATTGGACCGAGCTAGATCTCGACCCGGATACCCGGCATAAGTCGATTCGCCGTGCCGTTCGTCGTGCAGTGACGCGCTCGCGAGGCCTGGCGCCAGACACCGTCCCGCTCATTGCTCTGCTTGATCACATCTGCAGACGCGCCGACGAAGCTCGTGCCTTCTACTGTGCGTCACTGATCATCGAGGACGACGCAGTCCGCGGCGCACTGGTCGCGACCGTCTTGATGCAGGTCTGCGAGTCAGCGACGGCGCCCCTACCTGGCACGCTCAGCCTCCCTGTCGACAAGCGATGTGCAGATCTCGTGGCCATCATCAGGTCGGACCCCTGGTGGGCCGGTGCTAGTGCCGGCGTTGTCACGCTGCCGCTTGTCGGGCCCGCGGTCCGACTGCACATCAAGGACGACGGCATGATCCTGCAGTACATCGTGCCGCTGATCGGCGGGATTGCGGACGTGGTCCTGACCTTCACCTGCCCCTGCCCGCCGTACACAGAACTGATAACAGAACTCTTCGACACGATGGCTGACAGCCTTGTCTTGCATGTCAGATGAGTTGTCCACAGGTCGCGCCTACACGGCGGCCGTGGTTCTGCGGAAACGGCTAGCTTCACGCTGTGCCTGTTGACGTTCTCGACCCTGTTGTCGGGGATCCAATGGCTGTTTCAGCTGCGGGTCGCACGCTCGAGTCGATCGCGCTAGAGGTTGGGAACATCGCCGGTCGACTGCGCGCACTTGCGGCCGGTGATGACTCGTGGACAGGCGCAGCAGCTGTATCCGCTCACGTCCGCACCGCGTCATTGCCGCCAACTCTCGACAAGGCCAACGTGTCGTACGCGGCAGCAGGAAATGCGCTCGGATCTTACGCACGCACGCTAGCCGACGCGCAGGATCAATCGACTTCTGCAATCGCTGCAGCTGCTCGCGCGGATGCTGAGCTCGCATCCGCAGTTGCCGCGCACGCGGCAGCAGTTGCTCGCGATGCGGCCGCGTCGGCGTCCGCTCACGCGGCTGGCGTATTGCCCGCACCCGCAACTGCGCCGCGCTATGAGGCCTCGATCGATGAGGCCCGGTCGCATCTGAAGCGGGCAGTCGCATCGAACGACGAGGCGCATGAGCAACAACGGTCTGCCGCACGGATAGCGGCCGCCGCGTTGCAACAGGCATCACACGCCGGAATCCACAACCAGTCGTGGTTCCACTACGTCACGCATTCCGTCGGTCATTGGGCGTCGACACACTGGACTGCGACCCTGCGCGAAGTCTCGAAGATCGGGACGATTGTTTCGGCGCTAGCAGGCGCTGCTGCGCTGATTCTCGCTGTCGCAGGCGTCGCGTTTCCACCATTGGAAGCAGCGGCAGCGGCACTTGAAACGGTCTCGCTCGTCAGCGCGGTCGCAGCAGGAATGGCCGACACTGCGTTGGCGGCAACCGGCAAGGGTTCGTGGACCTCGGTCGGCGTCGACGCCCTGAGTTTCGCACCCGCCGGACTAGGCAAGCTGGTCACCAAAGCCGCCCCACTAATCCGCGAGGGTCGCCTTCTAAAGCCAACGACAGTCGTCCACGCCAGCAACGGCGACGCCGCGAAGCTTCGCGCCTTAACCACCCTCGGGCACCCGCTCGACGCAACCGGCGAGCTGCGGGTAATCAATTGCACACCACACGAAGTCGACCCTAGGTGGGGAATGACTGCGATCCACGTGGACAAACACTTTCTTGACGGCGGTCCGTTCGCGCTATCGCGCATCGATCCAGCGGGCAGCGTCGCCAAGTGGCTAACCCATCTGAGGGAGCTTGCGAGTATGCCTGTGACCAAGACGCTCGAGAGCGGACTTCAAGACATTATGGGGACGTTCGAGAAGGCAGACGGCTCTGGGAGCTTTAGACTGGGCCTCCGGATCTCGCCAACAGACGATGGATCGTTCGATTTGGTTACGGTTCTGACTGGGCAAAGGACACGGCGACATGTATGAGTGCCCCGTATGCGAGTTCGTCGGGCTCGAAGTGAAGCCGTACGAGACGTGGCCACCGCCAGATGACTTGCCGATCATTCCACCTTACGAAGATTGGCTGGGTAAGCCGTCGTACGAGGTGTGCCCGTTGTGCGGCTTCGAGTTCGGCAACGACGACAACCCTGGGACCTGCGAGCCGATCTCTTTCGCCGACTACCGAGCAGAGTGGGAAGCCGATGGTCGCCCGGTTATGAGCATCCCGGGCGTGGCGCACGCGAATGCGATCCGCGAACAGATGAACGCATGACTCCGTGTTAATTCGCCGTCCAAGATTTCTTCCTCGGACTAGATTACTGGCTTTCGTGCGACAGGGCTTGCTTGCGGAACTTGAAGCCGGTCGCGACGAGGCGATGGAGTCGTCAGGACCAGTTGATGCCCGCGGACGGAACTAGTGGCCAGGTGTTGTTTGCTCAGCGGGTGGGCGCCTATGAGAAGCCGGCAGCCTGAAATCGTGGACGTTTACTGCCCCTAGAGGAAGGTAAACGTCCACGCTGTCGTGCTGGACGGCGGGTGGCGGGCGCCGCACCGGGCTGACCCGCTCCGGCCGCTACCTACAGGTCGGTGAGGCGCTCCGACAGGTAGCTGACGACTGCGTCGAGCCCGACTCGCTCTTGCTTCATCGTGTCGCGCTCTCGGATCGTGACCGCCTGGTCTTCCAGCGTCTCGAAGTCGACCGTCACGCAGTACGGCGTTCCGATTTCGTCCTGGCGGCGGTAGCGGCGTCCGATTGCTGATGCGTCGTCGAAGTCGACGTTCCACCGTCGACGCAACTCCACAGACAGGTCGCGCGCCTTCGGCGACAGGTCGGCGTTGCGCGACAACGGCAACACCGCGACTTTGACCGGCGCGAGCCGTGGGTCGAGCCGCAGCACTGTGCGCTTCTCCAACTCGCCCTTGGCGTTCGGCGCTTCGTCCTCGGTGTAGGCGTCGATCAAGAACGTCAACACGCACCGGTCGACACCGGCTGCCGGCTCGATCACGTATGGCGTCCAGCGATCGTTGGTCTCTTGATCGAAGTACGACAAGTCGACGCCCGACGCTTTCGAGTGCACCGTGAGGTCGTAGTCGGTCCGGTTCGCGATTCCTTCGAGCTCGCCCCACTCAGATCCCTGGAACCCGAACCGATATTCGATGTCAACCGTGCGCTTCGAGTAGTGCGACAACTTCTCCTTCGGGTGCTCGAACAGCCGCATCATGTCCGGACGCAGGCCCAACCCCACGTACCAGGCCAACCGCGTATCGATCCAGTACTGATGCCACTCCTCGTCGGTGCCAGGCTTGACGAAAAACTCCATCTCCATCTGCTCGAACTCGCGGGTGCGGAAGATGAAGTTTCCGGGCGTGATCTCGTTGCGGAAGCTTTTACCCTGTTGGGCAATTCCGAAAGGCGGCTTCTTGCGCGACGACTGCTGCACGTTGAGGTAGTTGATGAAAATGCCCTGCGCGGTCTCCGGCCGCAGGTACGCCAAGCCGGACTCGTCCTCGACCGGGCCGAGGTAGGTCTTCAGCAGCCCGTTGAACATCTTCGGCTCGGTGAACGCGCCCTTGGTTCCGCAGTTCGGGCAGTTGATGTCGGCCAACCCATGCGCCGGCGGCCGACCGTGCTTCTCGGTGTAGGCCTCTTCGAGATGGTCCGCGCGAAAGCGCTTGTGACACGACTGGCACTCGGTCAGCGGGTCGACGAACGCGGTGATGTGACCGCTGGTTTCCCACACGATCGGATTGAGAATGACCGACGAGTCGAGCCCGACGATGTCGTCACGCTCGTGGACCATCGACCTCCACCACTGGCGCTTCACGTTGTTCTTGAGCTCGACGCCAAGCGGTCCGTAGTCCCACGCAGCCCGCAGGCCGCCGTAGATCTCGCTACTGGGGAAGACCAACCCGCGGCGCTTGCTCAGGTTGACGATGGCGTCGAGTCGGTCGTCGGACTTCTTGGTGGAGCTGGCCATGAAATGTCCATCCGGCTGGCGGTCGGTGAGCGGCCAGCGTATCAATCTCCGCCGGACGCCGAGAGGTTCGGTCGTGCGGTCCCGTACCGCCGATCACGACTGGCGTAGATCTCGATCGCCCGCCACAGATCGCGCCGGTCGAAATCGGGCCACAGCGTGTCGAGAAAAACCATCTCGGCATACGCCGATTGCCATGGCAGGAAGTTCGACGTTCGCTGCTCGCCTGACGAACGGAGGAACAAGTCGACGTCCGGCATTGAAGGCTCGTCGAGGTAGCGCGCGAAGACCTTCTCATCGACCCGTTTCGGATCGACCTTGCCGGCTGCAACGTCGACAGCCAATGCACGCGCGGCATCCGCGATCTCCGCGCGACCGCCGTAGTTGACGCACATGGTCAGGGTGAGCACGTCGTTGTCGCGGGTCATGTCCTCGGCGATCTCGAGCTCGCGAATGACACTCGCCCACAAGCGCGGGCGGCGACCCGCCCAGCGAACGCGCACCCCGAGCGAGTGCATGTAGTCGCGACGGCGGCGAATCACGTCGCGGTTGAACCCCATCAGAAACTTCACTTCGTCGGGCGAGCGCTTCCAGTTCTCAGTGGAAAACGCGTAGGCCGAGATCCAGCCGACGCCGACCTCGATCGCGCCCTCCACGACGTCGAGCAATGCCGCTTCGCCGCGTTCGTGGCCGGCTGTCCGGGGCAAGCCGCGGGACCTGGCCCATCGGCCATTGCCGTCCATCACGATGGCCACGTGCTTGGGCACCAGCTCGGACGGCAGCAGCGGAGGCCGCGCGCCCGACGGATGAGGTGCTGGAAGACTGACCGAGCGCCGCGCAGCCATCAGGCGTGCTCGACCAGTCGCAGCGAGCGAATGCTGTGCTCGAGATGCCACTGCAGATACGCCGCCGTCAGGCCGCTCGCCTCGCGTTGGTGCCGCGATTCGCTGGCATCGGCGGCCAGCCAATCGCCGTCCAGCAAAGCTTCGAGAAGCAACAGTGCCTCGGACGACGGGGTGGCCGAGCCAGACGGACGGCAGTCGGCGCACACCGTGCCGCCGCCCTGCACGGAGAACCACCGATGCGGGCCCTCGACGCCACAACGTGCGCAGTCGCCCAACGCCGGCGCGTAGCCCGAGACGGCAAGCGCGCGCAGTGCGAAAGCGTCGAGCACAAGACGCGCGTCGTGCGTCTCTTCGGTGAGCGCCCGCAGGCCGCCGACCAGCAAGAGGTAGAGCCGAAGCGCCGGCTCGCGCTCCTCGGCGGTCAGCCGCTCGGCGGTCTCGAGCATCGCCGTCCCCGCCGTGTAGCGCGGGTAGTCGCCGGCCAACCGGTCGCCGAAGGCCGTGTACGTCTCGACCTGGGTCACGATGTCGAGCGAGCGGCCAACGTAGAACTGCGCATCGACGTGGGAAAACGGCTCAAGGCGGCCGCCGAACTTGGACTTCGTCCGCCGAACACCCTTCGCAACGGCGCGCACTCGGCCGGTCCGGCGCGTGAGCACGGTGACGATGCGGTCGGCCTCGCCGAGCTTCTGGACGCGCAGCACGATCCCGTCGTCCCTGTAGAGGGTCACCGCGTCATTGTCCCTGAACCCGCCGCCATTCGCCGTCCCCGCCGCGCGTCCCACCCGAGCGACAACCGGGCGGGACGGCGAGGGGTTGGGGTTAGTGGGCGGACCCTGCGGCCTCGGCGGCCTCAGCGGCGCGGTTGACCGCGCTCACCACCGCGCGAAGCGACGCCGTCACGATGTTCGGGTCGACGCCCACGCCCCAGAGGACCTCGTCATCGACCACGCACTCGAGGTAGGCAGCCGCGCGCGCGTCGCCACCGGCCGAGATCGCGTGCTCGGTGTAGTCGAGCACCCGCACGTCGACGCCGATCGTGGTCAGTGCGTCGAGGAACGCCGCGATCGGCCCGTTGCCGGTGCCCTCGAGCATCCGCGTCTCACCCTGATACCGGACCTCGACCGAGAGCGCGTCCTTCTGATCGACGGCCGCAGATGTGTGGTGCGCCAGCAACGTGAGCGGCGAGGACGGCGACAGGTACTCGGCCTCGAAGATCTTCCACATCTCCGACGGCGAGACTTCCCCGCCCGACGCGTCGGTGCGCGCCTGAATCACCCGGGAGAACTCGATCTGCAGCCGGCGCGGCAGTTCAAGGGAGTGCTCCGCCTTCATCACGTAGGCGATGCCGCCCTTGCCGGACTGGCTGTTCACCCGGATCACCGCTTCGTACGTGCGGCCGACGTCCTTCGGGTCGATCGGCAGGTACGGGACCGCCCAGTCGATCTCGTCGACGGTCTTGCCGGCAGCAGCAGCGTCGGCGGCCAGCGCCTCGAAGCCCTTCTTGATGGCGTCCTGGTGCGAACCGGAGAAGGCGGTGTAGACGAGGTCGCCGGCATACGGGTGCCGAAAATGCACGGGCAGCTGCGTGCAGTACTCGACCGTGCGCCGGATCTCGTCGATCTGCGAGAAATCGATCTGCGGGTCGATGCCTTGACTGAACAGGTTCAAGCCGAGCGTGACGAGGTCGACGTTGCCGGTGCGCTCGCCGTGCCCGAACAGGCAGCCCTCGACGCGGTCGGCGCCGGCCATCACGCCGAGCTCCGTCGCGGCGACAGCGCAGCCCCGGTCATTGTGCGGATGCAGCGACAGGCAGATGAACTCGCGCCGCGACAGGTGCCGGCCCATCCACTCGATCTGGTCGGCGTAGACGTTCGGCGTCGAGCGCTCGATGGTGGCGGGGAGGTTCAGGATGATCTCTCGCCCCGGCCCCGGTTGCCAGACGTCCATCACGGCCTCGCACACCTCGACGGCGAAGTCGAGTTCGGTGTCGATGAAAATCTCCGGCGAGTACTCGTAGCCGAACACCTCGGTCGAACCCAGCAGCCGCTCGGCGTGCTTCATCACATGGCGAGTGCCGTCGGCAGCGAGCGCCACGGTTTCGGCACGGCTGTTGCGGAACACCACCCGCCGAAACAGCGGAGCGGTCGCGTTGTACAGGTGCACGGTCGCGTTCGGAGCGCCGACCAAACTCTCGACGGTGCGTTCGATGAGATCTTCGCGGGCCTGCGTCAGAACCGAGATCGTGACGTCGGACGGCACTTCGCCGTTCTCGATGATGCTGCGCACGAAGTCAAAATCTGTCTGGGACGCCGAGGGGAATCCGACCTCGATTTCCTTGTAGCCCATGCGCACCAGAAGCTGGAACATCGACAGCTTGCGGCCCGGGCTCATCGGATCGATCAGCGCCTGGTTGCCGTCGCGAAGGTCGGTCGACAGCCACCGGGGCGCCTTCGTGATCACCCGCGACGGCCACGTGCGGTCGGGCAGGTCGACCGGCGTCCATGGCTTGTACTTGTGGATCGGCATCTGGCTCGGGCGCTGCGCGATGATGCGCCCGGAAGAATCGCGATTGCTGCTCATTGCTGCTCCTCGTATGGCGGGTGGCGGAATACGGCCGGCACGCAGCAATCCCGCGACGAGGAGACCGGCCTCTTAGAGGGTCTCGCCGCGGCAGCTAAGGAGCAGGAGCTTCGACATTGGGAGGATCATACCCCGCC
>DATCFU010000268.1:0-12497 GCA_036509315.1 Acidothermaceae bacterium
TATCGGCGAGGGCCTCCTAAAGCGGATCCTCGCCGAAGCGGGTATCTCTCAACAGGAATGGTTAGGACAGGAGGATCGGACCGATGAGCGCTCAGAGACTGACTGAGAGTGGCCAAAACAGAGTGGCGGTCAACTCGAACACGGCCGGGTCGCGCGTGAACGCGCGTCCCCTGCCTCAACCCCCTTCGAGCAGCATCCGCAGGGATGAGCCTGCCCCCCGCGAGACCCACGATCCGCATTCGCACAATCAACACTGACGTAGGTGCTGGCGTGTCGCCCCGTTGACAAGGGATCCTGATCGACGGGTCGGGATTGCGGAGACGCGTCATGCCGACCGTTTGGATTCACGGCGGGACCATCCCGCCCTGCCCGTTCTGCGGTGCGCCTGACGACGATCAGGTCCGCCGGTACGGCGGTGGCGACGTCGTCCACTGGTACTGCCTCGCGTGCGAGCAGTTTCGCGATCCGCAAGCCGGCTGGGACGACCCGCTAGTGCCCATCAGCCTCGAGGACTGGCACGCACTGCGCAGGGTGATATCGGCGCGCATGCGTGCACGGTGGCAATGAGGTCAGCCGCATCAGCTAGTCGGGTGGAGTAAGGCGAAGCTCGCGTATCACGCGCGCCAGGAATACTTTTTCGGCCTCGTCCGCGGTCTGCATCTGGTCCCTGATTTGCTCGGGCGTCATCGAAAGGGGTCGCTGCTTCGCCTCCACCTCTTGACGTCGGCCCAGTAGCACCACGACAGCCGCGATGTGTTGCTTCGAAGCTTCGGAACCCAATGCCCGTGTTTCATTTGTTCCGAACAGCTCCAGAAGCGCTGACACCGAGCCCGTGTCGGGGTGATCGTCCATCAGGTGCGCCGCCGCATTTCGCCACCTTCGGCGCGCGTCGTGCAACGCAACAACCGATCCATAGGTGTCGGCGCGCCGATCGCGCCGCCACTGCATGCGTTGCACCCAATAGGCAATAAGAGGACTGAGCAGCGCGACGCCGACCGCAACGACGGCGATCGTGTTCGCGGGCGCCCAGCCCGCACCGCCCTGGTGTGGACCCCCAGTCAGCGACGCAGGCACAGGAGACGGACTTGCAGACGCCAGGTTCATAAGTCGATTCTCAGGCTGCGTGCAGCCGCCCAGGTGCTAGGCGCGCCGCTCGCCTGGGCTCGCGCCCCCTCCAACCTCGCTAGGTGAAGTCGACGTGGTTCCAGACCTGCGGCTCGATGCCGAGCGACTTGAGCCAAGCTGTCTCACCGACCGTCGCCACGATCGTCTCGGCGTTCGCCACGAGCAAGGGGACGACATCGTCACCGGGTCGGCCGCCGAGAGCCGCGAGGATCACCGGAATGTCGCCGGCGTCGACTGTCACGGCGTATTCGTAGTCCGAACTGCCAGGTCCCCAGCCGGCGAGGTCGTGACCGAAGATCGTCAGCCCGCCGTCCTCGTTGCGGTCGACGGTGACGGTGAGGTTGTCGCGCTGCCAGATGACGGTCGCAGTCTCGGCCATGGGTGCTCCTCTAGGGCAGGGCGGGGGCTCGACCACGCGCATCCCACCGGGCTCTTTAGGCCCGCCACCGGAACTAGCCGGAAGCCTTGTCCGTCGGCCCCATCCCTACACCTCAATGCTACCCGGGGTCGACCACAGCCACGCCCCGATTACGACCACAACCGGCGCGTCGACCGAGCGGCAACGTGGGCGCTACCGTTCGGTGCGTGGCCCGGTTACGGGCCGGATTGGGGGACTCACGATGGCGTCGCAAGTCGAACTGCACGACCTACTCGAGGCGGCCAACGGCGGGGGATGGACGCCGCCGGATGACATCGTCGGTCGTATCGCGTTTTTCACGGGCGGCGAGGCCGTGGTGTTTGTCGACGTCGACAGACCGAATAAGGGCGGCATCGACGTGGAGATCGTCGTCGTGTGTTCGTCTCGCGTGATTCAAGCCAAATTCGGTCAGGAACTGAAGACGGGCGATACAGGGACCGTGACGGCCTGGTCACGCAAAGGCCTCCTCGAGATTGAGGCCGAGGCTGCCTCAGATAGCCGATTTGCTATCCGGTACGCAGGCCCCCATGAACTGATGCTGCCCCATGGTGAGATCCCGACCGCCGAGCGGTTTGCGGCGACCAAGGAACTCGTCGCGTCTCTGCTTGACGATCTTGACGGACGTGCCTGAGCCGCGAGACTTCCGGCCGAGACCGTGCCGTCCCTCGTCGCGCACGCGTCAGAATGTTCAACATGGTCGACCCGAAGTTCACCGCATGGCTGCTGGGGCGTGTCGACGAGGCCGCCGAGCTCTACAGACTCCACAACGGGCGCCCGCGCCACGAAAGCGTCGACCAGGCCCACGCGGTCGGGTACGCAACCGGCCGCAACCTGGGGGCCGTCGAGGCGTACTTCGATGTCGCGCGACAGCTTCGGATGCCGCCCGACGTCATATCGATCATCGAAGCGACGGTGCTCGGTCTCGATGAGCCGCAGAGCGACGATCCGCAGCTGGAGGGTTGACCGCCACGACGTGTCACGCGGTTTGTCACGCAACACGAGCCGAAGTCGACCCGCAGCACCCTATGAGACCCGACGACGGGGGAGTGCGGACCCGACTGCGCACGCTTAGGGCCGACGACGTCCCACGAAACCGGATGACCCTCATCGTTCTGGGGGTCAAGGGGTCGCAGGTTCAAATCCTGTCATCCCGACCACGAAACCGCAGGTCAGCGGGCCGTCGGTCGGCATCACGAGTAGTGGGCGGCTTGATCGCCCGCTACGCCGACGGAGGGAAACTGTCCGCGAGATGGCGCAACCATCGTTGAGCCGTTGGAAGACCGACGATTGGGCCGATCTGAGGCGGCTTGGCTGCGCCAAATGGGCTAACCCGATGAACCTCTTCGCGAACATTGGCTCTGAACCGTAAAGGCGTACCCCTATCCCGCCCGATAGCAACGGGGACGCACGTACCGCGCGGCCGGTCGGTGCGCACGAACAGGGAGAGCTATGAAGAAGAGGTTCGCGCTGCTGACGCTGTGCGCCGCGTTCGCCGCGAGCGCCTGTGGCTCGTCTCAGAAGGCGAAGCCGCCCGGCACGGACGTGAACTTCAAGCCGGAGTTCACCTCGGTGGGCTTCAGCGCGTTCTCCGACGAGTTGGCCAAGAAGACGAACGACCTGCCGGCCCTCGAGCAGCTCTCGTCAGACACCGCGTCCCTCGCCGCCATCGAGGACACGGCCTTTGCCGACGCCGACAACCAGGATGTGCCCAGATTCACGGCCGACTGCGTCCAGCTCGAACCGCTAGGCGCTCGCTGGACCGCCGACCTTGCGAACATCACAAAGAACTTCCCCGGTGTGGTCGCTCCGGGTGCGTTGGATCCGACTGACGCCAAACTCACGCTGGCCGAATTGGTCGCTGGATGTGCTCCGTTCATGGGGTCACCTTCGCCCTCTCCGGCGGGCTAACACGCGGCGCCTGCTCTGCCGCGGGGTTTGGCCGAAGGGCCTGAGGGAAGTAGTCCCACAGCGGTAGGTGCGGATTATGTCAATCTCCACTACCTCGACCGGACTACGGTCCGAGAACAGGCGGGGAGCGATCAACATGATTGATGCGGCCCAGAACAGTCAGGCATTGCGCGATTCCGTACGTGCGGGTTCCGAGCTCCTCGAAGCTCAAGAAGCCGGCGCGTCCGCGACCATTTTGGCCGAGCTCCTCAAAGTCCGAAGCTGCGCCGACGCCCGGGTCGACTCATTGCGCCGCCGCAGGGTTGGCTAGCGAGGCGTCCCTACGCAGTACCGTCGCCCGCCTAAGCTGATCTCGAGCAGAACGGACGGCGGGCCGCGGGAGGACGTCGGTGAGCATCGGGTGAGCACCGCGTGACAGTCGATCAAGCGGCGTCGGATCGTGTTCTGACCGTTCCCAATGCGCTCAGCTTCCTGCGACTTCTCGGCGTCCCACTGTTCTTGTGGCTGGCGCTAGGTCCAAAGGCTGACGGTTGGGCCATCGTCGTCCTCGGCATCAGCAGCTTCACGGACTGGCTCGACGGTAAGCTCGCGCGGCTCCTGCACCAGACGAGCCGCCTTGGCCAGCTTCTCGATCCTGCTGCTGATCGCCTCTACATCTTCGCGACGGTGCTAGCACTGTCACTGCGCCACATCATGCCGTGGTGGCTGGCCGCGGTGCTGATCGCCCGCGACATCGTCCTCGCCGGATTCTTGCCTGTCTTGAAGAGACATGGGTACGGGCCCCTGCCTGTTCACTATCTCGGCAAAGCGGCGACATTCAACCTGTTGTACGCGCTGCCGCTGTTGCTTCTTGGCGATGGACACGAGACCGTCAATCACGTGGCAAGGATCATTGGCTGGGCCTTTGCCATTTGGGGCACCGCGCTCTACTGGTGGGCCGGTGGTCTGTACGCGCTGCAGGTCCGGCAACTCGTGCGCGCCGAGCGATTCGGCGTGCCACCGTCGGTGCCTGGTGGCCTTGATCACGTCGAAGGGGCAGCCGTATGACTACCGGCGCGCACCCGGGTTCTCCGCCAGGTGCCGGCATGAAGGCCGTGGTGATGGCGGGTGGCGAAGGCACTCGCCTGCGACCCATGACCGCCAACCAACCGAAGCCGCTGCTGCC
Source organism: Acidothermaceae bacterium (assembly GCA_036509315.1). Classification (GTDB taxonomy): domain Bacteria; phylum Actinomycetota; class Actinomycetes; order Acidothermales; family Acidothermaceae; genus PALSA-607. The sequence goes on from DATCFU010000268.1 coordinate 4,617, forward strand.
CGTCGTGAACCGCCCGATCATGGAGCATGTGCTGCGGCTGTTGCGCAGGCATGGGTTCACCGACACGGTCGTCACCGTGCAGTTCCTCGCCTCGTTGATCCGAAACTACTTCGGGGACGGCGATGAGCTGGGCATGAATCTCCAGTACGCCACTGAGGAGAAGCCTCTTGGTACCGCGGGCAGCGTGAAGAACGCGGAGGCGGCGCTGCGTGACAGTCGGTTCGTCGTTATCTCCGGCGACGCGCTCACCGACATCGACCTGACGGCGATGGCGCGGTTCCATGAGGCCAACAATGCGCTTGTCACCGTTGCACTGAAGCGAGTACCGAACCCGCTCGAGTTCGGCATCGTGAACACCGCCGATGATGGCCGCATCGAACGGTTTCTCGAAAAGCCGACGTGGGGACAGGTGTTCTCCGACACAGCGAACACTGGCATTTACATCATGGAGCCGGAGATCTTCAACTACGTCGCGGCCGGCGAATCCGTCGATTGGTCGCAGGACGTCTTTCCGAGGTTGCTGGATCTCGGTGCACCGGTCTTCGGCTATGTGGCAGACGCGTATTGGGAGGACGTCGGCACGCTGGAAAGCCTTCTCCAGGTGCAGGCTGACGTACTGAACCGGCAGGTCGATATCGACATCGAGGGCTTCGAGATGATGCCCGGCGTCTGGGTGTGCGAGGGCGCCGAGGTCGATCCCGAAGCGATTCTGAAAGGTCCGGTGTACATCGGCGATTACGCAAAGGTCGAAGGTGGCGCCGAGCTGCGCGAGTACACGGTTCTAGGCAGTAACGTCGTCGTGAAGAGCGGTGCATTCTTGCATCGTGCAGTAGTGCACGACAACGTGTTCATCGGACCGCAGGTGAACCTGCGTGGCTGCATCATCGGCAAGAACACCGACATCATGCGTGGCGCGCGGATCGAAGAGGGAGCCGTCGTCGGCGACGAATGCGTCGTCGAGGAAGAGGCCTACATCTCGGCCGGTGTGAAGGTCTATCCGTTCAAGACCATCGAAGCCGGCGCTCTGGTGAATACCAGCGTCATCTGGGAGTCGCGGGGTCAACGCAATCTCTTCGGCCCACGCGGAGTCTCAGGGCTAGTCAATGTCGAGATCACGCCAGAGCTCGCGGTCCGGCTGGCTTCCGCTTATGCGACGACGCTGAAGAAGGGCGACGTCGTCACGACCTCGCGCGACGTGTCACGAGCAGCCAGAGCGTTGAAGCGAGCCGTCATCAGCGCGTTGACCGCCAGCGCGATCAATGTGCGCGACCTCGAAGCCGCGCCCGCGCCGGTGAGCCGGTTCGAAATCGCGCACAGCGACTCGGCCGGCGGCATCATGATCCGGACCACGCCAGGCGACGCCCAGAGTGTCGACATCAGCTTTCTCGACGAACGCGGCGCCGATCTGTCTCAGGGGGCCAGGCGCAAGCTCGAGCGGGTGTTCTCGCGCCAGGAATTCCGGCGTGCGTTCCCCGGTGAAATCGCTGATCTGACCAACCCGTCGCGCACGCTCGAGGACTACTCCCAAGAGGTCATGCGGTGCGTCGACACCACGGGCGTCCTTGACGCGGGCCTGAAGGTCGTCATTGACACGGCAGGCGGCACCGCCGCGTTGGTGCTGCCGACATTGCTCGGCCGGATCGGTATCGACGTGTTGACCGTCAACAACCGGCTCGACGAGTCGTCGCCGACCGAGACCGTCGCTGAGCACATGAGGGCGCTGGAACGTCTCGGTGAGCTAGTTGCATCGTCGCGAGCCGCGTTCGGCGTCCGATTCGATCCTGTGGGGGAGCGGATATCGCTCGTCGACGAGCGAGGCGTCATCGTCCACGACGATCGTGCGCTGCTGGTCTTGATGGACCTAGTTGCAGCAGAGCTGCACTCGGGCAGCATCGCGATACCGATAACGACGACACGCATCGCCGAAGACGTCGCGCGATTCCATCACGTGACCACGCGCTGGGCTCCGACCTCTCCCGACGAGCTGACCAAAGCCGCTGGCTTCGAGGACGCCATTTTCGCGGGCGACGGCAGAGGTGGTTACGTCATTCCTGAGTTCAATACGGCGATCGACGGCATCGCCGCGTTCGTGCGCCTTACGGGTCTGGTAGCGCGCACGAAGCTCACGCTCAGTCAGATCGACGCTCGCATTCCGCAAGCGCATGTGCTGCGCCGCTCCGTACCGACTCCCTGGGCCGCGAAGGGCATGGTCATGCGCTCCGTCGTCGAAGCTGCAGGTGATCGTGAGCTCGATACGACCGACGGTGTTCGGGTTGTCGAAGACGACGGTCGCTGGGTGCTCGTGCTGCCCGATCCGGCTGAGGCGGCGACGCACCTGTGGGCAGAGGGCCCGGACGCCGACTCAGCTACTGAGTTGCTCGAGGAGTGGGCCAGTGTCGTCGAGGGGGCCGGCACCTGAACAGCAGCTCACCGGGGGAGCGAGCGCGCCGACCCGATGCATCGATGTCCATCCTGGTTGATCTGATGGCAGGCGCCATCGACGAGGGCTACGCGAATGCGGCCGCCCGCCGCGGCGCACAACCGGTACCAACCGTCGTCCGACCGACCGCTGGCGCGGCCAGACCGCTAGGGCTGCGAGGTCGCACCGCCATCGGCGCGGCGGTGGCCCTCGCGCTCGCGGGTGCATTGTTCGCCACTGCCGCGGTTGCGACCCATCGAGGAAACGCGGCGGCCAACCGTGACCGGAAGCAACTAGTGGCGCAAGTGACCTTGCAAACCGCCGCCACCAATGCGCTCGAGCGCCAGGTTTCGACGCTCTCCACGCAGGTGAGCAACGCCCGCACTTCTGCGCTGTCGCTGACAGATCGGGGCGCCGGCCTGCTCTCGCAGATCAAGCAGCTTGAGCCAGTCGACGGTGCTGTGCCTGTCGTCGGTACTGGCGTCCGGGTGATCCTCGATGACGCGCCGGCCTCTCACGCCGCCGGCAGCGACGGCTCGGGCGTGATCGTCGACAGCGACCTACGGGCTGCCGTCAACGGCCTGTTCATTGCGGGCGCCCAGGCGGTCAGCATCAACGGCCAGCGACTGACGGCCCAGACCGCGATCAGGGAGGCTGGCGGGGCGATCCTGGTCGACTTCCGACCGCTCTCGCCGCCCTACACGATCGATGCGATTGGCCCGCCGTCGCTCGGATCCACCTTCAGTAGCAGCGAAACCGGGCAGCTCTTCGTCACCGATCACCAGCTCTACGGCCTGGGGTTCACGGTCGACGACCATCAACGCCTTACGCTTCCCTCGGCGGCCAGCGTGGTCGTCCACTACGCGAAGCCGTTGGAATCGCCATGATCGCAGCCATCGCCCTCGCCGTCGGCGTCGTCCTCGGTGTCATCTTGCATCCGACCGTGCCGGTGGGTTTGCAGCCCTACCTGCCGATCGCGGTCGTGGCGGCGCTCGATGCGGTATTCGGCGCGATCCGCGCGATCCTCGACGGGATCTTCGACGACAAGGTCTTCGTCGTGTCGTTCATCGCGAACGTCCTGGTCGCGGCGCTGATCGTCTTTCTAGGCGACCAACTCGGGGTCGGCAGCCAGCTGTCGACGGCCGTAGTCGTCGTCCTCGGCATTCGGATCTTTTCCAACGCGGCGGCCATCCGCCGCCATCTGTTCCGCGCATGACGCAGGAACAGCCTCGCAAGAGCGGCTTGCGGCTGCTGATCGATGCCGGGCGTCCCAGGGCTACTCGGGCACAGGTCATCGGCGCTGTCCTGTGCGGACTACTCGGGTTCGCTCTGGTCACGCAGGTCCACAGCGCTACCGGCCTTGGCTTCACCACAGCCCGGCAGTCCGATCTGGTCGACATCCTCGACAGCCTCTCGTCGCGCTCGGATCAGCTGCGCGCGCAGATCGCGGCCGAGCAGACCTCACTCGCCAAACTGACGGGCGGCACGGACCAGACCCAGGCGGCCCTGGAAGAGGCGCAGCAACGCGCCGCGACCTTAGAGATCCTCGCCGGCACGGCGGCAGCGACCGGGCCGGGCATCGACTTGCAGATCACCGATCCGCAGCACCAAGTTGCGGCCGACGATTTGCTCGAGGCGTTGGAAGAACTGCGCGACGCGGGCGCTGAGGCGATCCAGATCACCGGAAGTGCCGCGGCGGCTGCCGCCGGCGCAACACCTGCGGCAGGCAGTGTCGCGAGCGCCGACGCGACGCCGACGGCGGCGCCGGGCGCCTCCGGTCATGTCGTGCGTCTCGTTGCCAGTAGCTACTTCGTCGATGCACCTGACCGGAGCGGGATCGTCATCGATGGTGTGTTGCTCGCGCCGCCCTACGACATCGTCGCGATCGGCGACCCGCATACGATGAGCACGGCAATGGGAATCCCAGGCGGGGTTCTCGACACGCTCACCGCGAAGGGCGCACGGGGCACCGTGATCACGCATGACGCTGTCCAGGTCACTGCGTTGCACCAAGTCGCGACGCCTCAGTACGCTCGCCCGGCGCCGGCGGTCTCATCGGCTGGCTGATCGCCCACCTTCTGGAGGATCGCGTGATACCCGAAGACCTGCACTACACAGCCGAGCACGAGTGGGTGAAGGTCGTCGCCGACGGAGTTCGAATCGGTATCACTGATCACGCGCAGGAAGCTCTGGGCGACATCGTCTTCGTGACATTGCCCGCGCCGGGCACCCAAGTCGTCAGTGGTCAGACACTTGGCGAGGTCGAGTCGACCAAGAGCGTCTCGGACATTTATGCGCCGATCTCCGGCGAGGTGCTAGCCCGAAACGAAGCGTTGGACGCGCGGCCCGAACTGGTCAACGCCGACCCATATGGTGAAGGTTGGATGATCGAGATCCGCCCGAGCGAGCGAGCGGACGTCGATGGGTTGCTCGATAGCGCGGCCTACGGGGCACTTGTTACCGCCAGTTAGCGTCAGACAAGTTGACCGGCGCCCGTAGCGCGCATAGGTTGCCCTGACCGTCAACCTCTACCTGACGGTCGCCTTTGAGTAGTCGAACCTGAGCACGCCGAACCCGAGGGGGAGGGCCGCACCCGATGCCGACGATCTTCTGCACGAATTGCGGGCACGAGAATCCCGACGACTCACGGTTTTGCGCGAGTTGTGGCAACGCGCTCGCACGGCCGGGACACCCGGTGAGTTCCGAGCGTCAATCCGACTCGACGACGACAATCTCGATCTCCGGCCTTGAGGTACTCGAGCCGTCGCCCGACGACGAAGGATTGGCCGACCAGGCCGCTATTGAAGGGCTGCCGCCCGGCGCAGGTCTTCTTGTGGTCCGCCGCGGTCCGAATGCCGGCAGCAGGTTCTTGCTCGACGCCGACGTCACTACCGCGGGCCGCCATCCAGAAAGCGACATCTTTCTCGACGACGTGACGGTCTCGCGGCGCCATGCCGAGTTCCGAAAGACCGCAGAGGGCTTCTTCGTACGCGACGTCGGCAGCCTGAATGGAACGTACGTCAACCGCGAGCGCATCGATGACTCGGCGTTGCAGGGCAGCGATGAAGTGCAGATCGGCAAGTTCCGGCTGGTGTTCTTGACCGGGCGCCGGCCCGGCGAGCCCGCGGCATAGTAACGGTGCCCGCCATGAGTGCTCGATCCACATCTCGCGCGTCGTTGTCGATCGGTGAAGTACTGACCCAACTCCGCGCAGACTTTCCCGACGTCACGATCTCGAAGATCCGGTTCCTGGAGTCCGAAGGGTTGGTCGAACCTGACCGGACGTCGGCGGGGTACCGGAAGTTCTCCCACGCCGACGTGCACCGGCTGCGTTACGTACTGACTGCACAACGCGATCACTACCTCCCGCTGCGGGTGATCAAGGACCACCTCGATGCCCTCGACCGCGGACTCGAGCCGGCCGATCACGCGAACGCGGGCCCGCGCGTGCCAAGGGCGCTGATCGCCACCGACGGGCTTCCCGGCCCCGAAGCGTTTGGGACCGATCCGGCGGAGGTCCGGTTGTCGCGCAAGGAGCTCCTCGAAGCTGCCGAGCTTGATGAGGCCGCGCTTGGCCAACTCGAGCAGTATGGTCTGGTAGCAACCCGACCAGGCAGCAACCACTACGACGGAACATCCTTGGTCGTGGCGCGCACCGTTGCCGAGATGTCGCGCTTCGGCATCGAGCCGCGGCACCTTCGTTCGTTCAAGGCGGCCGCCGATCGTGAAGTTGGCTTGGTCGAACAGGTCGTGACGCCGCTGGTGCGTCAGCGCAACCCGGAGGCGAAGGCACGTGCGGAGGAAGTCGCCCGCGAACTTGCGGCGCTCTCTGTACGCCTGCACGCGTCGCTGGTCAAGGCCGGGTTGCGTCCCGGCCTAAGTCGGTAGCGCGCGGTGTAGCGTGAGGCGGAGGCGGCGCGCAACTGCCGCAAACTCGTGAGGCAGGGCGGTCACCGTGAACGAGCTGCATGTGGTGGGCGTTCGGGTCGAGCTGCCGACCAACCAGCCGATCGTGCTGCTTCGCGAAGTCGAGGGTGAGCGTTACCTCCCGATCTGGATCGGTGCCGTTGAGGCGACCGCGATCGCCTTTGCGCAACAAGGTGTGGTGCCCCCGCGCCCGTTGACCCACGACTTGATGCGCGACGTGCTTGCCGCGCTCGGTGCGAAGCTGCGCGCCGTCCGCATCACCGAGATGCGCGACAACGTCTTCTACGCCGAACTTGTCTTCGACGACGGTCGGGAGGTCAGCGCCCGGCCCAGTGACGCAATCGCCTTGGCGCTGCGGACCGGAGCGTCGATCTTCGGGTCGGAGGCAGTGCTCGAGGAAGCTGGCATCGAGATTGCCGATGAGCACGAAGCCGAGGACGAAGTTGAGAAGTTCCGGGAGTTTCTCGACACGATTTCGCCAGAAGATTTCGACACCAGCCAGGGTTGATGGCGATAGCACAGGCGTTTTCGCGCCGAAATCTAACCCTCGACCAAAGGTTGAGGGTTGAGGGTTCGTAGCAGATGACCGCGGTTCCGCGCGTCGCGTTGACTCGGGCGGGGCGCGTCCATAGCGTGACAGTTTCCGGCACTGACATGGTGCCGTTCCGGTAGTGGCATTAGGCCGTTCCGGCAGTGGCATGAGGAGGACGCCAGGTGGCGAGCAACGGTGAGCCCCCAATGTCAGGGTCGACGGCTCCGACGGCTCAGTCCGTCCCGACCGCTCCGCTGACACCACTGCAGCCGAGTAACTCCAGTCGACAGGGTTCGTTGTTCACCGACGACTTCCCGGTTCCTGACGACGGCGTTGGCTACCGCGGGCCGGTGGCCTGCGCCGCAGCTGGCATCACCTACCGGCAGCTCGACTACTGGGCGCGCACCGGATTGGTCGAACCGACGGTCCGCGCAGCCGCAGGATCGGGCTCACAACGCCTCTACGGGTTCCGCGACATCTTGGTCTTGAAGGTCGTCAAGCGGCTGCTCGACACCGGCGTATCGCTGCAGAACATTAGGGCCGCCGTCCAACACTTGCGCGAGCGTGGCATCGACGACCTCGCGCAGATCACCCTCATGAGCGACGGCGCGAGCGTCTACGAGTGCACGTCGGCCGACGAAGTCATCGACCTCGTCCAGGGGGGCCAGGGGGTATTCGGCATCGCCGTCGGCCGGGTCGTCCGCGAGGTCGAAGGATCTCTCGCGGTCCTGCCAAGCGAGCGGCCCGAAGGTGACGACGCCGGGCTGGCGGACGCGATGTCGGCCGAAGACGAACTTGCGCGTCGCCGAGCGCGTCGCATCGGCTAGGCCGACGTCATGTCGGCCGGCACTGCGCTAACGTGGGAGCCGCCGACGACCCCTCGCGGGAGAGTTCTCACGCTGCCAGCGTGAGGCGCCGAAGGAGCAACCTCCCCGGAATCTCTCAGGCCCAGCGACCGTGCGGGTGAGGCGACTCTGGAAAGAACGTGCCTGGTGGCACGTCA
>DATCFU010000269.1:0-4612 GCA_036509315.1 Acidothermaceae bacterium
GCGATCCGGCCGAGTAAGGCAGGTCCGGGAGGACACTCGGGGGCGACTACAAGCTCCAGCGCGGTCGACTCAAACCCCGATATCGACGCTTCGGAGAAGTCACTTCCCGGACCCGCCAACCATCACGTTACCCGCGCGAAAAGCTTGCGGCCAGACCGTTCTTCGGCTCGTTCCCGACGCCCCGAAACGACGCCGGCCCGCAGCCGTCGTCAAGCGCAGTCTGCTTGACGAGGGCGAGGACCGGCGCATCATCGACAGGCGGGAGCGACGCCTCGTTGACATAGAAGGGAGCCAAATGAGTGCGTCTTCTCTGGGACGCACAAGGCCGACGACAGGTCGCCAGGTGAGTGGCGTTGCGAGATCGCGCGCGAGCGCCGATGGAGCACGTCCGGTCTAACTTCGTCGGCGCGATCGGTTAGGTGCGGTTCCGTTCGGCCATCCTCCTAGGAGGGGCCGGTGGGGCATTCGGTGTAAGGGACCTGCCCCAGGTCGGAGAAGCCGGTCAGGTGAACCGTGGCGAGCGCGCCGTTCTGTGTGTAGCTGAGGTCGAACTGGACGGGCAGCGCGCCGGGACAGGTGAGGAGGACCGCGACGGTGACCGTTAGCCAAAGGGTGGCACCGGCGGGCAGGGTGGCGCCGTCGACCGGGCTCGGGGGGACTGACAACTGACCGCAAGATCCCACGGCGGCGCTCGTCGCGCGCAGTCCACCAAGCGGGAGCACTGGTTGCAATCCATGAAGAGTCAGCATGGTTGAGGATCGGTTGGCGATCTCGACACCCAGCTGCAGGTCATGTCCGACCTGAGAGGAACATTTGTTTCCCGGCTCGCTTACCGCTGTGGGCTGGACATCGGTGGTCGGCCCTGGCGATGTCGCCGGCGCCTCGGTTGGTTTGTTCGTACTGACGCGAGCCTCGGCGCGATGATTTCCTGTCACGTAACCCAGCCGCACCCCACCGACAAACGCGCCCACAATAAAGACGAGAACAATTCCGGCTAGTTGCCATCGTTGCAGTGCCGCTCTGCCCGGTCCGGTCTCGATCGTGTCCGGGCCGTCACCGTTCACCCGCGACCTGCTTCGCCTGGCCAAGCACCTCGTCGCCCGCACGTCGTTTCATCCCTTCACGGTACGGCCCGGCAGGTGACTTCCGCACACACTCCTTTCGGCCGACATCACGCTCGTCATCGCGGCAGAGCAGTGCGTTCCGCTGTTGTGGATTTAGCTACTCGCTGCGGTGATAACTGCCGCGACGACCATGCAGACGGCGGCCGCCGGAAGCGTGAAAGCCCTCCGACCTGTCCGCCACTGGTCACGGAATGGTTCAACGGTGCGGAGCAGCCCATAGCTCCCAAGGCAAAGGCCCGCGAACGCGATCATGACGATCACTAGCGCCGTCTTATCCATGGCATCGTGCTACCCGGCGCAGGGATCACAAATCCCACTGGACCGCGCGACTCGCGGCAGAACCGCGTTCACGTGAACGCGGTTCTGACGTGGGCCGCCTGGCACGACCATCGAGCGTCATCGCGGCAATTGAGGACGCTGGTGTTGTTGTAGCGCCGTACTTGTCACCCAACCGCTCGTGCAGCGCATGTGATGCACCATCGTGTAGCAGGCAGCACCGCCAGTCGGGCGTCGGCTATTGGTTTGCCGCATAGCTCGCACTGGCCATATCGGTTGTCGTGGAGCCGGGCGAGCGCCTCGTCCATTTCGGACAGGTGCACTTGTGCGTGGGCTCGCAACGCCGCGAGTTGCTCGCGTTCGAACGCGACGGTTGCGCCCTCGGGGTCATGCTCGTCGTCGAGATTGCTTCCCACCGACGCCGCCGCAACGGCCGCCAGATCTGCGGTCATGGAGGTAATGCGCCGCGAGATAGCGGCGCGCTCAGCCGTGAGCCGTACCTCGGCTTGGCGTTGTTTCACGGCCAAGCCCCTCCTTCGCGGAACGGCTCACACCGGCCACGGACGCGCATGACAGCTTCCGCCCGAAGGCGTACCGTCGGCGCCAAGAGTGGACGTCTTCGGAGAGACCCTGGCGTTGTCACCCGATGCTCGTGCGAGACCGGCGATCAGCGGCGGGTGCGATCAAGGGTTCGCCGGCCCGCTTTGAAAGGGCATCTGCTTGCCGGTCTCCAGGAGGGTCTTGAGTCCGCTGAGGATTTCGTTCCAACCGCCGCCGGCTCCGCCTGCCTCGTGGTCTCCCCGTAGCACCGCTGCCCACATCGGCGCTCCGGTGACGTCGTGGGTCACGGTCAGACGGGTGACTCCGCCACGCACGGGCGCGATATCGAAGGTGACTTGGGTGAAGGCTTCGGCCGCCATCTCCGGTGTCATGGTCATTCGCCAGGTCTGGATCAGCTTGTGCGGCGGGTCGGCTTCGATGACTTCGCCGTCGCTGATGACGTCGGGACAGCCCATCGCCTTCATCCCTTCGTTCGCGTACACCCGAAACGCGCCGCCGGTCTTCAGTTCGTAGTCCACGAGCATCGCGTAGCCGTATTTCGCTGTCCACTCCGGCGTTGTGATGGCTTCCCAGATTGCTTCAGCGCTGGCCCGAATGTAGGTGCGGTAGACCTGCACAGTCGTCTCCGCTGTTTCGGTAGTCATGTGGGTTTCTCCAGTTCGGTTTTGAGATCGGCCAGTGCCGAGACTCGGCGCTCGTACTTGCCGATCCAACGGTTGTGGATCACATGGATCGGGACGGGATTGAGGAAGTGATGCTTCTCCCGGCCGGAACGATGGGTGACGACAAGCCCTGCGTCTTCGAGGATCCGAAGGTGCTTCATGACTCCGATTCGGGTCATGTCCACCTCGGCTTCGAGTTCGCGCAACGTGCGGCCCTCGCGTTCAAAGAGCAGGTCCAGCAGCAAACGACGGGTTGGATCGGCGAGCGCCTTGAACACGCCGTTGTCGTCGTTCACACCCCGAGACAATAGGTAACCATGTGGTTACCTGTCAAGGAGTCGCTGATGGGTTCGCTGCGAGTCAGGCCTTACGAGTGCGCGCACTCGGCACGGATGCGCGTCACAGCGGCATGACAGGACGTTGTTCACGGATCTGGTTGCGGCACGATGTGGGTATGAGTGATCAGCTGTGGAGCCTCCCGTGGCCCGACGATCGAATCTGGGTTCGACTGAAGCCCGGCTGGACACCGGACCCCGACATCCGTTGGCGTATCGAGGGCAACGCGCACACCCACCGTGGACACTTCCACGTCAGGGCACGCGGAGGCCTGAGCCGTACGGTCAACGCCGCGGACGTTGTTGACGCGTCGCCGGAAGCACGACTTTGGCTCGACGGGTTTCTCAGGGGCCAAGAATCCACGCTGTTCGAGTTCATGGGCAGTTCCGAGGATCTGCTTAGTCGCGTTGACGATGACGACCTCACGCGATGGCAGACCTGGAACGCGCGATTCCGGACGAACGGCAGCGCACCGGGGTTGAACGACCTGCCTTCGCCCGTGGAAGCGCTCGGGCGGATCGCCAGCCCGGCGCCGTGGTGTCACGTCGCGGGTCGCTACTGGATCTGGCAGGAAGGCGCCTGGGTGGTTGCCACTCCGCAGCCTGACGCCGCCGAGGCTGTCGCGGGTTGGGCCTGGCCCAACACCATCTGCGCGGCGCGCGCGCACCACTCACTCGGCGACGACGACTACGGACCCGTAGTGGTTTGCGAAGACTGCCACGAAGTGACCGCGATCGTCGTCGAACCCGACACCGGAAGTACGTAAACCGCAGATCGAGACGCTCGTCAACGCGACAATAGCGGACGCACCCGATCGCGAGCAGCTGCGCCGGCTTCGCGCAGCACTTGCCTCAAAGTGCGAGATCATCCCGATGTGACGCACACGCCGCTGGAGTACAACGTCAGCGTGGTTCTGTATGGGCGCGCCGTACAGGCGAGGAATGAGTCGCGAGGGTTCCGAGTCAATCGGGTGCACGATGCTGCGCAGCGCATGCACGACTGTGCGATCTTGGCGATCGTGCTCTCGCATGCTGCGCTTGAGAGCGCATGGCATTGGGAACTGCAGGTCGCCGGTATTCCGCAACCGCCGACGTGGCCTACCGGACTCGAGAACGGCATGCGCCAGGTGGCCGCGGCGAGAGGAAGGCTCAGGCCAGCCGGGATCTCGAAGCAGGAGAAGGCGGACTTCGAACTTCTCTGCGGCTGGCGAAACTTCCTTCAGCACGCGGATGAGGGTGCGCGACAACGAATCATCGATCGTCTTGGTGCAGACTTTCACAGAGATCTTGGTCCAGACGCAGCAGAGTGGGCCATCGATGTCCTCGATCTGTACGCCGGACATTTCGCGCGCGGCATGGGAAGCCAGCCTCTCGGGCCGTCCGACCTCGTCTGGGCCGGCGGCACGAACGGCCTTTATCCCGCACCCAGCCCACCGAACCCCAGCGGACCCACTCTCTGGAAACGGTGGATTCCTAGAACCTGAACACCGCGACACTGAGAGGAACCGTCATCGCGGCAGTTGAGTGCGCTGCTGACGCCGCCGTGTGGTCCCTCGGCTTGGCGGCTTCTGACACCTACAGAACTGTCTAGTGCTGTTGACTTGAACTGTCTAACGGTCTAGACTTACACTCATGAAGCGGACAGCGCTGACGA
>DATCFU010000270.1:0-8983 GCA_036509315.1 Acidothermaceae bacterium
AAGAAAGCGTTGTGGGACTGACAACTTCGACGGCCGTCGCCGCTAGCACGCGAAAGCTGCCATCGGCGACCAGCACCGCGGGGCCGCGCAACAACAGATGGCCGGCATCATCGAACGCGACTGTGAGTCGGCCGCCTGGCACGTCGACGATGAACTCACCGGTGGTCGTGCCGTCGAGGGCCGCGAGTGCGGCGACGACTGCGCACGCGCCGCTGCCACACGACTGCGTCTCCCCCGAGCCGCGCTCGTGAACGCGCATGACGGCGTGCCGTTCGCCGACGATGTTGACGAACTCGACGTTCACGCCTTCAGGAAACGCGAGCACATCGACGTCCGGCATCGTTGTGAGATCGAGCGATGCGACGTCGGTGTCCGTCACACAGACCAGGTGCGGATTGCCCATCGATACCGCGACGCCTTCGAATACCTGTCCGCCCACCACAGCGGTTGTGCCGGACGAGATCGCGGGCGGACCCATGTCGACCGTCACGTCGCCGTCGACGTCCGCCCAGACCTTCACGACGCCGCCGCGGGTGGCGATCGCGAACTGGCCGGGGTCTGACAGGCCTGCGTCGACCAAGTAGCGCGCGAACACTCGCAGCCCGTTGCCGCACGTTTCCGACAGACTGCCGTCGGCGTTGCGGTAGTCCATGAACCAGGTCGCCTGGTCGGCCATCGCTGTTGCGTCTGGATCGGCCGTCGCTTTGACGACCCGGAGCACCCCGTCAGCTCCGATACCGCCTCGTCGGTCGCACAGGGCAACCGCGAGCTCGGCGGTCAGGTCGAACGTTCCGTCGGCGTCGGGAAGCAACACGAAGTCGTTGCGGGTGCCATGACCCTTGACGAACGCGATGCTGTCCACAGGGGCGATGGTACGGGCTTTAGCCGACGCGCAACTGCTGTTGCCCAACGGTGACGACGTCGCCCTTCACCAGTTGCCGACCGCGGCGCGTCTCGGGCTCCCCGTTGACGCGCACGGTGCCTTCGGCGAGCAGCATCTTGGCGTCCGATCCAGCCGCCACGACGTCGGCCAGCTTCAGGAATTGCCCGAGCCTGATGACGTCGTCCCTGGTGATGACTTCCCGCATGCTGCCATCATCGCCCACCGTCCGCCGTCCGCGTCGCTTCGCTACGCGTGCGAGCGGATCCAGACCGACACGTGCGCCGGTTGCATAGACCGGGAGACGACGTCGACGAGGTCGCTTTGCACGCGATCGAGATCGATTTCGCTGCGCAACGCGGCAGTGAATGCGGCGATCGTGGCGTCAGCGTCATAACGAGCCCGATTGAAACGACGGTCGACCAGCCGCTGCGCTCGGCGGCGTACCGGATTGAACAACGCAGCAACCGCAAGAGTCGACGCCGCGACGCCGACAGGCGACGACAGCGGCAAGGCGCGAGTGGTCAGGGTGACCAGCCCCACGTACACGCCGATGAGCAGCCCGGTAACGATGAGGTACGACAGCGTGCGGCTGATCAACCGGTCGATGTCATAGAGCCGGTACTTCAGAATCGCAATCCCGATACAGACCGGGAACGCAAGGATGCCCAAGAACAGCAGCCCAGACAGCAGCCCGCTGAGCAACGCACCTGCGAGAATTCCCACCACACAAAGGGCTCCGCCGACCATCAGCCACTTGAGCTGCTGCCGGAGGTCGCCGGTCGAACCGCGGTACTCCGCGAGCAGGCGGACTACCCACGAGATCACCAGCAGGACGTAGGTAACAAGCACCACATCTTGGATGCCCGCGGTAACACCGTGGACGGCGCCGTCGAGATGCTTCGACTGCCCGATCGAATCAACTCCTACTGGGTGCTGCGTCAACGCAACGGATCCGAGTACGCCAAGGGTGCCGACCCAAAGCACGGCGATCGCCAGGTACGCCCACAACGTCCAGCGCCAGCGCTGCGACGCGATCTGGCCGTCCGGGAAAAGCAGGATCGGCAGTGGCAGCACAACCTGCACCAGGACCCAGCTCGGCGCGAGCACAACGGCAAGTCGCGACCACGGCAGATCGTGGCCGCGGACGTGATAGGCCAACAACGAGTAGAACGATGCATCGGTGCTGAGGATGAAGAACGGGCCGAGCAGGAGCATGATCCAGCCGATCGGGTTCCGCGGCTGCCGACGAGCCAGCACGAATCCGAGTACGGCGAACGGCACCATGAGCACGGTGGTGTTCTGAGTCTTGGCGATCTTGGCCAACGGGACGCTCGCCGCGAACATGAGCAGCGTCAGGACGCCCACGACCAGGGCGGTTCGCGGTGTCGCCCACCGGAAGCGCCCCTGCGCTTGGCCGGCGGTGATGTCCGGCCGCGCCGGCGCGCTCGTTCCGCCTTCGCCCGTCCACGAGGTCACGACCACGACTCTAGGGACGAAGCGTTCCGAAATCGCTACGGCTGCCTAACGTGATCATCTTCGAGCGTGGTTAGAGTCGCATGTGTGGGTGCTGAAGTGCCGTTGCCGACGCTGTTGTCGCAGGCCCTGGTCGCGTACACGATCGAGTTCGACAACGAGGCCGGGCACCTGCTCCCGCACACCACGTCGGATCATGGCGCGACGCCGGGGTCGGGCCCAAAGCCATGGCTCGCGTCGCTGGTCATGTGGTGCAACTGCATGAAGTACGTCAGCCCGGACGGCGTTCAGCTCGGCGAGATGGAGCGGCTGGCTCGCACCCGCACCAACCTTGCCGGCATGCAGCGGTGGCGCTACATCACGATCACCCCCGCCCCCGGCGATCGCGACGGGAAGCGACCAGGACCTGATGCCATGGTGCGGGCGACCGAAGGCGGCCGCAAGGCGCAGGAGGTCTGGGGACCGTTGTTCGGCGTCATCGACGATCGCTGGCGGCAGCGGTTCGGCGACGAGGCAATAGGCGACCTGCGGGCCGCGCTTTCCGCGATCGTCGACCGCCTCGACCTCGAACTGCCGGACTGCCTGCCGATCCTCGGCTACGGGCTGTTCAGCTCCGGCCGCCTCGGCGCCGCCACGTTCCTGCCACGCGACGACCAAAGCGCTAACCCGGACGGCGAGGCGAACCTTCCGCTGTCGTCCTTGCTATCGCGCGTGTTGCTCGCCTTCGCCGTCGACTTCGAAGCGGGCTCGAGGCTCTCGCTGGCGATCACCGCGAACGTCCTGCGGGTTCTCGATAAAGACGGAGTGCGAGTACGCGATCTTCCGATACTGACCGGCGTATCGAAGGAGGCGGTCGCGATGTCCGTCGGCTTCCTCGAGAAACACGGCTGCGTGACGGTCGAGCCGGTGCCGCCCCCAGGTCGCGGACAGCGCGTTCGACTGACAACGCGGGGCCACATTGCTCAGCAGGTAACGGGCAACCTGGTCGTCGATGTCGAAGACCATTGGCAGTCGACCCGATTCGGCACCGGCGCCGTCCGCTCTCTTCGTTCGTCGCTCGAATCGATCGTCGGCGATGGCAGCGAAGACTCGCCCCTATTCGGCGGGCTCACGCCTTATCCCGATGGCTGGCGAGCCGACGTGCGCACGCCGAGCGTGCTGCCGCACTACCCGATGGTGTTGCACCGCGGAGGCTACCCCGACGGCAGCTAGCTGGTCAGTAACTCGTAGTTGCCAACGACAGTTGTCGTCACCGTAACCGGCGGTGCTACTACCCGATTCATGATGTCTGCCTGGAATTCCTTGAACGCTGGCACCTCATTCAGCGGATTCGTTTCGCCGTCGAGCGTCACCACGTGCATGAAGCTGACCCCATCGTCTAACCGGAACGCGGCATAGTGCACGCCGTCGGGCTTCACGTCCGCGAGTGCTCCGAATACGGCAGCGATGAGTCGCGCGTTCTCGTCTGCATGTTCTGCATGTGTGGTGTAGCGAATGGTCCTGGTGTTCATCAGATTGCTCGCATCCTGTTGTTGCGCGGATCGTGCGTGAGTTCGGCAAGGCCGAGTGCCTCGAGAAGCGGCGGGAGATACATGCCGAAGCGACCGCGGTAGCCCTTGCGCAAGCCGTACCAGCCTCCAACCGGATTCCTCTCAGAGCGACCCCACGCCTCGACAGTGCCTTCTAGAGCAGGTTTTTGCTCGTCTGCTGCACCGAGGTGCACCCAGGCGCCTTGTTCGCGTAGCCATGCAGCGAGGTCGTCGATCGCACGCAGCTGGTACTTCAACGTCGTCGATCCGACCTGGCACACGAGCGCTGGCGGATCGGCCTCTTCGTCCTTGTACATCGTGTAATCAGAGGTGCCGGGTGGCGTCTTGAGCACCCATGGATCAGCCTTCGAACCAGTCGCCATCACTGACTACCTTCCACTGTCGCCGGTATCGCAGTTGCAGGTATGTAGTGCGCGAGAAATGCGTCCCAGCCGAGGCGGTTGCGGCTGCGCAAGACATCGCCGCGAACGCCGAGTCTCTGCCAGCCGCGGTGTTCGACCTCGATGCGTGTTGAACCAGCACCTTGCGCGATGAAGTGGACATCCACGTCGGTCGCGTCGTTCGGATCTTGCCCGAGGTGGCACTGGTAGCCGAGCAATGTCGGGGGATCCCACGCGGTCACCTCGCCCCAGTCGTGCTCGGCGCCATCAGGTGTGCGCTCGAAGATTCGACCCCCGACACGACCTTGCAGGACGACGACCAGGCCAGGGTCTGCCGTCACCGTGTGGTCGGGCGGCCACCACGCGTCAATGCCGGAGGTCCACACGGCGAACGCGTGCTCGACCGAACATGCGACGTCGAAACTGATGCGCAGGGGGTCGCTCATGGCTTCGGCGTCCGGTCGGTGTTCTCGGCAAGGAGTCGAAACCGGGTCGCGGCGTCACCCCAAATGCCTTCGAGATAAGCCTGGACGGCGTGAACGCCCTCGGCTTGCAAGTGGTAGATCCGCCTCGTGCCTTGGGGGTGTTCGGCGACGAGGCCGGCGTCCTTCAAGAGGCGCAGATGCCGTGACACGGCCGGCCTGCTGATCGGCAATGCGGCCGCGATCTCCTGCACCGGCTTGTCACCGCTGCTGAGCAGCCGCAGGATCTCGCGCCGGTTCGGATCGCCCAGTGCCTCGAACGGGTCACCCGCTGTGGACGCCGCACCCATCCGCCACCTGACCTTGGGATCGCCGGCCATCGAGAGTCGGTAACCGCGAGGTTACGGTAACTCACCAGTTACCGATCCGCAATACCGTACTCGCCTCTTGACAAGATGCGTTCGCGATATATCGTGATAGTCATAAGTACGAACGTAGGAGGTTCATGATGGAAAGCACAGCAGACGACTGGTCCGGCTCCCGGGCCAACTGGAGCAAGAACGGCTGGACAAAGGACGACTTCCGCAAGGCCGCAGAACACCTGCACGAGCGCGCCGGTGAAGTGATCGCCGAGGCCCACAAGGGCAAGGGTCGCCGGCACCGGATGCACGCGCAGATGGCCGCAGCGGCCGCGGCCGCGGCCCATGGTGCAACACAAGAACAGCCCTGGACGACTGCCGATGCACCGCGCGGCGATCGCTGGCCAGGCCCAGGCCACCATCCCCGGGGCCGCGGTCGCGGTCCGTGGGGTTTCGGCGGCCCGCCGTTTCCCGGTCCGTGGTTCGCGGGCGGCGGCCGACCAAGGCCGCGGCGCGGCGACGTCCGACTTGCAGTCTTGACGCTGTTGGCCGAGGAGCCGATGCACGGCTACCAGATCATCACCGAGCTCGGATCGCGCAGTGGCGGCGTATGGCGCCCCAGCCCCGGCTCGGTCTACCCGACCCTGCAGCAGTTGCAGGACGAGGGTCTGGTCACGGTCGCCGAGGAAGACGGCAGGCGCACGTTCTCACTGACGGACGCCGGGAGGGCCGAGGTCGAGCGCGCATCTGCGGGCCGCCGGGCCCCATGGGAGGACATGGCCGATGAGGCCGACGACGCAGCGGGCGGGCTCAAGAGCCTGGTCGGTCAGCTGATCGCGGCCACCATCCAGGTCGCAACTGCCGGCACGCACGACCAAGTCGCGCAGGCTGAGAAGGTCCTGACCGATGCACGCCGCGCGATGTACCGGTTGCTCGCCGAGGACGAGCCGAAGGCCGACTCATGAGCGCCGCGCTGCGCATCGGGGACGCCGAACGCGAGGCCGCTATTTCCTCGCTGGCAAGCCATTTCGCTGAAGGCAGGCTTACTCAGGTCGAGCACGCGGAGCGAACGGAACTTGCGCTAAACGCGCGGACCGGAAGAGACCTCGACGTGTTGTTCGCAGATCTGCCCCGACGCAGCGACGAGACGGGCGCCACCCGGCGTCCGTCTCGTGGTCTGCGACTCGAGTGGCTCGCGGTGCCCATATTCGCCGCGATCCTCATCGGCGCCGTCATCTTCGTGATCCTGAACCTGCTGCCGATCTTCGCGCTCGTCGCACTGGCGATCATCGCGAGCCGGCTGCTGTTCGGGATGCGCTTTCGCCGGCACCACTGGCACGGTGCTTCCAGCTGGCGCGGCGGCAACGGCTGGTACGGCGGTCCGCAGCGTCGCTGGTAGCAGGGCCGGTCAGGAAGCGCGGCGTAGGGCGAGCACCGGGATCGTGCGGATCCCTGCGGTCTTCTCTTCGTACTCCCCGAAACCTGGCATGACCTTGACCTGCTCGGCGTAGATCCGGTCGCGTTCTGCGCCTTTGAGCTCCGTGACTGTCACTGGGTAGGTCTCTGTGCCGACCTCGACGGTCCCTTTGCCTGCGGCGGTCAGATTGCGATACCACTGCGGGTGCTCAGGAGAGCCACCCTTGGATGCGAAGACGTAGATCGTGTTGGGGTCTTCCGCGTCGGGCAAGTAGGCAGTCGGCGCCAAGAACTCGGTGCCACTCTTACGACCGACGTGGTGGAGTACAACGATGGGCTTACCTTCGAACGGGCCGGCTACCCGACCCTCGTTCGCGTGGAACTCCTCGATGATCTTCGTGTTCCAGTCGTGCACCGATGTCATTGAGACCTCCGTCAGATCCGATTTGATTGCGTGTTCAACATTAACGGCTCTCAATGACTAGTGATTCCCCTCCGGCGTTCGTCCTACACGAGCACCGCAAACCGCGTCATCATTTCGACCTGCGCCTCGAGGTCGACGGTGTGCTGCGCTCGTGGGCACTCCCCCGTGGTCTGCCCCCGGACTCGGCGCACGACCGGCTCGCCGTCCCGGTCCCCGATCACGAACTCGAGCACCTCACCTACACCGACGCCGACAAATCGATCGCCGATATCGGCTGGTGGGAGCAGCACGACGCCAACGAACGGCGATTCGTGTTCACGTTGCACGGCGCAACTTCCGACGTGCGCTACGCGCTGATCAACACTGGCGACGACTGGCTGCTGCACCGCGTCAAAGACCAAGGCCCTAAGACGAAGTAATCGTCAAGGCAAGTTCAAGGTCTGGTCCAGCTGTGAGCCAGTGAGTGCGCGGATCGGGCCGGAACCACGAGCGCTGTCGGCGCACGAAGCGTTTCGTCGCCTGCACGGTTCGCTCGCGAGCCTCGTCCTGCGAGATCTCGCCGTCGAGCATCGCGAGCACCTGCTTGTAGCCGAGCGCGCGTCGCGCCGTCACTCCTTCACGCAAGCCGTGGTGCTCAGCCAAACCTCGGACTTCGTCGACGAACTTGTGCGCCCACATCCAGTCGACCCGCTGGGTCAGCCGTTCATCCAGCTCTTCGGTAGGTCGGTCGACGCCGATCAGTACCGCGTCGTAGATCGAGTCGTACGACGGCATCAGGCCGGTGAACGACCCGCCACCGATCGCGGCGACTTCGAGTGCGCGAACGATCTTGCGGCCGTTGGTTGGCAACATCGTTGCCGCGGTCGTGGCATCAATTGCGGCCAGGCGGGCGTGCATTTCTGGCGCGCCAACGACGGCGAGTTCGGCTTCGAGACCCGCCCGCACACCGGCGTCCGTACCTGGAAAGCTCATGTCGTCAATGACCGCGCGGATGTACAAACCAGAACCACCCACGAGGATCGGTGTGCGACCGCGCGCGGCAATCTCCGAGATCGCCGCCCTCGCGTACGTCTGGTAATCGGCCACGCTCGCCGTTCGCGTGACGGGCCAGATATCAAGCAAATGATGGACGACGCCCTGCCGCTCGTCGTACGTCAGCTTTGCGGTCCCGACGTCCATCCCTTGATAGAGCTGCATCGAGTCGGCGTTCACGACCTCACCGTTTAAGCGCTGTGCGAGGTCGATGCCAAGTTGCGACTTGCCTGCCGCGGTCGGGCCGAGGACGACAACGACCCGAGGTCTGACGCCGTCAACAGAACTTGCACCGGCAGCAGAGCTCACGCCGGCAGCCACGTAGCGACCGTGTACATCACGCCGTAAGGGGCGTCGGTGTAGAGAACGTCGCCGCGCCAGCGACCGGTCCGAAGCAGCTTCGCCGCCGCGACCCAGGCCGGAGCGCCGGCGGCAAGCAGAACGTCCGCGAGTTCGAGGTCGAGGTCGGCCAGCGATTCGGCAGCGCCATCGGCGAGTGCTTTGACGACGGAGTCATCGAAGGGTTCGGCCCGATCATCGAGGTACCCCGGGCCTTTCAGGCTGCGACGCGCACTGCCGTCAGCCATGACGAGAAGGGCCGTCGACGCCGACAGGTCCGGCCAAGGGGTCACCGGCTCGCCGTCCGGCCTAATGGCGATGTAGCTCGGCTCACAGCCGAGCGAATGCGTCGACAGCAACCAAGCTCCGACCTGAAGGGACAGCGGCATCGGCCGCGAGTCGGGGTCGATCAGCCGTGGGACGAAGCCTTGCCAGTCGACAAGGGGTCCATCGGTTCCCAGCACCAGTAACTGGTTAGGACTCGTACCAATCAGCCGATCGATGGCCGTGTTACACGCGGAACGCAACGACTGCGTCTCAATTTCGCTTCCAGTGGCAATCCCGGGTCGCAGGAGCGGCGGATGGGGGCAGAATGCCACCGCGGAGATTGCCTGCCGGGTCACGAGATGCACCCTAGATGGCCGACTGGCAACAATCTCCGGCGCGGGCGTCAGCACCGCGTCATGTTGGTTACCGGCAAGATAG